>DATCVA010000027.1:0-6482 GCA_036567205.1 Eoetvoesiella sp. | reverse complement strand
AAAAGCCGATATCCGCGAAGCCGTGGTCGAGCATATTATCAAGCCCAGCTTTCCCGATGGCCTGCTAACGGCCAAGACCAAGTTTCTGATCAACCCTACGGGCGTGTTCGTGATTGGCGGCCCGCAAGGCGATTGCGGTTTGACAGGCCGTAAAATCATTGTCGATACTTACGGTGGCGCTTGTCCGCATGGCGGCGGTGCTTTCTCGGGTAAAGATCCTTCCAAGGTCGACCGTTCGGCGGCTTATGCGGCTCGTTATGTGGCTAAGAACGTAGTGGCATCCGGCCTGGCGCGTCAGTGTCAAGTTCAGATCAGCTATGCCATTGGCGTTGCCGAGCCGATCAATATCACGGTTTACACTGAAGGCACGGGCGTAATTCCCGATGATCAAATTGCTTTGTTGGTGCACGAGCACTTCGACTTGCGTCCCAAGGGCATTATTAATATGCTGGACCTGCTACGTCCTATTTATACCAAGACTGCGGCGTATGGCCACTTTGGCCGCTCCGAGCCCGAGTTCAGCTGGGAAGCCACCGACAAGATCGATATCTTGAAAAAAGCCATTTAAGTTTTACTCACGTAGTTGGCGCAGGCCTTGCCCGCGTCAACTACGGCAGGCTTCAGGCACATCTTCATGCCGCCAACGTTTTTGGAGTAGATGCCTTTATGTCCGATACCCGCTCTCGTTCCGATCCGAACAATAGCCTGACGCCCAGCGACTCGCCTTGTGTGGCGGTTTGTTCGACGTTGTACGACGATATTTGCCGGGGCTGCGGCCGTACCGCCATGGAGGTGGCCAATTGGGTTTTTTTGAGTGACGACGAAAAGCGTGACGTCTGGGTGCGTATCAAAGCTCAGGGATATCCGCGCCGCCAAGGTTAAAACCGCTTAATTCCATTTCCCAGCCAACCATGAACTGTGTCGGCTTCGCTTGCCGTACAAATGGCCTGTCTGCGCTTCGCCTTCGTGCTTGCCATTGATTTGAAAATGGAATAAGTACGCTACAATTACTGCTTTCCTGAGGGGCGCTGCGACGGGTATACCCGCTAGGCTCAGGACTGTCTTTTGTTTCAACGGCGCTCATCATCTCCTGCATTGCAGGCGAAGGTGGGCACCAACGTTGTCGCTTTCGTCCGTGCAGGTTTATTGGGATATCACAATGAACACTGTTGCCGACACCACTTTCTCCGATTACACAATTGCCGACATCGGCCTGGCAGGCTGGGGCCGTCGTGAAATCGCGATTGCTGAAACCGAAATGCCGGGCCTGATGGCCACGCGCGACGAGTATGCCGCATCGCAGCCTTTAAAAGGCGCGCGCATTGCGGGCAGCCTGCATATGACGATTCAAACCGCGGTTCTTATTGAAACGCTGGTTGCCTTGGGCGCCGAAGTGCGTTGGGCTTCATGCAATATTTTTTCGACTCAGGATCACGCTGCTGCGGCCATTGCTGCCGGTGGCACGGCTGTGTTTGCGGTCAAGGGCGAAACACTCGAAGATTACTGGCAATACACCCATAAAATCTTCGAGTGGCCCAATGACCAGCATGCCAACATGATCCTCGACGACGGCGGCGATGCCACTACGTTGCTGCATTTGGGTACCAAGGCCGAAACCAATCTATCGGTGCTCGATAAGCCGGGCAGCGAAGAAGAGCGTGTGCTTTTCGCATCGATAAAGGCGCAGCTGGCGCGCGATCCCAAATGGTATTCGACTCGTCTTGCACAAGTTAAAGGCGTAACCGAAGAAACCACGACCGGTGTGCACCGCCTGTACCAAATGTCCAAAAAGGGCGAGCTGTCATTCCCCGCCATCAACGTTAACGACTCAGTCACCAAATCCAAATTCGACAACCTGTACGGATGCCGTGAGTCGCTGGTTGATGGCATCAAGCGTGCAACCGATGTCATGATTGCTGGAAAAATTGCGGTTGTATGCGGTTTTGGCGACGTGGGCAAAGGCTGCGCGCAAGCACTGTCGGCATTGCGTGCCCAGGTTTGGGTTACTGAAGTTGATCCAATTTGTGCGCTGCAGGCCTCGATGGAAGGCTACAAGGTTGTCACTCTTGACGAGGCTGCCGATAAGGCCGACATTTTCGTGACCGCGACGGGCAACTACCATGTCATTACACGCGACCATATGCAGCGCATGAAAGACCAGGCCATCGTTTGCAACATCGGTCACTTCGATAACGAAATCGACGTTGCCGCAGTAGAGGATTTGCAATGGGAAGAAGTCAAGCCGCAAGTCGATCACATTATCTTCCCCGACGGCAAACGCATTATCTTGTTGGCCAAGGGCCGGCTGGTTAATCTGGGTTGCGCCACGGGCCATCCGTCGTTCGTGATGTCGGCGTCATTTACCAACCAGACAATCGCTCAAATCGAGCTTTACACACGTGGTGACGCCTATAAAAAGGGCGAGGTTTATGTATTGCCCAAGCATCTCGACGAAAAAGTCGCGCGCTTGCATTTGAAAAAACTGGGTGTGCAGTTGACTCAGTTGCGTCCAGACCAGGCAGACTATATCAACGTGCCGGTGGCAGGGCCGTACAAACCTGAACACTACCGTTACTAAGCGGCATTGCCTGGACTGTGTATAGGGCTTGGGGTAGGCGCCGCAATCGTTTGCGAAGCCCCCCGGGCGTATTGCGGTACCTGTGTAACAACAAGGGGTTGATATGACACTTTTATTTATCTGGCTGTTGAATGCTGTGGCCCTGCTTATCGTGGCGTATATTTTGCCGGGCATAACAGTGGCGTCATTTGGTTCGGCATTAATTGCGGCGCTGGTGCTGGGCTTGCTTAATACCCTGGTTAAACCGTTGCTGGTTTTGCTGACCTTGCCTATTACCATCGTGACTCTAGGCTTGTTTTTGCTGGTCCTGAATGCTTTGGTGTTCTGGTTCGCCGGTTCAATTCTTAAAGGTTTTCAGGTCAACGGTTTTTGGTGGGCCATGTTGGGTGCCTTTGTTTACAGTGTAATTTCAGGGCTGTTGTCCAGGCTGGCTGTGTAAATGCTTCAGAAGAAAGAAATAAGTCTAGAGTTTTTCCCGCCCCGGGATATCGCCGCACAAGAAAAACTGGTGCGTACGGCCAAGCAATTGCTGGCCCTGCATCCCAGTTATGTCAGTGTTACGTTCGGGGCGGGGGGCTCGACCCGGACAGGAACCGCCGACACGGTGCGCATGATGCAGAACCTGGGGTTCGATGCGGCGCCCCATTTGTCTTGCATTGGCGCAACGCGTGCAACATTGGCTGAAATTCTGGATACTTACCGGGCGCAGGGTGTTAAGCGCATTGTGGCGCTGCGCGGCGACATGCCCTCGGGTATGGGGGGTGACGCGGGCGAACTTCGCTACGCCAGTGATCTGGTGCGGTTTATTCGCGAGCATAGCGGCGACTGGTTTCAGGTCGAGGTAGCGGCTTACCCGGAAATGCATCCGCAGGCGCATAGCGCCGCCGACGATCTTGATCATTTCGTCACCAAGGTTCAGGCGGGCGCCAACAGCGCTATAACCCAGTATTTTTTTAATGCGGACGCTTACTTCGATTTTGTGGACCGGGTACAGGCCAAAGGGATTACAGTGCCCATCGTGCCCGGTATCATGCCTATTACCAATCATTCCCAGCTTGTGCGGTTTTCAGAGATGTGCGGTGCGGAAATCCCACGCTGGATTCGATTGCGCCTGGCCGAGTATGGCGATGATCGCGCCTCGATCAAGGCATTTGGGGCCGATGTCATGGCGCGGCTTTGCCAGCGCTTGCTAGATCAGGGTGCACCCAGCCTGCATTTTTATACGCTGAATAATGCAGAGGCAACTACGTCGATTGCCAAAGCATTAACGTTGTAATTCCATTCGCCCGACTTGTTCAGCGCTTCCTTAAATCAACCGTGGGCTGTGTCGGCTTGCCCTACAACTGTACTGTCTGCGTTTTGCCTTCGTGCTTACGATTGATTTGAAAATGGAATAAGGGCCGCGTCCTTTTGGAGGCGTATTGCTGTTTATAAGGTGGGGGCTGGCACGGCCCAGCCTTTGTCTGTCAGGATGGCATCAAGCTTTACGTCGTGTTCGGCGGGCGTATAAGCATCGTTCGACAAGTCGCCGCAAGCCCAGGCAATTCCAATGCTGGTATAAGCATGGTTCTGAGCGTTGAGCGCAGCCAGGGTTCGGTCATAATAGCCTTTTCCATAGCCGACGCGGTCGCCCTGGCGGGTGTAGCCAAGAGTGGGCACAAGTATTATATCGGGTGCCGGGGCTGCCGGGCCTTGTGGTTCGGCGATGCCATAGGGGCCTATTTGCATGCGGGTCTCAGGGGTCCAGATCCGGAATTGCAGGGGAGCATTGGGCGCGCCCACCACTGGCAGGCTTACGGAAATGCCATCCTCTTCCACCCATTGGCTCAGTAAGGGTTTAAGGTCGGGTTCTTGGTCCATTGACCAAAATGCCGCAATGTTCCTGGGTTCCGGCTTACCGGCTTTTTGCAGATTCGTGCGTGTTGTGGCTAGCCACGTAAACAGACGGCCCCGGATAAGCAGTGCTCCGCGGCGGCAATCCACGGGGTTCTGAGCCGCTCTTCGTTCTTTTAGTCGCGTCCGAAGGGGGACTGCGTTATTCTCTACATTGTTATTCATGGCGATATTTAGTGGGGTCCGGACAGATGTTAATCAAGCAACAACAACGGTATCAGAAAACCCAAAATCTTTCTGGTTTGAAAGGTGGCAGGTTGTGGGGCGCTGGCGCCTGGCTTGCGCTGACAATGGGATTGTCGGGCTGTGCCGGTGCCGAGGCGCCTGTACCGGCGCCGACCCTGGCCGACCCGGCCAACTTAAAGAAATCGTTGACGCCGTCCGATACGCCTGCTCCCGGTTTTATTCCGATTGCGCCCCAGGCGCCAGCTGAAGCAAGCATCAAGCCAGTGTCGCTGGTGCCCCCAAGTGTAGCCCGGCAGGCGCTGATCGATGCTCGCGAGGCCATGCAGAAAAAGCAATGGACTCGTTTGGCTGGTCTGGTGCCGCAAGCACAGGCCGAGCCGCAGTTGGGGTCTTACGCTGAGTACTGGTATTTGCGTCAGCAGGTTCAAGATCCGACCGTACCCGTGCCTACGGCCCGATTGCAGCAGTTTATGTCGACCAATCAAGATGATTACCTGGCCGATAAAATCAAGGCTGACTGGATTGTGGCGGCAGGCCGTGCCGGTGACTATGCGATGGTGAATCAGCTGGGGCCTGTGGTTAGCAGTAACGCCAACGTCGACTGCACACTCATCATGGCACAACACATGACTGGGCAGCGTCCGGCTTCCAAAAACGTCATGGATGCGTTTAAACCGACCTCGGCTTGCTGGGGAATGCTCGATCAGCTGGCCGAAAGCAAAGTAGTAGGCTGGAAGCAGCTTGAGCCTTTGCTGCGCGCGACGCTTGAGGAAAATAAAACGGGTAATGCACAGCGTCTGGCCGCGATCATGTTCAATAACCTTGAAATGGTTTCGTATGCGGCGCTGATGAAAGACCCGCAAAAGTGGTTGTCGACACAGAAAGCGCCTAAAACCCGGGCTGACATTGAACTCGTTACCCTGGCGCTAGCCCGTCTGGCACGAACCAAAAACCGTTTGGCCAGCGCTGCGTATATCGAAAATAACTGGGCCAACGCTATACCCAAGTCGCATATTCAGTGGGTATGGGGGCAGTTCGGGCTGATCGCAGCGCTTAATGTCGAGGCTGCTGAGGCGGTCAATTGGTATCGGCGTTCGGGCAATGCACCCATGACCGATTACAACAACGCGTGGCAAGTGCGTTCCGAGCTGCGTCAGGCAAAAATCGATTGGTCGCGGGTAAGCAAGGCCATTCAAAAAATGTCGCCGGCGCAACAAGCCGAACCGGTCTGGGTTTATTGGTACGCTCGCTCGCTGGCTGCGCAAGGCAATAAGGAAGCTGCCAACAAGCATTTCGCATCCATTACCGGCGGGTTCGATTTTTATGGCCAGTTGGCTACTGAAGAATTAGGCCAGACTTTATCCATACCCAAGGCGCCTGCCCCGGTGACGGCGGCCGAATTGGCTCAGGCCCGTGCTCACAGCGGTTTGCAGCGGGCCATTATGCTATTCGATCTGGGCTGGCGTCCCGAGGCTGTGCCCGAGTGGAACTTTAGTTTGCGCGGCATGAACGATCGCCAATTGCTGGCTGCTGCCGAACTTGCCCGACACGAGCAAATTTTTGACCGGGTTGTTAATACGTCACTGCGTACCCAAAACGAAATTGACTTCACTCAGCGCTTTATTGCGCCATTCGAGGGACGGGTTACCGAAAAAGCGCGCTTGATTAACCTGGATCCGGCCTGGGTTTATGGGTTGATCCGTCAAGAGTCGCGGTTTATTACCGATGCGCGTTCGCATGTGGGCGCCTCGGGCTTGATGCAGTTGATGCCAGCTACCGCGCGCTGGGTGGCGCGCAAGATCGGCATGAAAGATTTCACCCCGTC
>DATCVA010000026.1:0-3818 GCA_036567205.1 Eoetvoesiella sp. | reverse complement strand
GCCACGGTGTTGCGCAACACCCCGATTTTTTCGATTTCGCATTCGATCTGATCGCCTGGCTGCAGATACCCCTTGGCGGGAACAATGCCGTTCTCGCCAGACCATTTCCCGCCAAGCTCCTTGTCAGTCGACCAGGCCGTGCCACTGGGCGTGCCGGTAATAATGACCATGCCAGGACGCAACGTCAGATTGATGGAAAAAACATGAATCAGTTCGGCAACGCTCCAGATCATTTGCGACGTATGGCTATTCTGGCGCAGTTCGCCGTTAACCCTTGAGCTGATTTTCAAAGCTTGCGGATCGGGTATGTCGGCGGTCGTCACAATAAATGGGCCAATGGGCGCACTGGTGTCAAACACCTTGCCGCGCCCCAGCTCGTACCAGGTGCTGCCGTCAGGCCGATACCTGACCTGCCGGTCGCGCGCGGTTACGTCATTAATAATGGTGTAGCCAAACACGTGATCAAGAGCCTGTTCCACAGGAATATGGCGGCCCGGCTTGCCAATGACAATCGCAAGCTCGGCTTCTCCGTCAAGCTTCTTGGTCAGCAAAGGATCATAAATGATCTCGCCCTCGTGCGGCACGACGCAATCAGCGGTTTTGATAAAGAACTCCGGCTCTTTTCCGCTGGTGTCCGCATTGGCTTTTTCAGCATTATGGCTAAGGTAATTGCTTCCCGAACAAAGAATGGTCGATGGCTGCAATGGCTCCAGTAAAACCGCATCGGCCAGTGCCATCCGGCCTTTACCCTGCTGGCGGCTGATCTCGATAGCCTGCACCGCAACACGCTCGGCCTGCGAGGCGTTCTTAATAACATCGAGCATGCTGGCGTAGCATGCCGCGTCTGATCCCAGCAGCGAGGTTTCCTGCTGAAGAATAAGCGGATCCACAATGTGATCCCCGTCGATGATGCCAACCCGCGCGATACCGTCGCGCAAATACGTAGCGAGTTTCATTACTTACTTCCTGGTTTAATTGACTTTGCAATATTATTGATGACCTGGACCTGATGCTTTTCGTCCGTACGCCAGAATTTCTCGAACTCGGGAGCATCCAAATATTGAATAGGCGTACCCATCGTGTTCATGGCGGTTTCGAATGCTGGGTCGGCTATGGCTTTTTTGGCGGCCTCGCGCAAAGTAGTCCGGACATTTTCAGGAAGCCCGACGGGCGCAAATAACCCTGCCCAAAGATAGTATTCAGCGTCGTAGCCCAGTTCTTTCATCGTCGGCACATCGGGAAGTGTCGGCAGTCGGTGGTCGCTTTGAACCGCTAATGGACGCATTTTTCCACTCTTGATGTGTTGCGATGTATTGCCATAGGTTTGCGTGGTGGCCTTAACATGATTACCCAGCACTGCCGATACTTGTTCACCACCGCCGCTGTATGGTATGTGCAGCAGTTCGATGTCGGCAGCATGGGCGAATCGCTCCATGGCAACATGAGTCGTGCCATTCACGCCCGAGGTGCTGTAGCTGATGGTGCCAGGGTTCTTTTTGGCATCGTCGACAAATTCTTTAAGGGAATGCCACGGTGTACTGCTGCCCACAACCAATACCGTCGGATCTGCTGACGCCCTGGCAATTGCCTCGAATTGAGAGGTCGTATAAGTAACGGCCTTACCCTCTACTTTATTGGCTTCCGGTATGGCTGATATGCTGGGCAGGGCCATCATGATGGTGTAGCCGTCGGGCGCCGCCTTGGCGGCATACGCCATGCCTATTCCACCGCCCGCCCCTGGACGATTTTCAACAACAATAGGTTGACCGAGCAATTTCGTCATTATCATTGCCAGCGGCCTGGCGGTCGTATCGGAAACGCCGCCGGGTGAAAATGGCACAACCATTGTGATTGGTTTGGACGGATACGTGTCCGCGTATGAGTAACCGGTAATGCCGGTGGCCAGGGTTGCGGCCAATGCCAGGTAACGTAGTTTCAAGATTGTCTCCCGTTTTTTATGTCGAAAATTAAGGTGTTTTTAATGTGCCTTTTTTATTCTGTTTCTATACCAAACTGCGCTTTGTCGACTTCGCCTGCCTTACAAAAGTAATATCTGCGCTTCGCCTTCGCGTTTGATATAGAAATGGAATTACTTCTTAATACGTGTGCTTAAACAATATACCGGATGCTCTGTTAAAAAAACAAAAGCATTAAAAAAATCGCTCAAACTACCTGAACCACCGGTTCGCCGGCCATCATTTTCCCAATGACGGCAGCCTGTCCGAAACCTTCAGACTGAAAAATATCCAGCACCTGGCTAGCCATTTCGGGCGCGCACGCCACCAGAAGGCCCCCGGAGGTCTGCGGATCGGACAGCAATGCGCGCGAAGCGGCATCCAGATCCTGTGCCACGCGCACCGAGGCGCCATACGAAGCCCAATTGCGGGCCGATGCCCCGGTAATTACACCCTGTTCAGCCAGATCGCGCACGCCCTCGAGCCAGGGCAAATCAGCCAGCCTTAATTTTGCGGTCAGCCCCGACCCACGTGCCACTTCCAGCGCGTGCCCCAGTAAACCGAAGCCTGTCACGTCGGTCATGGCATGAACGCCGCTTAGGGCGGCCAGCGCCACACCGGGCCGATTCAGGCGTGTAGTTGTATCGACCATGACACGGTAACCGGCTTCATCCAAAAGGTTCTTCTTCAGGGCCGCCGACAATACGCCAACGCCCAGCGCCTTGCCTAGAATCAGCACATCGCCCGGACACGCATCGGCATTACGCTTGATACGCGCGGGATGCGCCAGGCCCATGGCGGCCAAGCCGTAAATCGGTTCAACCGAATCAATGGAATGCCCTCCTGCCACAGGAATGCCGGCCTCGGTGCACACGGAGGCGCCGCCTTGCAAAATCAGGGCAATATCAGACTTGGGCAACACATTGATGGGCATGCCGACAATGGCCAGCGCCATGATGGGTGTGCCGCCCATGGCGTAGATGTCCGAAAGCGCATTGGCGGCAGCGATGCGACCGAAGTCGTAGGGATTATCGACAATCGGCATGAAAAAATCGGTGGTGGCGATAAGCGCCTGCTCTTCGTTAAGCTTATAGACCGCAGCATCATCGGAAGTTTCGGCACCAACCAGCAAATTGGAATAACCTTGCACCGCGGGCATGTTGGCCAACAATTCCGACAGCACGCCCGGCGCAATCTTGCAACCACAACCGCCCCCATGCGAAAGCGATGTCAAGCGCAAGCTATCGGAAACAGCAACAGGTTGTGGCATTAAGCCCTCCAGTAGACAAACATGTGATGAAGTCGCACAGCAACTACGCCCGGTCGGCGTGCCCGGCTTTTGGGCCGGAACATGGGGCGGAAAGCAGCAGGAGTCGAACCTACCTGGGAACGTCTGACGCCCCCAACTGGGTTTGAAGCCCAGCCGCGCCACCGGACACGAATGCCTTCCACAGCAACATTATGATAGCCGGAGTCAAAGCGCTGCGCTTGAAGCCACGTAAATTTTTTGCGACATCCCGGCCGGCACACCCGGACACCGCCGCATGCACAGTACGGGCCGATACCCGCGTTAATCCGATAATCTTGCAAAGATAGCGCTATCGCCGCGCAAAACGTGCCTGTCCTTTAAACGGCGCGTATAGCCAACCCGGTCGAAGAACTCCAGTATCTGGATGGCCCGTTTTCGCCCCAGGCCAGTGCTGTCGCGAAAGGCGGCGGCGCTGACGCCCCCTCCATCGTTCAATGATGCCGTCAGGGCCGCCATCCGCGCCACCTGTTCACGGTGATAGAACAGGTCGCGCACCACTTGAAACAGCTCGCCACGACGCACAAGCTTGCGCAGCAATTGCCGTACACAATCGT
>DATCVA010000025.1:0-4041 GCA_036567205.1 Eoetvoesiella sp. | reverse complement strand
GCCTGGGTGGCGAGCTTGAATGCTTGCCGTTGGAGACGCCCAATTCGCTTCGCCGTGGAAAAAAACAAGCTGCCCAGTTTTTTTGCCATGTTATGAGATTAGCCCCTGTTGCCAATGCCCGGATTCAACACCCCTTAATCATAGAGGGTTTTTTGCCGCTCGTGAAAGCGGCCAAAGCAAGCCAGCAAGATCGCCGCGCGAGCGAGCCGGTACAGATGCTTAGGAACCCGTGCGCAAACGCCTGGCCAGGGCTTCACCGGTTTCCTGTGTACCCAGATTACCGCCCACATCCCGAGTAGCTTCACCCGACTCAATTGCCTGGGCAACTCCGTCAAAAATAACCTGGCTTGCCTGTAAAAACTCATTTTTGCCGGTTTTCTGAGCGAACCAGCTTAATAACATGGCCGCCGAAAGCACCAGAGAGAACGGGTTGGCAATATTCTGACCGGCGATATCAGGCGCCGATCCGTGCGCAGCCTGGCCCATGGCATACTTTTCGCCAGCATTCAACGAACCGCCCAAGCCCAGACTGCCAGAAAGCTCGGCGGTCAGGTCGGAGAGAATATCGCCAAACATATTGGTGGTGACGATAACGTCAAACCGTTGCGGAGCGCGCACCACGTGCGCCATCATGGCATCGACAATAAAGTCGTCGACCTTAACGTCAGGATAATCACGCCCAATCTGATGGCAAATATCGATAAACATGCCATCGGCAATTTTCAATACATTCGCCTTGTGCACAATACTGACATGCTTGTTGCGGGTCATTGCCAACTCGAAAGCCGAGCGGGCAATGCGTTCGCAGCATTGCCGTGTAATACGGCGCAACGAGACGACCACATCGGGTGTAATCAGCATTTCGCTGCCGCCCGACTCAACGTTACGGTCTGAATAAAAACCCTCGGTGTTTTCGCGCACTACCACCAGGTCGAACTCGCCCAGACGAGCCTCCATACCCTTATATGTACGAGCGGGCCGAATATTGGCATACAAATCGAGCTCTTTGCGGAAGTACTTGGACGGGTTAATTTCGCCCTTCGACTCATCTTTGAAGTCATAAGTGGCCATTGGACCCAACATGAGCCCGTCGGCCGCCTTGACTTTCTCAAGCAACCCAGCCGTTACCGTGGCGCCATGCAATTTAAGGCTATCGTGGCCAGCCACTTCGTGAACGAGGTCAAGATCCAGGCTAAAACGATCAGAAACCGCATTGAGCACCTGTACTGTTGCCGCCATTGTTTCAGGGCCTATACCGTCGCCTGGGAGCACGATGATTTTCATAGAATATTGTTCCAAGTTAAAAAATTGTTTAGTGGCGCAGACCGGTAACCATTTTCAGGAGCAAGGCCCCTCTTTGTACTGGTATGCAACTCGGGCATCGGAAATCGTTAAGCGTTATTGCGCCATCATTGCTTGTGCTGATCCTGATTTTCCCGGAGCATTTTTAAACGCTCGAGAAAGGCCTGCCTGATATGGTGTTTCGCAGCACGGCCGGCCGCCTCGGGATCGCGGTTTCTTATTGCCGCCAAAATCTCCTGGTGCTCGCCTAGCGCCTTATCGGCCCGATCCTTGACTTGCAAGGTACTGCGGCCCAGTAAATAAGTAGTGTCGGTTATGGCTCGCAACGACCGTATCAAATACTGATTGTGCGCAGCGCCGTAGATCGCTTCGTGAAACATTAAATTCAAGGCCACCGGATCGCAGCCGGGTTGATCTTGTTCAGCCAATATCGACTGCATATTGTCGATCTCGGCATCCGTAGCCTGCCGGGCGGCAAATTCGGCCGCCGCCCCTTCCAGCACTTCGCGCATCGAGTACAGCTCGATCACACCCTTTTGGTCTATTTTGGTCACCACCAGCCCCCGGCGCGGCTGATGCGTAAGCAAGCGTTCGTCCTCGAGGCGCTTTAACGCTTCCCGAACCGGGGTTCGGCCCATGCCAATCAGTTTTGCCACATCAACCTCACGCAAGCGGTCGTCAGTCGAAAAATATCCACTGAGCAACTTTTGCTTGATATCGCTATAAGCGGCGTAAAACTGCGTGCTGTTCTTGGAAATCGGCATTAATTTAAACCTTCGAACACCTTGCTTCTGTATTTAATTTGCGCAACAAGGTGTTTACTGTAGTGACTGAGTTATTTGTGGTCGATCGCTGATCAGCTTTTGTGCTGTAACCTTATTACTGACGACATTCAGTTTGTCTTCTCCAGGGGGTGTCGTTGCGAAATGAACGACAGGTTATTTTCAAAATATATTTTTGCATACAAAAATATATTACTCAAGCAGACGAACGGAATTGTCGCATTGGGGCGACTTTGATAACTTCATTCAATTAAATAGAGGCTGCCTTAGACGTACCAGCCACCACAGAATTGGTGGCGAGAATCAGCCGTGGGGCTAGAACACAGAAAAATACCAGTGCACTAACCCCACGGCCATCTTAGTTCTAATCAATCGACACTGGCGCCCGCATCGCGAACAATGTGCTCGTAACGCGTACGCTCGAAATCCATCAGCTTGCCGAACTCTTCCGGGGTGGTGGGAGCAGGTTCAATCAACATCCCGGCAAAACGCTCTTTGGTGGCCGGCGCGCGCATGACCTCGGTGAAGGCTGCATTAAGTTTTGCGATCACATCTTTAGGAGTTCCAGCCGGAACAACCAGGCCCCACCAGGTTAAAACGGAAAAATCGCTTAAACCGCCTTCCTTCACGGTAGGTACTTCCGGCAGTTCGGACGAGCGCGTGTCGGTGGTGACGGCCAGCGCCGTAAGCTTGCCGGCACGAATATTAGGCGCTGCGGTGGCCAGGTTATCGAAGGTAAAATCAATCTGACCGGATAATAACGCAAGCTGCGCCGGCGCTCCGCCGTTGTAGGGCACGTGAACAATATCTACCCCGGCCTGGCGTTTAAACATTTCTCCGGCCAGATGGCCGCCACTGCCGTTACCACCCGAACCATAATTTAATTTGCCGGGATTTTTCTTGGCGTAGTCAATCAAATCAGCCAAAGAGGCGATTTTCAGGCGTTCCGCTTGCTGGGCATTCATGACCAGAACGTTAGGCACGCGCACCATAAGAGTAACGGGCTCAAAGTCTTTGGCTACGTCAAAGGGCATCTTTTTATAAAGCCAAGGGTTCACCGCGTGAGATGCCAGGGTTGCCACGCCAATGGTTTTGCCGTCTGGCGCCGCCTTGGCAACCAGATCTGACCCAATATTACCGCCGCCACCGGGCTTATTCTCGATAATCACTGTCCCCAAGGCGTCACGCACGCCTTCGGCCAGAATGCGGACGGTGACGTCAATGGGACCACCAGCCGAAAATGGCACGACCAGGCGTGTTACCTTTTCTTGCGCCATGCCGGGGGCCGATAGGGAGGTTAAAGAAACCAGCGCCGCGAAGGCCATCAGAACACGTCTTTTCATTACATTGTTTCCATCAAGAATAAAAAATGGGCTCATACATAAACTGCCAGACCGCGCCCGTTATGCCTGGTCTTCGGGATCATTAATTGTGGCGGGTTGCCAGGCAACACGCGCCTCGCATGCCCGCTGCAACAGGTTTGCCAGCGTCTGCGGCTGATCGGCCTGGATAGCGCACTCGAATTCATCCAGGGCGCGGCGAAACGCAGCAAGCTGCCCAAGAGTCTGGTCGCGATTGTCGCGAAAAATATCGCGCCACACTGTAGGATCGCAACCGGCAATACGCGAAAAATCCCGGAAGCCCGGTCCGCCCAACGCCAACAGGCTAGAGGCGTCAGGTTGGTCGAGCAAGCCCGTCATATACGCAAAAGCCAGTAAATGCGGCAAGTGGCTGACAGCAGCCAAACCCCGGTCATGAGCCAAAGGAGACAGCGTCTTTACCTGTGCCCCGATGGCGTTCCAGACCTTAGCTGCCTTGTCCAACTGTTGGAGGCAAGTGGACTCCAGGGGGGTCAGAATAATTTGTCGATTACGGTATAGCGCGGCATCGGGATCGCCCGGACCGGCACGCTCTTTGCCAGCGATAGGATGCGCCGGTACAAAGTCGGGCAGATGCC
>DATCVA010000024.1:0-11486 GCA_036567205.1 Eoetvoesiella sp. | reverse complement strand
GGCTCGGGATTTGAGTCGTCTTCTGCAAATACGCGCACTGCCGCGTTATTTAGCCAAACCTGGTGCCAGGCCGAAATACGATCGAGGCCGGCTTGATAGTAATCTCGCTGAGCGCTCTGTATTTGAAGCATGGCGTTATCGTCCTCAAGCACAGTGCGTGCCTGCATATCGTTCAGGTGCTGCTTTGCCGCAGCAAACTGACTGGTTTTGTTGAGTAGATTTTGT
This sequence comes from Eoetvoesiella sp., assembly GCA_036567205.1. GTDB lineage: Bacteria > Pseudomonadota > Gammaproteobacteria > Burkholderiales > Burkholderiaceae_B > DATCVA01. The sequence goes on along the minus strand of DATCVA010000024.1, from coordinate 11,261 downwards.
CTTGATTGCTGATGGAGCTGCAGTATTCGGCTTAATTCAACAATAAGATTACGGCGTTCTGCAATCAGCTGTTCTTGCGCGGCCCGATAGCGCGCTGAACTGGCGGTGCGGCGAGCGCTTGTGTGGCCTGAAATATTGAACGGCATGGTGAAGTTCAGGCTTGCAACCAGGCCGCGCCCATTTCTTGAGGTGCCGCTGCGATCCTCTACGCTATAGCCCACGCTAATGTTGGAATCGATGCTGGCATACCACGGTTGCGTCCTGTTTTGACCTGCTTCCGTCACGCTAGTGTGTCTGGCGGCGATGCGGGGATGCTTCTCTAGCGCGTCGCGCCATTCGGACAACGGGGCTGGGTTGGCCATTAATGGAGTCTCACTGGCTGTTGCGCCGGGGCGCAGGGGCTGTTGGGCCAGTAGCTCAAGCATTGCCCGTGCCTGAGCCTCAGAACTGTTTTGGATTGAACAAAGGGATAATGTCCGGTCCCAGCTATTGCGATTAATAGCCGCATCGGACGCTAATAACCAACCAGCTTGTTGACGGCTCTGGAGTTGATGCAAAGCTTTGGCCGCTGCTGCCCGCATAGGCTTGCACCATTGCTGTTCCTGTTGGGTTTTCCACCAGTCAGCATAAGCTGTGCGCAATGCCAGACGGCGTTCTGCCCGGCGTATGGATATCTCAAGTTGCTGACGCTGCGATGTGAATTCGGTTGATTGCAAGGCGTCCAGCTGGCGTTTCAAGGTACCAAGTAATGGATAGCGTACGCCCAGCACAAACGCTCTTGCATAGTGATCGTCAATAATACTGTTTGTTACCAGTTCATTGTATTTGCCGGCGCTGGCTCCAACGAATAACTGCGCTCCAGTTTCGCTTTTTTGTAAAGCCTGGTCGCTTAGGGCGGCATCCAGCCTTGCATGGGCCGCACGTACGGAAGGGTCCGCGTCTATGTTGTTAAGTAAACTATTCAGCATTACCGGATTTGCTTGCGTAATGGTGCACGAGAAAACCATGAGAACAATAGAGATAATCCGCATAGCTAGAACCTGGTTGCTTTTTTGAGTACCCACCATGGGGCCATGCTGCTTTCCTCATGGCCGCGTCTCAGGACCTCGTTGGTTATCGCCACAGCGCTCCAGCACCGTGTGATTATCATGAAAATGGGGAATACCGGTAGAACGATGGCCAGCTTCAGGCTTTTGAAAGGACGCTCGGCAACAGTCAGGATCATTACGACAAACATGATTATTGTCATAACCAGGTACAGCATATAAATCAATGAATACACAAGCAGCAAGCTCGTGGCCGGCAACAACACCACCGTTAAGATCATGTAGCCAAGAATGATGAAAGGCAGCACTATTTGAACAAAAAGGCCACTGGCCAGGACCATCAAAAACGACGGCCATCCAAGCAGGAAGGGGGTGATGCTGTGATTGTGCTTGCGTACATACAAAAAGAACAGGTCGCCATCCCACCGCAACCGTTGCATTAGAAATTGACGGAATGTGACGGGTGCGTCGGTGTGGCCGATTGCATCAGGTTCGAACGGTATACGGAGCGAATGGCGGCGCATATAGCTTTTGATCCGTAAAGTCAGGTCCAGATCTTCGGCGGTATGTGTGTTCCACCCGCCGATGTGTTCGAGAAAGCTTCGCCGAAAGGCGCCGAACGCCCCTGAAACATTGTTAATAAGATTCCACTCGGCGAGTCCGGTTTTGGACATGTGAATAGACAACAGGTAATCCAGCGCTTGAACTGCGGTAGTAACTGACGACCAGATATTGCGCACCCTCAGGCTGCCCGCCACAGCCGGTACGCTGGGGTCGGCAAAATGGCGCACGATGGCGGCAACCATATTATTGTCAAACGAAGTGTCGCCATCCAGCGCCATGACGATTTCTCCGGTTGAATAAGCCAGCCCTGCATTTAGTGAGGATACGCGACCCCCACGCTGCCATTTGGCGATAGGGCGCAGATAACGGCGAGGATAGATGGCGGGGTCCAGGCGGACGTCTCGTACAGCCTGTAGTGTTGTGTGATTAACACTCGCACCGTCGATCATCGGTATTATTTCGATGTGCCCTGGATAGATTTGTTCTGCCAGGGTCAGTATTGTTTTCTGTACATCCAGCCCTTCGCTGTAGCACGCGACAATACACGAAACCTTTGGATGGTAAGGACTTGCCATTGGAATAGTGCTGCGTTTGCGTGCATACCATCGCAGTACGCCAAGTACCGTTAAAAGAGCAAGCGGCAGCTCAAGAATCAGGAAGTATGGAAAAAAAGTAATAAAAAAATTGGACGGCCCATCCTGGCCGGATAGTTCTTGAGCGAAAGCATCCAAAAGGTAGAGTAGTTGTTCCATGATTTATTGCAGATCGCCCGATAAGCGCGCCATTAGTAGTGTGCTGTCTTGTTGTTCAGGCAGGCCATGCGATGCGCTGTAGCTGGCCATGCGCAGTTCGATTTCTGATACTTCCGATGCAATGAATAGTTCAGTTAGTTTCGTCAGACGCAGCTTCACCTTGGCAAGACCTTTGCTGTCAATATGAGGCATCAATAACCACAGGCATTCTTCGTTGCTGCGGGTGCAGCGATCAGTGTCCCGCATGGTGGCTTGCAATTGCTCGATAAGACGATCGGCCAATGCATGTTTTTGCTGTTCGCCCAGACGAGTAAGCGCCTGTGTCAGGTTCAGGAACCGCAAGGCCAGTAATGAAAACTGCTGGTCGGGGTAGCGTTGGTGCTGTTGCAGGCTCCAGTTCAATAGATAGCGGAATGTGTCCAGGCCAACTATGTTTAAGGTACCGAATCGTTCAGTGGTCAGTGGGTCGCTATGAAACCCTTGCCGGCAGCGCAGCAGCCCTATTTCGGTGATGTTGTAGTTATGCAATTCGCGCACGCGCAATTGGCCGGGCAATGTGATGTGTTCGCAATCCAGGCATCGGGCCTGAACATCCGCATCAATAAAAAAGGCGTGGCAACTGTGGCAACGATAGTTCTCGATCGGCCGGTCGTAGTCACTGCCAATGTGCCGCAGCCGGCTCAGGCAATTCGGACAAATAAGTGCGTCGTCTTTTGTGAAGTCGCCTTGTGACGCGACGTGGCCGCAAACAAAACAGTGAAGCGATGGCTCTCGCGCAATGGCTATAGACTTGCATTCCGGACATAAGTCAATGTAATTTAACCGTGCTGAGCCGCAGTGGGTGCATAAACGGAGCCGGTCAACAAGTGTGTTTTCTTCAAGCCATCCTTGGCTTTTCATGGATTGGAGCCATTCGAATGGTTTGATGCGTTCCTGGCCTGCCAGTGCTTCGAGCATGGGGTATTCATAGTGTTGCGCGTGTATGGGATTGCGCACAGCTTTTATTTGTTGCCCCAGGCGTAACCACAGCCACGCCATCACGCGGCTTTCAAATTGTTCCAGGAAACTATACTTTTGTATTTGGTTCAGGCGATCCGACCAAATTCGCCATGCCGATATGAGTTCGTCGGAGGAGGTTGGCAATGGACCATCGCTTAGAGCGTCGCACCATGTATCTTGATACTGAGTGCAGAAAATTAATTGAAAATGATAGTTAAGGTCTCGACGCAGCTGTTTTAATGCCTGGCAAGCCTCTTCGCTATTCAGGCTCAGGAGAACTATGTCGTAAGGTTGCTGGGCGGCAAGAAGCTCGCTAACTGAATGGTACTTAGTGATTTCGCCATGACTGGGAGTTGGCGTCCGGGAACCGACTGCTGCTGTGCGAGGCGAAGTGTGTGGCATGATTCATAATGTCCTGAGCGCGCTATGAAAGGCTCTGCTAGCCCGGTTGCCGCAAGAAGGGAAGCTAACCGCCAACAGTGGCGGCTATTGGACGCCTTTGCCATAAGGTATCCAATATGTGTCCTTAGCAAACTATTGAGTAGCATGGTGTGTTTTTACATACTATCGAAGTGGTGGACGATAATTACAGTGGGTAAACCCTAGCCTAGATCATTTGACTGAACCGGCCAGCCATTTAGCCAACCATGTGGCGTGGAAAGGGCCTTGACGGGATTTCGCTCTGCTTGTTTAAGGTGGTTGTACACTTACGCATCATGATTATTATTGGCTTTGAAAGTTCTTGCGATGAAACCGGGGTGGCGGTCGTTTGTACCGATCGTGGTTTGTTGGCCCACTCCCTGCACAGTCAGATTGCAATGCATCAGGAATATGGCGGCGTGGTGCCCGAGCTGGCCTCGCGCGACCATATTCAGCGAGTATTACCGCTTACCCGCGAGGTGCTGCAAAAAGCCCGGCTGTCGCTGGACGATATCGATGCTGTGGCTTATACGGCAGGACCAGGGTTGGCGGGCGCCTTGCTTGTTGGGGCAAGCGTTGCCCAGTCGTTCGCCTGGGCGCGCGGCCTGCCGGCTATACCTATTCATCATCTCGAAGGTCATTTGCTGTCGCCTTTGCTGGCAAAGCCGACACCGGATTTTCCATTTGTCGCTTTATTGGTTTCGGGCGGGCATACGCAACTTATGCGTGTTGACAGCGTAGGGGACTACCAGCTATTGGGTGAAACTCTTGACGATGCAGCAGGAGAGGCATTTGATAAAACAGCCAAGCTGATGGGGTTGGGATATCCTGGCGGTCCTGCCTTGTCGAAACTGGCCGAGCAAGGAGACCCGGCGTACTTTGATCTGCCGCGTCCCATGCTGCATAGTCGCGATCTCGACTTTAGTTTCAGCGGTTTGAAAACAGCCGTTCTCACGCGCTTGAAAAACCTTGAAAAAGCAGATGGGCCGCTGTCTCACGAGCAGCGGGCGAATTTGGCGGCGTCCACCGAGGCTGCCATCGTCGACGTGCTGGCAGCCAAAGCGATTAAGGCAATGAAAATGACAGGCTTAAAGCGACTGGTGGTGGCCGGCGGCGTGGGGGCTAACCGGCACTTGCGGCAAAAGCTGGTTCAGGCCATGAGCAGGCAGGGGGGCACGGTGTTTTTTCCACCCCTGGATTTGTGTACCGATAATGGCGCCATGATTGCATTTGCGGCGGCATTGCGGGTGAATGCCGGGTTGGTGGACCTTGGCGATCAAAGTCACGCTTTTACTGTTCGTCCACGATGGGACCTGCACGATGTGTGTCAGTCCGCTGCAGTCTAGGCGTTATTTTTATTTCTTGTTGCCGATACGGGCTTCTTTACCTTGCATGAGCCGCGCAATATTGGCTTTGTGGCGAAACAGCAAAATAACGCTGATAACGACGATGGCCAGGCAAATGAACGGGCTGAAACCCCAGGCAATATTGCCCCCGAACAGGTAGTATAACGGTGCGAAAATTGCCGCAACTATAGCCGCGAGCGAGGAATACCGGCTGGCATAGGCCACAATAATCCATGTTCCCGCGGTGGCCAGCGCAAGCCAGGGCTCGAGCGCCAGCATAACGCCCAGCGCGGTTGCGACGCCTTTTCCGCCCTTAAGGTTAAGAAACACTGGAAACACATGGCCCAGAAACACAGCCACCGCGCTTAGCCCAATTACCAGGTCTGAAAGCTGGAACTGATCGGCCAGCTTGAGGGTGATCCAAACGGCAAGCCATCCCTTGGCCGCATCTCCCAGCAAGGTCAAGATCGCTGCTTTTTTGTTGCCCGTACGCAACACGTTTGTGGCCCCGGGATTTTTCGAACCAAATGTTCGTGGATCTTGTAACCCCATTACACGGCTTACAACAACGGCGAAGGAGACGGAGCCGACAAGATAGGAACCAAAAACAATGATTAGGGCAAAGATAGACGACGTTATTGACGACATGATATGTATACCTTAGATGTATTGGACATGATTCTACCTTGACGATCCTCCAAAACGGTAAAACGAGCGGGTACAATTCGCTACGTTCAGTTGAATTTTTATGGAAGGGCAATGCGCATACTGGTGTCCAACGACGATGGCTATAACGCTCCTGGTATCGAGGCGTTAGTGGGGGCGCTGAAAGGGCTTGGCGATTTAACGATAGTTGCACCCGAGACCAATTGTAGTGGTGCGTCCAATTCACTCACCCTGAATCGTCCCTTGTCGGTGCGCCAGGCGCCCAATGGATACTATTTTGTTAACGGTACTCCGTCCGACTGTGTTCACATCGCGTTGACGGGTCTGCTGGACTTTCGCCCGGATCTGGTTGTGTCAGGTATTAACAATGGCGCTAACATGGGCGATGACACGCTGTATTCCGGTACAGTGGCCGCGGCTACCGAGGGATATTTATTCGGAATACCAGCCATTGCTTTTTCACTGGTAAAAAAAGGATGGGATCATCTCGAGTCCGCCGCCAAAATTGCACGGCAAATTGTTCAGTTACAGATAGCCCAGCCGCTAAATAAAAACGTTTTGCTCAATGTGAATATTCCCGCGGTACCGTTCGAGGCCATGCAGGGCATCCGGGTAACCCGCCTGGGTAAACGCCATCCGTCCGAGCCTGTCGTCAAGAGCAGCACTCCTTATGGCGATCCCGTCTACTGGATTGGCCCGGTCGGCATGGTTTCCGACTCAGCCACCGACACTGACTTTGGCGCCATCGAAAGCCACGCGGTATCGGTTACGCCGCTGCGGTTGGATTTAACCCATTACGAACAACTGAATGAAGTAAGAAGCTGGGCGGATTCGTTATGCGCAAACCGGTAACCCGTTTTCCATTCGTAACCGGAACAACCAATCGGTTTGGCCGCTCCAGTCTTGGGCATGGGTTTTCCGCAACTAATAGCAATACTCGCATATCTCTTCCTTCGTTGGCTGTGCCGGCGGCGCCGGTTCCATTGGCGATTACCGCGGCATCGCGGAATAGCAATTTAGGCTTGAATTCCGACCGCCTGCGCAGTCTGATGATTCAGCGCTTGCGTAATCAGGGTATCCAGGACGAACGGGTGCTTGACGCCATGATGGCCGTGCCGCGGCATGTGTTCATGGATGAAGGCCTTGCCAGCCGCGCATACGAAGATGCCGCTTTGCCGATAGGGCATGGCCAGACTATTTCGCAGCCCTGGGTTGTGGCCCGCATGATTTCCGTAGTGTGCGAGAATCGCGTTCCGGTCAAGGTTTTGGAAGTGGGCGCCGGTTGCGGCTATCAGGCCGCAGTCTTGGCACAATTTGTAAAAGAAGTGCATGCTATCGAGCGTATTCGCGGACTTTACGAAATGGCACGGTATCATCTTAGGTCGCTTAAACTCATCAGTCGTGTTCGTCTCTCGTTTGGAGACGGCATGTTGGGATTGCCCGGTGTTGCTCCTTTCGATGCAATCATCGTGGCGGCGGCAGGTATAAAAATTCCCCAGGCGTTGCTCGAACAGCTGGCGCTTGGGGGTCGTTTAATTGCCCCTGAAGGTACTTCAGCGCAACGTCTTATTCTAATAGAGCGGACCAGCGCCACTAGCTGGCACCGCGAAGAGCTAGAATCCGTTCGTTTTGTACCCCTCAGGGCAGGAACACAGTCATAAGTTTCCAGGAGAGCTATATGTACGCAGGGACGTCTCAGTCTACCGCTACTCTGACACTTGAACACCCTAAACGCACATCGCGTTCCTTGTTGTATTCGGCCATTGTGGCCACCGCGATTCTGGCTGGATGCGCATCTAAAACGCCAGCGCCCGTTACGGACATGTCGGGTGGCGGGGGTAGTTCGGTAAACGCTGACAGCTATGTGGTCAGGCCGGGCGATACGCTGTATCGAATTGCACAGGCACACAATATGGATGTGTCTACGTTAATTCAGCTTAATAATATTACTGACCCAAGCCAGCTCAGGGTTGGCCAGACGTTGCGTCTGAACAGCAGCGGTAAAACAGCTCCGGCGCCCTCGTCCGGCGCTACACCGCTACCTGTAACTCCAGTGGCTCCTGTTGAGCCCACGACAGCCGCACGCGCGAACGATGCCAGTTTGATCCAGTGGGGCTGGCCGGCTCAGGGCACGATCATCCAAAGCTTCAACGCCAATACAAAGGGTATCGATATTTCAGGGGCTGTCGGAGATCCGGTTATAGCCGCTGCTTCGGGTAAAGTCATGTATGCGGGTAACGGAGTGCGCGGACTGGGCAATCTTATTCTCCTGGGGCATAGCAACGGCTTTATTACCGCTTACGCGCATAACCAGGCGCTTCTGGTGAAAACGGGTCAAGAGGTGCAAAAGGGGACCAAAATCGCCACCATCGGTCAAACCGACACGACATCGCCACGTTTGCATTTCGAAATTCGCCGTAGCGGAACCCCGGTAAATCCCATGTCGTACTTGCCGGCCACTCGATGATACCGACGTTGGTGTTCGACCTTGAAACGATTCCCGACGCAGAGGGACTGCGCCGGCTTAATCGCTGGGGGCCTGAAATGACCGACGTTCAGGTTATCGAGGCGGCGCTGGCCGCACGTCAAGAGTCCCATGGCAACGATTTTTTGCCCTTGCACTTGCATAAAATTGCTGTCGTGGGCTGCGCTTTTCGCGACGATAGCGGTTTTCGTGTCAAAACGATAGGCAACGCCGATGATCCTGAGGCGACCTTGATCTCTGGTTTTTTTAAAACAATCGAACGCTATACGCCTCGTTTGGTTAGCTGGAACGGGTCGGGGTTTGATTTACCTGTTTTGCATTACCGCAGCCTGATTCACGGCGTTCAGGCGCCGCGCTATTGGGATACGGGCGAAGACGATCGAGACTTCAAATACAACAATTACATTAGCCGCTACCATAACCGGCACATCGATCTAATGGATCTATTGGCCAAATACAATGGCCGCGCCAATGCGCCTCTGGACGACTTGGCGAAGCTGTGCGGCTTTCCGGGCAAGCTCGATATGGATGGCGGGCAGGTGTGGCAAGCATGGTCCAGCGGCAAGGCCGACGAGGTCCGTGCGTATTGTGAAACCGATGTAGTGAATACATGGCTGGTGTATTGCCGCTTCCGGCTGTTAAAGGGCGAGCTTGACCGCTTTGCTTACGATGCCGAGATCAAGCTCGTGCGCGATACGCTTGAGGCAAGCGGGGCGGCGCATTGGCAGGAATTTCTGGCTGCATGGGATCAGGCGCCAAGACAATTTTAGCCGGTCAGCCGTTCTGTAATGGACTGAAAGTAATTTATCATGGCTGAAACAGATTGGAAACGGGTCCTCGTACACAATGGCAACTCCTCATTAAAGGACTACACCATCATGCAAAATTCGAAATCTTCTTTGTTCACTAAACTTGCTGTCCTGGCAACGGCAGTCACGTTTTCGGGCTCGGTGTTTGCCGCCACCCCCACCGCCGAGCCGTCTGGCTCCGCTGCCAAGTCCGTGGTTGAACAAGGTGCTTCTGCGGCATCGACCGCCGATAACAGCAGGAAAGCTCATTCGCATAAAAAAATGCGGCGCCATCACCATGAGATTGCCATGTGGGTGCCCGGGTACGGTGCGGTAAGTAATAAGGCCGTTCAGTCACTCGAGCTGAACGATAGCCAGGCCAAGCTCCTGACTGAAACTCAAACTTCGCAAAAAGAATTGCGAACTACCCAACGCGAGGCGATGAAGGCGGCCAGAGCTGCTCGGTCAGAGCAACTTAAAGCCGGAAAAATCGACCCGCGCGCAGCAATAAAGGAATCTGAAACTTTTCACCAGAAAGCCGCTGCCGAGCACCAGAAAGGAAATCAGAAATGGCTTGCTTTCTGGGATGCGCTAGACCAGGCGCAACAGAAAAAGGTAGCTGCGTACTTTAATGAACGCGCAGAAAAAAAATCTGCACGTGCCAAAAAACATTCACGTCCAGACCATAAGGCCGCACCTGCTGCCGCTGCTACGGCTGCTTCATAACGTTGCTTAAAGATTGATCGGGCAGGTTCAGTGCGTCAACCGCATGGAACCTGCCCAATTTTTTTGTTCTTTAAACTCCTTGGCGCTCATTTTGTTCGGGCACAGATGTAACCATTTTCAAATCAATTGTTGGTACGAAGGTGACGCGCAGTTAGCCCCTGGGGGGCCAGCGAAGCCGCACCGTTCACGGTTGATTTGGAAATGGAATAAAATCCTGGCCTAACAGTTTTTTAGATAGCTTAATAATTATGTCGGAAGTGTTTGATATCGAATCGCTGGACCTTGAAGCGCGTGGCGTTGCACGGCGTGACGGGAAGGTTGTTTTTGTCGAAGGAGCCTTGCCCGGCGAACGTGTGACGGCTCGGGTTGCCCGGCGCAAGCCGTCATTCGATACAGCCAGGCTCGAGACAGTATTGAAGCCCTCGTCGCAGCGAGTGATACCGGCCTGTCCGAATTTTGGGGTCTGTGGCGGCTGTGCCATGCAGCACCTTGAGCCCAGCGCGCAGGTAGCCATCAAGCAGCGGGTCCTCGAGGATGCGCTTGGTCACATCGGTAAAGTTGCCCCGGCGCAAATTCTTCCGCCCCTGCACGGTCCGGCATGGGGCTATCGCTACCGCGCGCGTTTATCAGTGCGTCTGGTCAACAAGAAGGGTGGGGTGCTGGTTGGGTTTCGCGAGAAGCGTGGCAGTTACGTGGCTGATATGACCGAATGCCTGGTATTGCCGCCGCATGTTTCCGCATTGCTGACTCCCTTGCGCAATTTGATCGGGTCCATGTCCGCACCCAGCCGTGTTCCGCAAATCGAGGTGGCAGTCGGAGACCAAACCACTGTTTTGCTATTGCGGCATATGGAGCCCTTAACCGGCGACGATATTTCCCTGCTCAGAAGTTTTGCCGCACAGCATGGGGTGACGTGGTGGTTGCAGCCGAAAGGGCCCGACACGGTCCATCCTTTGGATCCAGACGACGCGGATAAGCTGGCTTATGCGCTGCCGGAGTTTGGCTTGCGCATGCCTTATCGGCCGACTGACTTTACGCAGGTAAATCAGGCTATAAACCGTACGCTGATCTCCCGGGCCTTGTCGCTGCTTGAAGTTCAACCAACCGATCGCGTAGCCGATTTATTCTGTGGCCTGGGCAACTTTACCTTACCGTTGGCTACTCGTGCCCGGGCAGTCGTAGGTATTGAAGGCAGCCAGGCCCTGATAGATCGCGCGCTGGACGCGGCGCGGCAGCAAGGTTTGGGTGAGCATACCGATTTTGCTGTGTTGAATCTGTTTGAAGTCGACGTGCAGTGGCTGCGTGACCTGGGTCATTTTGACCGCATCCTGATAGACCCTCCGCGCGAAGGCGCCGAAGCGGTAGCCCGTGCGCTAGCCGCATTAAGCCCTGAAGAGCGTCCCAAAAAGATTGTCTATGTGTCGTGCAGTCCCGCCACGTTGGCGCGCGACGCGGGAATCATGGTTAAC
>DATCVA010000023.1:0-27093 GCA_036567205.1 Eoetvoesiella sp. | reverse complement strand
GGCGTCAGCTTGGCCGCCTTTCCCGACAAGGCCAGCATAACCACCAGCAGCACCAGCAACAAGGTGATCAGATCCAGGTAGGTCAATAGCCAACCGTCGGTTTCTTCATCAGGTAGCGGCTCGACATACCACTTGTTTTGGTGCACCACGCTCATGACGGCCTGGTCTTCAGCTTGGCCTTTAGTCTCGACCGGAGCCGGATCCGCGTCGTCTTCGCCGGCTGGGCTTGCTGCTCTTTGGCCCGCCTGCCCGGGATGTCGTTGATTTCGTCTTCATGTTCTTCCATGAAGGAATTAAGGGTCTCGCGCATTAACGAGGGGCTACGCTTCTTGCACATCATGGAGACGCCTTGCATGATCATGCTCATGACAATCACGCGCTGCTCGGTGCGCCGCTCCAGCTTGACCGCCACGGGCTTCAGAAGCAAGTTGGCGAACAAGATGCCGTAGAAAGTCGTCATCAAGGCCAGCGCCATTTGCTGGCCGATGGCGGCCATGTCGCCGTCCCCAAGCAGGAAGAGCAGATTCACCAGCCCCACCAGCGTCCCCAACATGCCGAACGCCGGAGCGAAGCCGGCCATTGTCCGAAACAGCTGTGCTTCCGCGCGCTCTCGGGCACGGAGCCGGGATACGCGCCATTGCATAAGATCAACAATGTCCTGCTCGGGCGCATGGTCGATAACCAGCTGTACGCCGGTTTTAAGGAAAGGGTTGGAGACATTTTCCAGCGCACCCTCGACCTGGCGGATGTCGCTCTTCATCCATAGCCGCGAAATGGAAATGAGGTCGTCGATATCCTGCTGGGTATGCAGACGTTCGTTGCGCAGCACGGTCCCAAGCAGGCGGAAGACGCGCAGCACTTCGCTGAGCGGATAGCTGATGAAGGTTGCCGCCAGGGTGCCGATCAGCACAATGCCCAGGCTGGGCATGTCGACGAACGTGGTGGCGTCCTCTGCGGAAAAGAACAGCACCGCGCCCAGCAGGACCACGCTTGCGACGATACCAATAAGGGTGGAGGGATTCATACGCCAGTATTATACGTGCGACCGTGCGGCCCGACTCGTAGTCGCTTTGCCCTTCTCTTCCCCATGTGCCGAATTCATCAATCGGTTATTGCTATATTTGGTGTTCCGGTCGCAGACGGTCTTTATCAAGCGCATCTTTACGCAGAGGGAGTACGACTCATGAAAGCCGTGATCCCCGACTTGGCCAAGGTGGCCCGTAGCTATGGCCAGTTCCGCGCCGTGGCAGGCGTGGGCGCCATTCGCAATGAAGCGGACTACGATCGCGCCTTGACGCTGATTGAGGCGATTCTGGACGAAACCCGCGACACGCCCGCACGAGGTGGGCAGCCAAAGCGTGATTTCCGAGATTCTGGCCGGCCGCAGGCTGCCCAACACACGCCAAATTACCGCCCTGGTCGAGCGCTTCCAGGTTAGTGCTGATGCTTTCATAGAACGTCGCGGCGCACATTGACCCACTAACCATGGCTCTAGCCAAGTCCGAAAAATAGTGCCTTGCACTGAGTCGCAACGCGCAACCGATAACACCCGACCTAAGCTACAAATCTTTCTACCTTCAGCTTGTTTTTACGGGTAAACCCGTAGTAAAATACTTGGCATGCAAACTAAATTCCCAGTTGATGCCCTATTCGCGCCTGACCTTCCTCAGGCGCGTTCGCGATTTGGGGTCCTGCTCGGAAGTGTGTACAGGCAGTGGCGCCGTCAGGTGGATTTAAATTTCAAAGACTTGGGCCTGTCCGACGCCACGCGCATGCCCTTGCTGGTGCTGTACGTGCACGGGGAACCTTTGCGCCAAAAAGATCTGGCCGACGCTTTGTACCTGGATACCTCATCCTTGGTGCGCGTGCTGGCGCAACTACGAAAGGCGCACTTGGTCGATTGGACCAGCGACCCTGCCGATCGGCGCACCAAATGCATTGCTTTGACACCTGCGGGGCGTGAAGCGGCCTCGTTGATCTTGGCCAAGAGCATGGAAATCGAGCAGACCATCTTGGCGGACCTTTCCCCACAAGAACTGGAAGTCACGCGCCGGGCGCTGGAGAAGATTTCCCGACGCTTTGATTCCCTGGGTGGTTAAACAAAAAGGTCAATGGCAGGCTTCGGTCCACCGGCCAACCCCACATCAAAAAACATATGGTTGAAAAATGAAATTGAAAATATCGCCCTTTGCCTGGGTGAGTTTTGCCATGATTGTCGGTGTGATGGGCACAGCGCTCATCAGCCCCTTATATGCGCTGTACAAAGAGGCATGGCAGTTGCAGACGAGCGATATCTCGCTCATTTACGTAATTTACATGGGCGGAGCGCTGTTTGGCCTGTTATTTTTGGGACGCTTGCCCGATCGCGTAGGTTTTCGTCCGATGATGCAGTGGGGCCTGGCGCTGGCCTTGACGGGCACGGCCATCAGCCTAATCGCGTGGAATATGACCAGCCTGAATGTTGGGCGCTTTATCGTGGGTGTGGCCTCGAGCATGTTAACAACCAGCTCTACCGTAGGCATGTCCAAGCTGTCTCGCCGCGGCAATATACAACACGTGGCCATGATGACGGGCTTTTTGATGGCCTTTGGCTTTGGCTTGGGGCCTTTGGTGGGCGGCATCGTTGGCCAATGGGGCCCGGCCCCGTTGGTGACCACCTATATTCCAACCCTGCTTTTAGGCGCCTTGGGCTTGACGGCGTTATTCCGCTTGAAATTGCCAGACAGCGTCATGCCCAAGACCCGCCCGCGCTTACGCTTGCATGATATTTTGCCCAAGCTGACTTGGCCGGAGTCGAGTAGCTCCAAGGCATTTGTACTGACTTGTTGCCTGCCCTTCCTGGCATTTGGCGTCTTTGGTTTGTACGCATCCATGGCGCCGCTGTTTCTGGATAAGCTGCTGCCCTGGCATGGCCCGGTGGTTAGCGGCACAGCCATTGCCTTGATCCTGTTTTCGTCGGCCATTGTCCAAGTAGTGGCCGGACGCATGCCTACTCACTGGTGCGGCGCGCTAGGATTGATCAGCCTGGCTGCCAGTAATGCAGTACTGATGGCGAACCTGTGGGCTGGTTCCGCCACGCTGTTCGCTTTGGGTGTATTACTAACTGCGCTGGGGCACGGCATGAGCATGCTTGCCGGTATGAGCATGGTCAACCGTCTTGCCACCGCCAGCAATCGCTCGGGGCTGCTGGCCACCTACCTGGTGATTGGCTACATCGGCAGCATGGTGCCCATGATGGGCATAGGCTGGATTGCTGACCACTGGAGCATGGAAACGGCTGTCTGCACATTCGGCATCCTGGTCATAGCAATAGGGGTGCCTGTGGCGGTGTTTTTCCAACGCCATCCGCGCATGCGACCAGCAGAGATTCAGTCCTAATCTTTAAGAACCTGCAACCAAAACGCTTGACTCTTCTGAAACTTCGATTATACTTTCGCTCATCAAGGGGAGTAGCTTTTCCACCGCGGCATCGTCATTACGGCTGTCTTGCAGCAACTTGCAAGCACCCGGTGTCCGGGCAACATCACCATGTTGTAAGCAAGACCTTGCCATCACGGGCAAGGTGCATACTCCAGAAACAACTGTATGGCCTGCGTCCTGATTGGATCAGGCCATTTTGTTTTGTCCGAAGCTCCCGCATTAGTGTCACGATGCCGCTCAAGTCATTACTAACGGCCCGATCCGTTTCTTCCAATAATGACTTGATACCTTATAGGGTGACCAATGCTTGAATTTTTACAAACAATGAGCTGGGCGGCCGTCTTTCAGATTATTCTGATCGACATTCTGCTGGGCGGAGACAATGCGGTTGTGATCGCTCTGGCGTGCCGCAACCTTCCCAAGAAACAACGCATGCAGGGAATTTTGTGGGGTACCGCAGGCGCTATTATCTTGCGCGTCGCACTGATTGCGTTTGCCCTGACCTTGCTTAGCATTCCGTTCCTGAAGATTGTAGGCGCACTTTTGCTGGTGTGGGTAGGTATCAAACTTCTTATCCCCGATGAAGACGCCCATGGCAATATCCAGGGAAGCGCATCGATGTGGGCTGCAGTCAAAACCATTCTGGTGGCCGACTTCGTGATGAGCCTGGATAATGTTCTTGCCATTGCAGGCGCTGCTCAATCGGCAGACCCTGCGCACCAGATCGGCCTGGTCATCTTCGGCCTGGTTGTCAGCGTACCTATTATTATCTGGGGTAGCACTCTTGTGCTGAAGCTGATCGACCGTTTTCCCTCGGTGGTTACTTTTGGCGCCGCGCTATTGGGATGGATCGCAGGCGGCATGCTGATTACCGATATTTACGTGGTCGAGCAATTCGGCGAAGTTTCCGGCACTGTGAAATTGGCGGTTGAAGTTGCAGGCGCCATTCTGATTGTAGTGATCGGGCGCTGGTGCGCACAACGCAAACGCGCTGGGCTTGCCAAGGCCTAAGCCTTAGCTGATCACTTTTCCCCGAACGGCATGCATGGTTTCAGACGGCTATGCATGCCATTCGCCTGGCAATTGGATTTTTAATGAAGCCAAAGCTGGCACAACGCTTCAAAATACCGTCGCTTTACATGTCTTTGACAAAAAAACTGCTTCCTACCGAATAACGAGTATATTTCTTTACCCTGGGTGACTCACATCATTATAATTCCCCATGGAAACGAAAACCTATACGCCGCCGGCCAGCTTCATTGACATACTGATGGATGCCGTTTTCGCGGTCGACGTCGACGCCAATATCGTTTTCGCCAGCGCTTCATGCGAGCGTATTTTCGGATACACCCCACAAGAAATGATCGGCAAGAACATGTTCGACATGATGGTGCCAGAAGATCGCGAGCGGACCCGAGAATCGGTAGGGGAAGTCATGTCAGGCAACCCCCAGCTGTATTTTGAGAACCGCTATATCCGCAAAGACGGGCAAGTCGTCCACATCATGTGGTCGGCGCGCTGGTCACCGGCCGAGCAATTGCGGATCGGAGTCGCGCGCGACATCACCGAACGCAAACGAGCCGAGTTGATGCAGGCTGCACTCTATTCCATTTCCGAAGCCGCGTACGCCGCCGAGGATCTGCTGGCGCTGTTTAAACGCATTCATCAGATTGTCGGCACCCTGCTGCCAGCGGACAACTTTGTCGTCACGTTGTACGACGACGAAACGGACCAACTAAGTTTTCCATACCATGTGGATGAGTACGAACCAACGCCCCAATCATCCAAACCAGCCGCCGGAACGCTTTATGCAGAGATTATCCGTACCAGGCAGCCACTACTGCTGACCCCGGAAACGATAGCTTCCTGCCAGGAACAACTACAAGTCTCCGTCGACAAGCATCCGCTCTGCTGGCTGGGTGTCCCGCTTAAATCGCACGACAGTACGATCGGCGTGCTGGTCGTCAAAAGCTATCCGGGTGGCGTGTGCTATAGCGAAAAGGATCAAGAGCTGCTGCAATTCGTCTCAACTCAGATCGCCACCGTCATCGAGCGCCAGCAAATGCAAGTTAGGCTGCAGCACATGGCGCAGTATGATCAACTGACCGTTCTGCCCAACCGTGGGCTTTTGTATGACCGCCTGAAAGTCGCATTATCGACAGCGCGGCTGGAACGAGGGCGATTGTCGGTGCTTTACATCGATCTGGACAAATTCAAGCAGGTCAATGATACCTTGGGCCATAGTGTCGGAGACCTGTTGCTGCAAGAGGTTGCAAAGCGTTTGAAGCAATGCGTACGCGAATCGGATACGGTTGCTCGCGTCGGCGGCGACGAATTTGTAGTGCTGCTCCAACGCATCCCATTGCCCGAGCAAGCCGAGCTGGTGGCGGAAAAAATCCGCAACGTTCTAAGCCCTCCTTACACCATAGACGGCCACAGCCTAAGCATCGTTCCCAGTATCGGCATCGCACTTTATCCAGAGCACGGCGACGGCGAGCAGCAGTTGCTTAAGCACGCAGACAAAGCCATGTACTTCGCAAAAAACAGTAATTATCGCTGGACTATAAGTATTGAGCCCAATGGTCGGGATGACAGTACCCACATGGAGGCTGCGGCATAGCCGACCTATTGGAAGCACGCGGCAAAAGCATGAACAATGAAACTCAGTAAAACCGAGCGAACAAGCAGTCGTCAGCTAAAACCATAATTACGCCGGTACACATCCATGCCCATCGTTTCGATCTGCCGCTCGATAAGCGCTTCAAATGGCGCCAGGACCGGGCTGAAATCCTGATCGGGCTCCAGCGCTGTCAGCGTGCGCACGACCGCTTCGATGGTGGACACGGCAGCGGGTTCGCTCGTTTGGCGCAGTCTGTAACGCGATGGAGCTCCCGCTTCCAGGCTAAGGCGCGGCAAGCTTGCCAGTATTGGATTGGCATACAGGATCTTGCGGGCTTTTCGCCATGTGCCATCGGGTACGATCAACAAAGCCGTCTTCTGGTCCGGACAACCCGCCAGCGCCTGCGGCGTTACAGCGTCCTCGCCCGGGAACAGAAGGAAAACGGGCGCAGCCGCCATGACAATGGCGTCCAGTTGGGGAAAGTGCTCACCCACCAGCACCTGCGCTCGCTGCAAACCCATGGCCGCCAGCCGGCCCGTATTCAGGGCATGACGGTATTCAGTGGGGTGCTGGAGGATCAGCACTTGGGTACGATTGGCGACTGTGCTTACATGAGCGCACAGACAGTGTGATGTCGGCCGCTGGCAACGTTTACACAAAGGTCGTGATTTATGTTCAGGTTCGGGCATGGTGCTTATGATACCCGCTGCGCTACCTATCTGGCGGCAGGCTTACGCCGCCCGCCAGGCACAGACAATACGCGACATTGCCCCCCAGGCCTGCGAACACGGTTGAGTAAACTCGCCTCATCCCGATACCTGACTCTTGCCTTAAACAAAAAATGCATATACAATGCATATATCTTTTCAATTTGAGTTTTATTTTTTTTGAGTATTTCAGATGTCCGATAAGCCCACTAAAGTGAAGCTCAATAAGAAAGATAGTCAGCTGCTGATTCGCATCAGTACCGCCGAGCGCGAGCAATTTTTACAGGTATGCGAAGAACTCGATACCACGGCCGCGCGTGAAATCAGGCAATTTATTCGTGCGTTTATCAAAAAGCATAAATCCATTGAATAAGCCTAATAAAGTAAGGAATGCACCATGTCCAAGAACGTTAAATCGATCAAGCAAAAGATCAAAGCTCGTCAAAGCAAAGTAGAGAAACACGAGAACAAAATCAAAACGCTGAAAAAATCGCTGAAAAAAGCCGCTTAAATTTAAACTGACCCCAGACGTGGGGGCAGTAAAAAGCGAAAGCCAAAGGCCTGGGCCGGTACATTACCGACACAGGCCTTTTAGTTTGTGTTTGATGTGTGGATGATTATGAACCGGGGCTGATCAAGTCGCACAGCGTGGTTTTTCACACGTCCAGTATTGGTACGAAGCCGCCGAAAATCATGCGTTTGCCATCGAAACACATCTGCTCGCCCATGGCCTTCATGCGCGGGTCGGACATCATTTTCTGGTTTGCCGCGTCGCGCACCTCTTTGGATGGATATTCCAGCCAGCTAAAGACGACGACTTCGTCCTCCTTGGCCTTTACCGCTCCCCGAAAGTCCGTAAGCTTTCCGTCGGGCACATCGTCGCCCCAGCACTCGACAAAGCGGGTCGCGCCGAACTCCTTGAACAGATGTGATGCCTCCTCGGCATGCTTTCTGTATCTTTCCTTGTTTGCTGCGGGCACGGCTACAACGAATCCTTCTACGTAATTCATCATCGTTCTCCTTTGGTTGAACTCAAGGCTTCACGATCGAAGCCCCTGTTGACACAGGCTCTTTCAAATGCCTGGCGTACTTCCTTTTCGATACTTTTTAAAGCAGGCCCTGGCGTGCTTCATGCGTCATGCGCTTCTAGCCGTCTTGGCAGGCGCAGCGATATCGACTTGGTCATTCCCAACATTGCCTCGGTTTCAAATTACCCGCCGTATGCTTGTACATGCCCCGCCTTGTGCCACAACAAAAACTATATACGGGAAACTCTGATCCCTGTTTTTCCATATATTTCTCGCAAGTCGCTTGCCGCTAATCTCTGTAACGTAAACGCGCGCACACTTGTGCATCTCATTGCTTGGGCTGCTGACCGAACGCACTGGCGTTAGGCTTGCTCGCTGCCGGACTGTTCCTGGCAGCCTTTGCCGGAACCGTACTATGGTCTCTGGTCGATATCGGCCTGGATTATTGGGGCCTGATCTCACGCCTGCTGGCCATGCCGCAGATCGGTACGCAGACACTGACCGAATCCGACATGTGGGGCGGCATTTCGCATGACCCCAACAACGACCTTATCTTCGTGAACGACATGCACCTGGGACTTTGGGTACGCATGATGCCCCAGCAGGCGGGTGGAGAGCTCTCTAAGTCGCCCAAGACCGGCAAGCAATACGTGGTCATCTCGGCCGGCGGCGGCCGGCGGCGCCCGGCAATCGCCGGATCGTGGCGACTACGTCATCGCCTACGCTCTGCCTGACAGCAAGTAATCGCGGCGCAGGGGCTTGATTTAGCCCCGCTTTCCGGTTTAAGCCTTGTTCTTGGCTGCGTCCAGGCTTAACGGCCCGGCTCCCAGCGCCGATAGCAAGAACAGGCCGCCAGCGACCGACAGGTTTTTCATGAACAGCAATTGGGTAATGAATTGCTGATCTGCGGGGACGGACCAGTAAGCGTGAAACAGAAAGCTGGCCGCAAGGGTAAAAGCCCCGATCAGGAAACCGGCGAGGCGCGCTTTGAAACCTATAACCAAAGCAATGCCGCCGACCAGCTCAAAAATTCCGACCAATGCAGCCATAACAACCGGGAACGGAAGCCCGCCGCTGGCAACGTAACCCGCAGTCCCCTGGATGTCGGCAAGCTTGCCAAAGCCCGACATGATGAACATCAGGGCCAATAGAACGCGGCCTGCCAGGGCAGCCACGGATTTGTAAGAGTCAGTCATTTCAATGTTTCCTTAAAAGAATTTGGATATATAAAAACCAGGTCAACGTCTCGTGGGCTGTGTCCGGCTATACGATTCTTCACCATCCAACAGACCGGGAATGCGACGGCATTGGTAGCCGACCTGGAGGAACACCTGGGCACTCGCTTATTACAGCGAACAACACGGCGCCTATCCCTGACGGATGCAGGCCGAACCTATCTGAACCGCGTGCGCAACATTCTTCAAGACATTGACGAGGCCGAGGCCATCACCAGTTCGCAAACACACGAATTGGCAGGCGTGCTGCGTGTGCATGCGCCGCCTGTCCTGGCCAGCTACGTGATTGGTCCGCTACTGGGAAAATTCCATCAGTCCTATCCCAACATTCTGTTGGACATTGAAGTCGAAACGATTAAAGACTCGCCCTTCGAGGATTTCGACATCACACTGCTGGGCACCGAAGCAAATTTTAATGCCGATGTCGTTGCACGCAAGGTAATCGAAAGCGAGACGATTCTGGTCGCTTCACCTGGGTATCTGAAGCGGCGGGGGGTGCCGCAGACGCCGGAGAACTTGGTGCTGCATAGTTGCCTGAAACTAAAAACACCAACCAGCCGCCCTCGCTATTGGCACATGTGGCGCACCGAAAAGCCCAAACAGGTGATCGAAGTGGAAATTGCGCCTGTCTTGTTAGCCAACCACACCGATACGCTGCTACGCGCCACGCTGGATGATGGCGGCATCACTTCGGTGTCACTGGATGTGGCAGCCCCTTACCTGACCCGAGGGCAACTCGTTCGGGTACTGTCCCCGTGGGTAACAGGGCGCGTGGCCATGTATGCGGCGCTACCCAGCCGAAAATTCATTCCCCAGCGAACCCATGTCTTTTTGGACTATCTGGTCGAAGAAACACGGCGGCAAATCGCAAAAGCCATAAAGGCCTGCACAGTCACGGGCGACCAGTAACGCGCCGCCCCGGTCCTCGTCCTCGGCTCCAGGCGGTAGAATACGGGTTTACCCGCAATCCGGCCGACTACTGCCCTGCGCCGGACACACCATATCGCCTGCCCCCAACCCGCTCAACCATGCCTAAACCCACATACAAATCCCAAACCACACAGCATTCCCCCGGCCTGGTCCTGTTCGCACTAGCCATGGGCGCATTCGCCATTGGCACCACCGAATTTGCCACAATGAGCCTGCTGCCGTATTTTGCCAAGGACTTGCATATTGATGCGCCGACCGCGGGTCATGTCATCAGCGCCTACGCGCTGGGCGTGGTCGTCGGGGCCCCGATCCTGACGGTGCTGACAGCCCGCGTGGCGCGCCGTACGTTATTGCTCTGGCTTATGGCGCTGTTCGCCCTGTTCAACGGCTTGTGCGCCTTCGCCCCAAATTACCAGTGGTTGCTGGTACTGCGCTTTCTAAGCGGGCTGCCGCACGGCGCCTACTTTGGCATCGCATCGCTGGTCGCCGTATCGCTGGTGCCGCTTAACAAGCGCAATCAGGCGGTGGGAAGAATGTTCCTGGGCCTGACCGTCGCCACCATTATTGGCGTTCCGTTCGCCAACTGGCTGGGGCATGCAATCGGCTGGCGCTGGGGATTCGGACTGGTGGCATTAGTAGGTGTGCTGACTGTGGCGCTGGTCGCCTGGCTGGCGCCCAGCACGCCAGCCTCTCCAGGCGCCAGCCCTTTACGCGAATTAGGAGCGCTCAAGCACGGACAGGTCTGGCTGACGCTGGCCGTTGGCGCCATCGGTTTTGGCGGCCTGTTTGCTGTCTATACGTATCTGGCCGACACCTTATTGATTGTGACCGGCGTGTCTCCCGCAGCCGTACCCTTTGTGCTGGGCATTTTTGGCGTTGGCATGACCATCGGCAACATAGTAGTGCCGTGGTTCGCCGATCGCGCGCTTATGCCCACCGCCGCGGGCCTGTTGCTCTGGAGCGCCGCCGCCTCGGCCCTTTTTACCTTGACGGCCGGCAACATATGGGGAATTTCAGTCACCGTCTTTTTGATCGGAATAGGTGGCGCGCTGGGCACGGTACTGCAAACCCGGCTGATGGACGTCGCAAAACACGCGCAAGGACTGGCCGCAGCGCTGAACCACTCAGCCTTTAATTTCGCCAACGCATTAGGGCCATTATTAGGCGGCATGGCAATCGCCAACGGCTACGGATGGACTTCGCCCGGCTGGGTGGGTGCCCTGCTGGCCCTGGGCGGCTTTGTATTGCTATTAATGTCGGTATGGCTGGACCGGCGGCCACTAAGACCGCATAGCACTCCATAAATCATAGTTCGTTTGCAGGCTCGGCATGAAGCCGACGCAACGGATCTTGGCGATAATACTGCGCAAGAAGACCATACAAATCGGGCAATGCCTTGGCCAACGGCACGGGGTTTACAAAGAATGCTTCCGAGCTGACCGCAAAGAATTCCGCTACGTTGGTGGCAGCATATGGGTCTAGCGGCAATGCATCGAACCACGGCGCCGCCTCGTCGGACTCGGGGTCTATATGACTGGGGATCGCATCTTCAACCGCCGTCAACGCCTTGTTGAAATAACCGAACGACGCCTCTAGCACTTGCCGCCACTCGTGTGGCCGGAGTTGAGCATGGGCGCTAAGGCCGGGCATTCCGTCGGCCGATCCGGTATGCAAATCCAACTTGTGAGCAAATTCGTGTATGACAACATTGGCCTTGCGCGCAATGCCAGGATCGGTATCTTCCCACGATAGAATCACCGGACCACCCTCCCAGGCTTCGCCCGACGACTCTTGCATATACTCATGGACCACGCCGCTTTCGTCAATATCGCTACAGGGTATAAGAAAACCGCCGGGGTACAGCACAATCTCCGTCCAGCCTTCGTACAGCGCGGTGTCCAGCTCCAGAATAGGCAGGGCCGCCTGAATCGCAATCGAAAGCTTGATTTGATCGGTCACTTCAAGGCCGTGCACGCCACTGAAGGTCTTGCTGGCCAGCAGCCATGCCGCCCTTTGGCGCAAGGCCTCGTTCTCTGGCACGCTTAGGCCGGCCAGAAAAGAATGGCGCCCTACTGC
Organism: Eoetvoesiella sp.; assembly: GCA_036567205.1. Taxonomy (GTDB): domain Bacteria; phylum Pseudomonadota; class Gammaproteobacteria; order Burkholderiales; family Burkholderiaceae_B; genus DATCVA01. Next base: position 15,077 of record DATCVA010000023.1, on the reverse strand, counting down.
AGCTTGCCATACTTCAGAGGTAATAAAGGTCAGTTCACGCGCTACTTCGCGTCGTGTTGCACCCCGGCCTGCGAGCCATCTAAACATGTCCTGACCTAATAAAAATATCCTGGCAATTAGCCGCTTCACTACGCACTATTCGCTGGCCCGGTAGATCGCGCCATAAATAGTTTGATGAACAAATCAATTTTTCGGAATAGACGGTATAGGCATAAGTTAACAAATTACAGCTTTTGTTGTTGCTTATATAAGTCTGAGTTAACTCGCACTTTTAGGAACTATCACGTAATGTCCTGACTTCTCTCAGGCGCTGCTTGAACAAATCAATAAACGCTCGCGCAGGAACGGATAACGGAGTACGCAGGTCGTGCAACAAATATAGGTCGAACTGTAAACTCGGCTTTTCAATGGGATAAATAAACGTATCGGGGCAATCGAGCCGCTCGGAAACTGAATTCATCAGGCAGATTGCACCCCAGTCAGAGTCTCGAATTATTTCAAGGGTGGCAACAGTTCCATCAACCTTCATCAGGCTTTTGGGTTTAAGACGACCGCTGGCAATATGCCCCATCATCGTTGAGCCAAGCAGATGCCGTTCTGTGGGAATGACCAGTTTCAGCCCCTTCATCTCGAACAGATTGCACGGAGTGAACGAAGGACCATTGATCGGGCGACCAGATACCAACACGTACTCGTCGGTAAATCCCAATTGACACGAAAGACTATTACTTTCTAATGGAAGGGCTCCCAAGCCAAGGTCCAGCGTCCCATCTTGCACCTGTTCGGTAATCTCTCGGGCGTAAGCCTCAGAGACGGTCACCTCGATATTCTCATAATCCTCATGAAACTGGACAATGACCTCACCCAGCACGTTCCGACACATGGCAGAGGTCAATCCGATTTTCAGCGACCCGGATACGGACTTGCCATTGGTAAGATCGGACAAGTCTTGCCTGAACGTACCGATGTCGCGTGCTATCGGCACACACAACTCATAGACCTGGCGGCCGATTGTCGTAGGAACCAGTCCCCTTGAGGTTCGCTCGAAAAGCAAGGTATTGAACTCTTCCTCAAGGTTACGAATCTGCATGCTAAGGGCGGACTGTACGACATGCATCTTTTCGGCGGCTTTTGTAAAGCTTCGCTCTTCATAGACACTGATAAAGTAGTTGATTACACGTACATCCATATCCCTTTTCCCTTTGTGCGATAGCGACTAGCCTTTTTTCTGAGTGCTCAGCCCAAATCGTTCAACAATCGCCTGCTGGATTTCCGTTTGCTTGGCGGCGTGTTCGGTGAACTGTTCACCTGTCATGTAAATGACTTCCTGATTGAGAGTCTCAAGTGTTCGCAGATGCTCTGGGTCGTTAAGCGCTTTCTGGAATGCATCATGCAAGATTGTCCGTACCTCAGGTGGCAGGCCAGCAGGCGCCCCGATACCGTAAGGTGAGCTCTCGGTGATGTCAAACCCCAGCTCTTTAAGTGTCGGCACATCCGGCCAGTTCTTGGGCCGGCTCTGGCCATAGACAGCAAGCAGTCTAACCTTGCCGGCATCTACAAGACTTGCCCAACCGCTACCATCCGAACTGAAATCGATCTGGCCTGAAAGCAACGCCAGGTTAACTTCCGAGTTACCTTTGTAAGGTACGTGAAGCCAATCAAGCCCCTTTGCCTCGGCTACCGCCTCCATAGTGGTGTGCTGTACCGACCCAACACCAATGGAGCCGAAACGGAGCTTGCCCGGGTTCGCTTTAGCGTATGAAACGAGCTCATTGAACGTTTTCCATGGGGCATCGGCCCGCACAGCTGCTCCAAACAAATAGCCCGAAACACCAATAATATAGCTTAGCTCTTTCGGATCAAAAGCGGTTTTTGTGATGTGCGGCTGACGAAAAACGCCAACAGGAATCTGGGACAAGGTGTACCCATCAGGCTGAGCATTAGCCAAAGCCACTGCGCCCATCGTGCCGCCCGCGCCAGGCTTATTGGTTACAACAATGGGTTGTCCCAAGTGTTTGCTCGCAAGCTCAGACAATTTTCGGATCTGAATATCGGTTGCCCCGCCGGGAGGAAAGGGAACAATCATCGTGATCGGTCGGCTTGGAAAGTTGTCTGCCCAGGCGACACTGCTCATCAGCACGCCAAGAGTTAAGGAAATAGCACCAAGAAGCTTCATTTTTCGTCTCCGAGTTTTTGGTTTGTACCCATTAGGTATAAGAAATTAACGACTGATTGAATCGTGGAAATCGAAAATACGTTCCATCGTCACTGCCGTGCGCTCCATATGAGGAAGATGTCCGCATTCCTCGATAATTTCGATCTGACTGTTCTGAATGGCCTGGCCCCAAAGCTCGGCCTGCTCGACTGGCACCACGGCATCTGAATCCCCCCAGACAACGAGCGTTGGCACCACAATCGAGCGCACTGCCTCCTTGAGCTGCGGGTTATAGAAGTCCTCGCCAGCAATACGGGCCGTGGCAACACGGTTGCGCGCGATGATGAGCTTTTGATCATTGGTGGGTTCAGCAGCCAGCCAGCGATCCGCAATTCCTTGATCCAGGAACAGTTTGCGTATGGCATACTCTGCCGCCGACTGCCCCGGCGCAGGCCCTGATTCGGACTTTGGCGCCAGGCCAGGTGGAGCAATTAAAGTCAAACTCTGCAAAGCTGAATCGTCCAGAGAAGCAAACTCACTTGCAACCCATGCTCCCAGAGAGCTTCCGACAAGATGGCACTTGTCAATGCCCAGCTCTTTTATCCATGCCTGATAAAACTCGGCGACCTGGCGTGGATTGCCAAGCTCAGGCGCGTCATCCGAATGGCCAAAGCCAGGGTGTGACGGCGCAAATACCTCATAGCGCTCAGACAGCGCATCAAAGTAAGGTGTCCACCCTTTCACGCCCGCTGCTCCGTGAAAAAATAAAACGGGAGCACCAGAGCCGCCGCAATAAACGTGAATCTTGATTCCATTGGCCGACACTGACCGCTCACGCACGTCAATTGTTTCTTTGTTTTGGTTTACTTGTGTCTGAGTCATATTAATTTCAATCTAAATACATTGGTCATAAGTTCAATCCTAGCAAGGCACGCTTGTATGCAGGGCAATACTTTCTGCTGACCCACATCAGTTTTTCTGATAGCGCCGGCCCCCGCTCGCGGATCTCCCACGAAGCAGGTTCAAGTTTCCGTTACGCAGTTTTCTTCAGAAGCTTGCTGTGCTGACTGAGTCCGTGCCGGCTGAACGCAAATATACTCAGCCTCATCAAACTCCTTCGTGATACGCCAGAAATCAACCAGGCGCCAGGGTGATGTCATCGTTACCCGATTGTTCTTGTTTTTGTACCAGCTCGTCACCCCGGGGTGCATCCACACCATGTTCTGATGCATTTGATCAATCTGATTGTTGTAGGCGTCGTGCACATCGGTTCTCACTTCAATCGACTTATAACCATTTTCGATCATGGCCTGTATCGCCCGAAGCGTGTACGCAACCTGGCACTCGATTTGAAACACCGCGCTCCCCCCGTGCGATAAAGACGTATTCGGGCCAGCTAAAACGAATAAATTCGGAAAACCGGGTATCGACATGCCTTTATAGGCTCTTGGATCATCGTCCCCCCAGATGCTACGAATCGACCGGCCCTCTTTTCCCACAATCTCCATTGGCCATAGCAGTTTGGAGGCGCTAAAGCCGGTGGCCATTATCAACACATCGGCGGGGTGCTCTTCCCCATTCTTGGCAACAACGCCATCACGCGAAATATGGGAAATAGCATCCGTAACCAAATCAACGTTTGATTTACGAAGCATGCGGAACCAATGGTTGTCGCGCAGCAGTCGCTTACCGTAAGGTGGGTACGAAGGGGTGCACTTGCGTAGCAACTCTTCGTCACCATCCAGCTCCTTGCGCATGTACTCAATGATTGTTTCGCGCAGCTTATGATTTTGAGCGTTTAAGGATATGGCGGGCTGATCCCAGTCAGGGTCGATATGCAGATGCTCGTGGACCATGTCAGAGGCCGCCCAAAAAATAAGGAACCTGTGCCACTGATCAAATAAAGGAATGTTATTAAGGGCCCACACCTGCCCGTCGCTGACTGCCTTGTGATAATTGGGATTGCCCATCGCCCAATGAGGTGTACGCTGAAAAACGGTCAGTTTCTTTACGGTATCCACAACGGCCGGCCCAACTTGCATGCCACTCGCACCGGTACCAATCAATGCAACTCGCTTTCCGTCAAGATCCACAGAATGATCCCAGCATGCTGTGTGCATGACTGGACCAGCAAAGTTTTCCAGGCCCTTCATGCTTGGCGTCGAGGGAATGTTATGCCCGACCGCTGTGATAAGGCAGTTACACACCAGAGTGCTTTTTCCGTCTGCGCTCCGCTGCTCAACTTCCCATACCGCATTAGCCTCGTTATAGCGGGCAGTGGCAACTTCTACGCCATATTGAATGTGTTCGTTAAGCCCGAACTCTTCCACAACCGCATTCAGATAGGTCCAAATTTCATCTTGGGAGCAAAAATAGCGCGACCAGTTTTTATTCGGAAAGAAAGAAAACGAATAGAAGTGATTGGGTGTGTCCACCCCACATCCTGGGTAGTGATTTTCGTACCAGGTGCCACCCGGCTTTTCGTTGCGCTCCAGAATAACGAAGGGAATCCCGGCTTGCTTCAACCGTACTCCAGCGCAAATTCCAGCAATGCCGGCACCCACAATCACAATCTGCGGAGTCTCTGGCGCCTTGGAGTTACGAACAGCATCGCACTCAACAGCCCGTGTATCGCGCTCTCCGAGGCGAAGCTCCTCCACGAACATCGGTACGTACTCGGAAGGAACGTTGCTACCGGTGCTTGCACTCATCATGCGTTGCAAAACATCGTGAGAAGGCAAGACCGGCACGGGCCGATCATGCTCGGCGTAGCTCTTCAAAGCTTGAACAAGACGTTCGCGTACGGTTTCGCGGATGGTTTCGGGAACGCTCTGCTGATAGTTCCAGCCACCTGTAATATAAGGCGCAGCCTGCACAAGCAGATCAAAATCGCCTGTGAGATGTGTTAGCACCAATAGGCTTGGCACAACATCGGCATCCTGAAGCGCTGCGCGCAACGCAGCCTCATCCCGAACTGCACCCTGAAAAGTTGCTTGCATTGTTCTTGGCCCTCTACCAAATAAATTCTAAGGAAAGGCGGGTCACGCCCTTCGTTGATTGAAGGCTATTAGAAAGTTGAACCCTTTAAGGCACAAGCAACTTAAATTGATCGTTGCAAACAGAAAAACTGATACAGGGCTTGGGGCGCTCGACAAACTGCCTGCACGCCGTTTAACGGATGCAGGGCAACACTCATCAAAATAACAGATTTATATATCTTAAATAACTGTTTTAGATATAAATGATTCCTTCAGATAATGTATATATGAACTTGCCACCTATCCAGTCCCCAATAATGACCTCCACGGGTTTTGCTGTTTCTGACGGCGCCAAACTTTATTTCGAAGACACGGGCCTGGGTGTTCCTATTCTGTTTATTCACGAATACGCTGGTGACCATCGAAGCTGGGAGCCTCAGGTCAGGCATTTTTCGCGACATTATCGCTGCATCACCTATAACGCCCGAGGCTACCCGCCGTCAGATGTCCCGACAGACTCCTCTCTGTATTCGATGAAACAAGCGGCGCGAGATGCGATCGCGGTACTGGACGCGGCTGGCATTGAAAAAGCCCATATCGTTGGCTTGTCTATGGGCAGCTTTGCATCGCTGCAAGTGGGTATGGACTTCAGCGAGCGCTGTCTTTCGCTTGTGCCCGTAGGCTGCGGGCACGGCGCTCATCCCGACGAGTATGCAAAAAGCCAGGCTATTTTTCACGCTTCGGCGGACCGGCTGCTTAAGATCGGAATGCAGGCCTATGCCGAGGAATACGCCGTCGGTCCATTTCGTATCGGGTTTCGCTCAAAAGATCCACGGGGCTGGGAGGAGTTCCGGACCCACTTATCGCAACATAGCGCGCAAGGCGCAGCAATGACATTGCGTTCGGTGCAAGGCGGACGGCCGTCGTTGTGGGATCTGGCCGACCCCTTGTCCCGCATCGACTTGCCCGTGCTATTGATTACGGGCGACGGGGATACCCCCACGCTGTTGCCCAATCTGTTTCTTAAGCAAACCCTGAAGCGATCCGGACTATGCGTGGTGCCGCGCACCGGCCATACCGTCAATCTGGAGGAACCCGCCCGCTTCAATCAGATTCTTGATGATTTTCTTGTTCTTATTGCCAGTGGCCGCTGCTGAAAATCACAATGAGTAATGCGATACCACTTCCCTGAGAAGCGTCAAGATGCTTGACTCGTCATCTGTCCAGATTTGTTGACGCTAGCTTGTCAATCGGTAGACCAATGATCGAGCAGTGTTGATTACGCAAGGGGCAGGCTAATGCGCCAACAGAAACGTACACCGCGCAAGCCAAGGCTTGCCAGCTAATTTTACTTTTAAACCCGAGGAGACAATTATGAAAAAACCGAGCTTTTTCCTGAAGGTATTACCCGCAATCGTTACCGCTGGTGCACTATCGCTCTCTAGCCAGGCTGTCGCCAATAACGCTGCGGGCTCAGACTACCCGGCGCGAGCCATCACGATCATCGATGGATTCGCTCCCGGCGGATCCACCGATGTCCTGGCTCGCATCATCGGCGCCGAGCTTAGTGAGGCATGGAAACAGCCAGTTGTTGTCTTAAACCGCCCCGGCGGCGGAGGCGTCATCGCCACCGCTCAAGTGGCCAAGGCGCAACCTGACGGCCATACGCTATTGCTGGCAACAATCGGCCCAATTGTCATTAATCCGAATTTCATCAAGGATTTGCCCTATCAGCCGCAGAAGGATTTTGCGCCTGTGATGACATTGGTAGATGTCGAAAACGTATTGGTTGTCAACGCCAATCATCCGGCAAAATCCGTGAAAGAGCTAATCGCACTTGCAAAGGATAAGCCGGGCAGTCTGAATTTCGGATCATCGGGCATCGGCACGACGGGGCATTTGGCCGGAGAAGTGTTCAAGCAGCAAACCAACACCGATATCGCGCATGTACCCTATCGTGGCGGAGCACCGGCCATGACAGCCCTTCTGGGTGGCGAAACCGATATGATTTTCTCCTCGATTCCCACCGCCGTCGGCTACATCAATTCAGGGCGGATACGTGCGCTGGCGATCACGGGAAACAGTCCTCAAGAAGCATTGCCCGGGATAATGCCATTAAAAGATGCAGGCGTACCGAACTATGAGCTTGCCGCATGGTACGGCTTGCTGGCTCCGGCAGGTACGCCAGCCGAAGTCATCAACAAGCTTCAAGGTGAAATCAAGCGAATCCTGAGCCTTCCAGATGTCCGGGCCAAATTAGTCGCCCAGGGATTGGTGCCCAACCCAGTCTCGGCTGACGAATTCGCCAAACGGATCAAAGTAGAAACCACGAACTGGAAGACGGTAATCGACAAAGCGGGCATCAAGGGCTGATCTCGTCACTGATGGCCGATTTCGGCCATCTTGTGCCACAACACAGGGCAGGCATGATGTCCACGCGCAGATCATGCCGCTACCAACACGCCACGATCAGCTCGAATAGCCACGGCCATACTCAACGTTCCTTGACACACGCTTTGATGTCCTAGTCGATCGCTCTTTCTACAGGAGCAAGAATTTTCATAATAAATTTTTTCGTTGAACTGGTTGCGGATCAGACAATAGGGCTTCCAAATCCTGAAGGCGTTGAATGCACAGCCCCACTGGCCACTAGCTCATCGATTTCGGCACTACTGTACCCAATTGAGGAAAGCACGCTTTCGTTATGCTCGCCTAACAAAGGGGCCGGACGCAGATTGGCACTGGCAACTCCGTATGGACCGCCATCCCGAACTGGGAAGGAAGGCACCCGGAGCCTGCCCTCAGTTGCGTGATCAACGTAGTGCCAAAATCCGACATCTTTAAGATGAGGATCATGGATCAAGTCTTCCAGTTCATTAACCGGCCCAAATGGCACATCTCCTCGCGTAAACAGTTCGGCCCATTCGGCGGTGGTGCGCGACGGTAAAATGGCGCCAACCTCCACGTACAACAGCTCTATGTTCCGTGAGCGGCTTGCGGCATCTGCGAACCTCGGATCATCAAGAATATCCTGCCGCTCGATTGCCATGAAAAATTTTCGCCAGTGTTTTTCGTTATGAGGCATAACAGCAAGCCAACCGTCTTTCGTACGATGGGGACGGCGGAATGCCGTCAGTAATCTGTCGTAACCCGAAGGTCCAACGGGATCCTCCCAGGTCAAGCCATTCAAATGCTCAATACTCATAAAATGAGTCATAGTTTCAAACATGGCCACTTCCAGTTGCTTTCCCAGACCGGTCGCTGTACGGTCGGATAGCGCACCCAAAATACCAATAACAACAAACAACGCTGTCGTTTTATCCGCAAGAATTGTGGGGGCGTAGATCGGTTTTCCGTCTATCCGCACCCTCATTGCCGGCACCCCGGTAGCCGCTTGAATTATGTCGTCATAGGCCGGTTTTTTGGCAAAGGGGCCCGCCGCGCCAAACCCGTATGTGGCACAGTAAACAAGACGAGGATTGACCTTACATAGCCTTTCATAGCCCACACCGAGTTTATTGGCGCTATCGAGCCTCATGTTATGGAGGAAAACATCCGCCGTCTCGACCAATCGGTATAGCGCATCCCTGCTATCCGAATGTTTGATGTCCATACATACGCTTTGTTTTCCGCGGTTGCAGTTGAGAAATACTGCACCCATTCCCTTATGCTCGGAATGACCCAGGTTTCTTGTACTATCGCCACCCGGCGGCTCTATCTTGATTACCGTCGCACCCATATCCGCCAGAACTTGTGCGGCATACGGCGCAAGCACCACGCTACCCATCTCAACCACAACAATGCCTGAAAGTGATTTCATACACCGCCCTTGCTGGTAAGAGCGCCGCCCGACATTCGGACGGCTGATAGTTGGGCAGCCATAGCGTATTCCATGTTCTTAGCTATGCCAAAAGGAACCTCTTGTGCGAGGTTATAAATATGCTTGGCAGCAGCGAGCACTAAGGGATCCTGCTTGGCGATCTCATGCGCTATCTGAAGCGCTTTGCTCATGAGCTGATCCGCTGGCACACATGCTTCGACTACGCCGAGCCGATACAATTCTGCTGCAGATACACGCATACCGGTGAAAAACATACGGCGGCCGCGTGATTGTCCAAACAAACGCACCAAGCCGGATGCTCCATTGGGGATTCCCACGGATACTTCAGGCATGGCCATGAATGCGTTTTCCGAGGCCACGATTACGTCACATGCTGCGGCGATATTCACGCCCGTCCCCACTGTCGCACCGTTCAAGGCGGCAACAATCGGGATCGGGCACTCCCGAAGCCCGTTAGTGAATGCGCGGTGCTCGGCATCACTTCGCGCCCGAACTGGATCACCTTTTTCCTTGATATCCATCCCACCGCAAAATACATTATTCGCACCAGAAATAACAATAGCGCGTACCTCAGGGTTGTTGCCCAACTCCGCAAACACATCCGTCAAATCGCGGCGAAATTTTGCACTCATGGCATTGACAGGGGGCCGGTCCATCAGCACCACAGCTACGCCATCTTCAACTACAACGCTGATATTATTGAAATTCATCCTAGGTTCTCCTTTACGACAGCTGAATGAAACGTTGCAGGTGATATCCTGCGTTACCAAGAAGCGCATCGATAGCCAACAAACGTTTGAAGTACTGTCCTACTGGCAGCTCCTCGGTCATGCCGACTCCTCCATGCAAATGCACTGCCGCTTCCCCTATAAAAATCCCTGCACGACCACACTGCCACTTTGCGGCCGATACGCTCCGTCCTCGCTCGGCTGGCGAGCGATCTAACGTGGCGGCGGCCATTATCGTGAGTGAGCGTGCTTGTTCGCTGGCAATAAACATATCCACGACCCGATGCCTCAACACTTGAAAGTCCGCCAACGGGCGGCCAAATTGTTGTCTTGTCTTTAGATATTCGATTGTTGTCTCGATCAAGTACTTCATAGCGCCTAACGACTCCGCGCACAAAGCTATGCTGGCATAATCCTTCGCCAGCGCCACATCTTGCGCCGCCTCTCCAGGCGTACCAAGGCACATTTCTGCCGGCGCATCGTCGAAACGAATATCTGCGCACCTTCTAGAATCGACCGTAGGAAAATCCCGGCGGCATACGCCCTTGGCATCATTCTGTACAAGAAAAACCGACACGCCGCCGTCCGGGCACGATGCAAGCACCAGCAACGCATCGGCACACGGTGCGTCAAGCACGGCGATCTTATTACCCGTTATCCAAAATTTGCCATCACGCTTAACTGCGTTACAGGTAGGACTGTCGCTTTGCCAGCGCTTGCCAGGTTCCGTATCGGCAAATGCAAGCCGGAGTTTTCCATGGGCAATCCGAGGCAGTAATTCCGACTGCTGGGTAGGTGTCGCTATATTCTGTATAAGCTGGGCGCACAGTACTGCCGTGCTCCAATAGGGCTCCAGGACGATTCCGCGTCCCAGCGACTCCATTAAGATCATGGTTTCGCGGATGCCCAGTCCCAACCCTTCATGCTCCGTAGGTAATCCCAGCATCAACCATCCCAATTCAGACATCTGGGACCAATTTTCGGACGAGTAGGAAGAAGAACGGGCTACACCACGCCACGCTTCATAGGAGTAACTAGCCTGCACGAACCGATCGGCACTGGCGGCTAGCTGACGCTCTTCGTCTGATTCACAAAACCGCGTAGCGCGGGAGGGGGACATATTGTCAGCCATTACATCATCCTGTTGCTTATTTTTTGCCAAAGAGGAGCTTCGCCATTACGTTGCGCTGCACTTCACTCGTACCACCCGCGATCGTTTGAGCACGCATTCTTAGATACTCTGGCAACCGTCCTATGGCATATGACGGCAGAGGGTCGTCCACCGCAGGCTGATTGACAGCCAACTCAAGGTCATTGCGCAAAGCGTGTGGCCCCAGCGCATCCACCAACAGGGACGTAATACGCTGGCCGATTTCAGAACCGCGCAACTTCAGCAAAGAACTTAACGCGGGCTCGGAATTATCACGGTCCTGCATGACTCTCAATGTGGTTGCTTCCGCCGCCAGTATTTCAATCTCGAGCTCGGCAATATAGCCCTGGAACATCACATCCGAGCTCAAGAGATTCCCGTTCACCGCACCGTCATTAGCCAAGCGTTTCAGCCGCTCCAGCCGTTCGCGAGCACGGCCGAGTTCCGCTATGCCTACCCGCTCTTTTGCCAACAGGGCCTTGGTGTACTTCCAGCCCGATCCCTCGTCGCCGATCCGATTTTCTACTGGCACCATCACATCGTCGAGAAATACTTCGTTTGTATGGTGCGCACTATCGATAGTGATGATCGGTTTGACGGAAACCCCCTCGCTTCTCATATCGATCAGCAAGAAGGTGATGCCCTCTTGCGGCTTTCCCGTGTTTTCTGTTCGAGTAAGGCAAAACATCCAGTCAGCCCAATGTGCATGAGTGGTCCACACTTTCTGACCGCTCACTCTGTAATGCCCCCCTTCTCGCACAGCCCGCGTCGACAAAGACGCCAGATCCGAGCCTGCGCCTGGCTCGGAGTACCCTTGGCACCACCATTCGTCGCCTGACAAGATCTGCGACAAAAAGCGGTGACGCTGTTTTGGCGTTCCGTATGTATAGAGTATTGGGCCAATCATCTTCACGCCCTGAGGCTGCGTGCGTGGGCAGTAATTGCGGGCGCATTCTTCCTCAAAAATCTGGTTTTGCTCTGCACTCCAGTCAGCGCCCCCGAACTCACGCGGCCAGGTCGGCGCGCCCCATCCTCGTGCATATAACTGTTTCTGCCAAAACGTATAATCGTCCTTAGTCAGGAATGCATACCCCCTTTCCACCCGAGCACTCAGCTCCGCTGGCAACACCTGTCGAATGAAATCCTGCACCTCCTTTCGAAATGCATCAAGCGGTTCAATGCTGGTACTGTTTTCACTTGGGGTGCTCATGCTTTAGCCCCCAGACTTCCGAACATGTTTTTATACGGTTTAGACATCTATTGGTTTTCCTTTAAACAGCATCGGGCACGACCCGGAATAAAAGGTCGGCGATTCATTCGATCTATTGCCAAACAAGTATATGTATGCGCACCCTACTGCGAAAGCAGCCATTCCCTATGCTGCCATCACCTGACGTTAGGGCAAACTTCCTCGTATTCGCGCTGTTCTATCCAAGCGCTTGCATACTCCGTACGCAGACGTTCAACTAGTTCACGGACTGTTGGTATGTCATGAATCAGATCTATGCCTTGTCCAGCGCTCCAGATAGTGCGCCACGGCAAAGCGCCCTTCGGCAAGTGGTCATAGCGTCTACCCACTCCGGTGGGCTGTGGAAGATTGGCGGGGTCCAGTCCTACTTGATTCAAAGAAGGCACCAGCCAGTTTGCATAGACCCCCGCAACCTTACTGGTGTAAACCAGATCTTTCGACGTGCTTTCAACAAGCATTTTCTTGTATTCATTAGGCGCCATCGACTCGTGCGTTGCAATAAACCGCGTACCCATATAGGCAAGATCCGCCCCAAGCGCTTGCGCTGCGCGGATTGACGCTCCGTCTGATATCGCTCCGCCCAGCACGATCGTTCCCGAAAACATTGCCCTTAGCTTTCGGACGAAAACCATCGAATTCAATATCCCCGAATGCCCGCCTCCGCCTGCTCCGATACAGTTCAAGCCGTCCACTCCTGCGCTGATCGCCTTTTCAGCGAATCGCACGGTGGTCACATCGTGGAATACGAGCAAACCCGCATCGTGTGCCATACGCGCCAGAGGCGTTGGGTCTCGCCCTGCAGTGACGATAACGCGCACACCATGCCGTGCACACAAATCAATATACGCGCCCAGCTCCTCCTCTTTGGTGCTGGACGAAATATTGACAGCTAATGGTCCGGCACTGCCGCCTTCTTGCACATGAATATGCAGATCGTTAAATATTGTCGTAAGCCATGCGTCCAGACCGGGCAGATCTTGAGCGTTCTTACTGGGAAGTACGGCCATAATGCCGGACTTACAAGCCTCTCGCACGAGATCCGGCCCGCTGACTAAATACATAGGTGCACAAACAGCGGGCAAAACAAGGGAACTTTGAATTCCAAGATCTAAAGCCAATGAAATTTCTCCACTCAGTTATTGCGGTCAGACGTGTGGCCCAGGTCGGTCGCACGAACAGATTGCAGGTTTGAAAGCATCTGATACAAATAAGGTGCCGCGTCCTCCTTCCCCGCCCATTCAAGACACGCATAAAACTTATTGCGTATCTCCTCTTCCTCGAGCGGTACATGAAAGTGTCCACGGGGAAACGTCACTTTGTCCGAAACCAGCCTCTCGCCGGAATGCAAGTGAATATCGGCCTGTTCATATGAACCGTGTGTGTTTGTCAGTCCTTGCGAAGGATCGATTATTATTTTTTTCATGAGCTGTTGCACATCGGCCCGGCATACAAACTGGTCTTGTAATTCTTCCAGTGATACTTTATTAGCAATGACGGCTGCAGCCACCGCAAACTGCATACTGAATTTAGCCTCCAGGCCCGTCTTTGGCGAATGGTTGCGAAGGATCGTGGCGTATCTCAGGTTAGTAAGAATTGTGATCTGCTTTATCTCGTCGGGCTGGAGTTTTCTTGACTCCAAAAGCGCCTTCACTGCGTCTATCGCACGATGCGTGGCATAGCAGGCAGGATATTTTTTTAAACTCAGTCCTTCATATTGAATACGCCAGGCATCGGCCAATTGAAATGGCGTATGACGGTCTGTATCACCTGTCTGGGACACTGCCGCTAAAAGTCCTTGCTCATGTTCCAACGCATCGTTCGAGCCTGTGAATCCGGCCTGAGCTAATCGAGCTGCGATCACGCCAGCATGTGCTGCTTTACCGGCATGGAAGGGCTTCGCCATGGACCCAAAATTCGCCATTAAGCCAGCACTTTGTGATGCTCCAAGCGCCAGTGCATTAGTCGACTGAGTTGCATCGAGCCGACGTAATCTGGCGCACGCCGCCGCAGCGGCTACGGCTCCCCAAACCCCTGTAGGATGCCATCCTTTAAGATGCAAGGCTCCTTGTTCGCGACATGCTAGCGCGCCCCAAACCTCATAACCAACCACATAAGCATCCAGCATATTTGCGCCGCACTCCCCCAGTTCCTGGGCCTCGGCAAGAATGGCAGGGACCAGTACTGCGGAAGGATGCGACTGAAATGCCACATCGTCGTAATCCATCGCATGCGCAGCAGTGGCATTGATCCAGGCAGCGGTGGGAGCATCCGTCATGCGACTTCCAAAAAACAGGGTCGATTTGCCTGGACTTGGGTCCAATACTTGTACAAGAAGGCTGCTCGCGGGCTCGTTTTGTCCGGCAATCATGGTAGCCACGCAGTCGATAAATCCTCTACAGGCCATCGCTCTTGCTTCTTCAGGAATGTATATGTCCGTGCTTCCACCCACGAACTCGCCAAGGGCGCGCGTCAATGCTGTCATATAGTTATCTCGATACGGTTGAGTTGTATTAGTGATATCCAGCCACTTCAAGCAGCGGTACGTTATGACGTACCCACGGTATCCTGAATAAGCGGGTTTACCTGTGGGTGGGTAATCAGAATCGCCTTAGAGTCAACGAGCCGCTGAATCTCCTTACCTGAGTACCCCAATTCGTTCAATATTGATTCCGTATCAGATCCCAGCACCGGCGCATCCCTTCTGGCATCAAGATCGAACCCCGTGGCTCGTATTGGAAGCTTTGGTAATTTGGCTAGACGGCCATTCGAGAGTCGAGTCTCGACCAATTGGCCAGAGACGTTCAAATGTTCCTCATCTGCCAACTGGTCCGGGCGTCGCATCGGTGAACAAGGAATATTTGCGGTCCGAAGTCGAGCGTCAATGTCGGCTAGATCCATTTCTTGAAATATTTTTTCAAGGAACGGAATCAACTCTCCTCTGTGAGCAAGACGACCGGCGTTATCAAGAAAACGGAC
>DATCVA010000022.1:0-8136 GCA_036567205.1 Eoetvoesiella sp. | reverse complement strand
ATCGGCAAATCGCTTGTAACGGAAGGGGCTCTGGTCAGCGCAAGCAGCGCGACGCAAATGGCAACCGTGCAGCAGCTTGATCGCGTGTATATCGATCTGACGCGTTCGACCACTGAATTGGCGCAATTACGCCAGGCCTTGGACAGCGGCGTACTGGTGCAGTCCAGCCAGGGCAATGCGAAGGCCGAAGTCGTGCTTGAGGACGGCCGTCTTTACAGTAAACCTGGTGAATTGCTGTTCTCCGGAGTCACTGTCGACCCGACAACCGGCCAGGTCAATTTGCGCGCCGAATTTCCCAATCCGGATCAGATTTTATTGCCCGGCATGTATGTGCGGGTCCGTGTGCAGCAGGGACTCGACGAAAAAGCCCTGCTGGTTCCGCAGCAGGCCTTGCAGCGCACGGCCGATGGGCTCAGCAGCCTGATGCTGGTAAAAGACGGGAAAGTTCAGCCGATGGCGGTTACCGTGGGGGCTGGGGTGAATGGGCAGTGGATTATCAACAAGGGCTTGAATCCCGGTGATGTCGTGGTTGTCGAGGGATTTCAGAAAATTCGTCCAGGCGCCGCAGTGCAGCCCACGCCTTGGAAGAAGGCAGGTGAAACAGCCGCCGCCGAGCCCGGGAACACAGCTGAAACGGACGGTGGCGCGGCTAAACCGGCGGCGGAGCAGCCCTCCGGTGCGCCAGCTAAAAGCGCCAGCTAACTATACCGTTCATGCAGGTTTTTTGTTACGACCTGCAACGTTAAGGCTTTTCAAAGTGAGCACTCATGTCGCAGTTTTTTATTGAAAGACCTATTTTTGCCTGGGTGGTCGCGCTGGCAATTACCCTGGCGGGGCTATTGGCGATCCCCAATATGCCGGTTTCGCAGTATCCCGAAGTCGCTCCACCCGCGATTACTATTAATGCAATGTATCCCGGGGCTTCGGCTCAGGATGTCGCCAATTCCGTATCGAGCATTATCGAGAACGAACTAAACGGAGCCAAGGGGCTGCTTTACTACGAATCGGTCAGCGATTCGTATGGCGGCTCGCAAATTACCGCGACCTTCGCTCCGGGCACCGATCCGGATCTGGCGCAGGTCGATGTGCAAAACCGTATTTCGAACGTCACCGCCAAACTTCCAGGCGCCGTGACTCAGCAGGGGTTGCGGGTCAGTCAAAGCAACGCCAGTTTTTTGATGGTTGTAACCGTTTCCTCAACCGATGGAACCCTGGATCAAACCGCGTTGGCGGACTACATCACGCGCAACATACAAAATCCCGTTTCGCGCGTGCCGGGCGTCGGAAAGTTTCAACTGTTCGCGTCGCCGCGGGCCATGCGCATCTGGGTTGATCCCGACAAGCTGACGGGCTACAAGATCAGCATGGCGGAAGTCAATGCGGCAGTCGGCAGCCAGAACCGCCTGATTTCAGCCGGGATCATCGGTTCGCCGCCCAACCCCGACGACCAGCGCACCACAGCGCCCATTGTGGTCAATGGCGAACTGTCTACGGTTGATGAGTTTGAAAACATTGTCCTGCGCTCGAACGTGGACGGTTCCAGCGTGCGTGTGCGCGATGTGGCGCGTGTCGAGGTCGGTTCGGACAACTATCAGTTTGGTGCGCGTCTAAACGGTAAACCCACGGCGGCGTTTGCGATCTCGCTGGCGGCGGACGCCAACGCCCTGTCGACCGCCGAAGGGGTCAAGGCAAAGATGGAAGAGCTGTCGCAGTTCTTCCCGGGCAATATCACTTATTCCGTACCGTACGACACCTCGCCTTACGTCGATATATCGATTCAGCAGGTTATTCACACGCTGCTCGAGGCGATGCTCCTGGTGTTCATCGTGATGTTCGTCTTCTTGCAGAACGTGCGCTACACGCTTATACCCGCGCTGGTCGTTCCTATTTGCATGATGGGGGCCTTTGCCGTGATGCTGGCTCTGGGGTTCTCGATCAACGTGCTGACCATGTTTGCCATGGTGCTGGCTATCGGGATCTTGGTTGACGATGCCATTGTTGTGGTTGAAAACGTTGAGCGGATCATGGTCGAAGAAGGGTTGTCCCCTAAAGAGGCAACCACCAAGGCCATGCCGCAAGTGGGCGGGGCCATTGTGGGGATGACCCTGGTTCTGGCTACGGTGTTCTTGCCGCTGGCTTTCATGAGTGGTTCGGTCGGCGTAATTTATCAGCAGTTTTCTGTCGCCATGGCGGTGTCCATTCTGTTTTCAGGCTTTTTGGCGCTGACGTTTACGCCGGCTTTGTGCGCCACTATTTTGAAACCCATTCCCAAGGGCCATCACGAGTCCAAGAAGGGTTTCTTCGGCTGGTTTAATCGTTCATTCGATCGAACGACGCAAAAATACGAGAGCTGGGTCGAGAAAAGCCTAAGGCGCGGTGGGCGCATGATGCTGATTTATCTGGTGCTGGTGCTGGCGTTGGGTTGGATGTATATGCGCTTGCCCACATCCTTTCTGCCGATCGAAGATCAAGGTTATGTCATCGTCAATATGGAGCTTCCGGCTGGCTCTACAGCCAACCGCACGATCGAGGTCATCGAGAAGGTCGAGAAGTACTTCGCGGAACAGCCGCAAACCGAGAACGTGATCACGGTGCAAGGGTTCAGTTTTAACGGCAACGGTTTGAACTCGGCCATCGCGTTTGTGCCGCTAAAGGATTTCGCCTTGCGCAAAGGGCCGCAGGATTCGGCGATGGCCGTAGCCGGCAAGGCCACTCAGAATCTGCTTTTCGGCCTTCCCGATTCCATGGTTTTTGCCATCGTGCCGCCGGCCATACCTTCGCTGGGCAATGCTTCGGGTTTCGACATGCGGCTTGAAGACCGCGGCGGAATGGGGCATGAAGCCCTGATGCAAGGAACCCAGCAACTGTTGCAAATGGCGATGCAAAGCCCGGTATTGACGGAAACACGCATAACCGGTCTGGGCGCAGGTTCGCAGCTTAGCCTGACCATTGACCGCGATAAGGCCGCAGCCCTGGGGGTGGATTTCAGTGAAGTGGCGACGCTTATTTCCACCTCGCTGGGGTCGTCCTTCGTTGCCAAATTCCCGAACATGGGATGGATACAGAACGTTTGGGTGCAGGCCGAACAGTCCCATCGTATGACGACTGACGACATCATGAAACTCAATGCGCGCAACCGCCAGGGCGACATGGTGCCATTGTCTTCGTTCGTCAATGTAAGCTGGGAACAGGGGCCTGTTCAGGTGGTGCGCTACAACAGCTATGAGTCGATCCGGCTGGGTGGATCGGCTGCTCCCGGCTACTCAACTGGCGAGGCCATGGCCGAAATGGAGCGTCTGGTGGCGCAATTGCCGCAAGGCTTCGGCTACGAGTGGACGGGCTTGTCCTATCAGGAAAAACAGGCGGGCGCTCAGTCTCTTATCCTGATGTCGCTGGCCATGCTGGTTGTCTTCATGGTGCTGGCAGCCTTGTATGAAAGCTGGGCTATTCCACTTTCAGTCATGTTGATGGTGCCGCTGGGAATTTTGGGAGCAGTCGGGTTGGTGTCTGCTCTGGGCATGTCCAATGATGTGTATTTCCAGGTCGGTATGATTACGGTCATTGGGCTAGCGGCCAAAAACGCAATTTTGATCGTCGAGTTCGCCAAAGATACGTATGCGCAAGGCGGAAGCATTATCGATGCAACCGTTGAAGCGGCCCGATTGCGGTTCCGACC
This sequence comes from Eoetvoesiella sp., assembly GCA_036567205.1. Classification (GTDB taxonomy): domain Bacteria; phylum Pseudomonadota; class Gammaproteobacteria; order Burkholderiales; family Burkholderiaceae_B; genus DATCVA01. The sequence continues at coordinate 4,460 of DATCVA010000022.1, read as the reverse complement.
GATTTTGATGACTTCGTTTGCATTCATCCTGGGCGTTGTGCCGCTGGCCATTGCCACCGGCGCCAGTTCCGCCAGCCAGAATGCGGTGGGCCTGGGCGTGTTGGGAGGTATGTTGGCGGCGACGCCTTTGGCCATTATCTTTGTGCCGACTTTTTTTGTGGTGGTCCTGACCTTGTTTAAAACCAAGCCCAAGCTGCTGGGGGCCCATGCCAAGATGGCGCCGCTTACTAAAGTGCATCATCATCCAACCGCGTCTGCTTCGCCGGATTCTCAGGCGTCGCACGAAGGGGGGTCAACCATGAGTCATCGATCGTTTCGACTGAGTTTCGTGCCCTTGCTGGTATCGCTGTCCCTTGCCGGTTGCTCTTTAGCTCCCAAGTACGAGCGTCCGGATATCCCTGTACCTGAGCGTTATCCCAATCGTTTTGAGCAGTCCAAAGAGTTGAGCGGTTTGCAGGTTAACGCGTCGATGGCCGCTTTTTCCGCATCGGCCGATTTGGGTTGGCGGCAGTTCTTTCGTGATCCTCGTCTCGTTGCGCTGATTGACATTGCGCTTAAAAATAATCGCGATATGCGGATTGCGGTGGAACGGGTACAAGAGGCCCGTGCCCTGTACGGTATTCAGCAAAGTGAACGTTTTCCTACCATAGGCGTGGGGGCGAATGCGCAAGTGCAGCGTAGTCCTGAATCGGTGCGGGCCGGCGGTGCCGATGCTCCCAGCGTGAGCCGTTTTTATCAGGCCGGGGTCGGAATGACCGCCTTCGAACTTGATTTTTTTGGTCGCGTCAAAAATTTGTCCGAAGCGGCATATCAGCAGTTCCTGGCTACGGATCAGGCGCAGCGAACCGTGCATATCAATTTGATCGCTCAAGTAGCCGAAGCCTACTTCACCATGCGCGCGGCCGAGCAGCAACGGGCCTTAATGGAAAAAACGCTCGAGTCACGCCAGAACTCGTACTCGTTGGTGCGTACCCGATTTGATAACGGCATAGCGGGGGCGCTGGACCTTAACCAGGCCCAGAGCCAACTTGCTACAGTGCGGGCGGATCTGGCGGCGATCGAGCGGGTTCACGCTCAGTCTCAAAATGCGTTGCAGCTGTTATTGGGCGAGGAATTGCCTGCCGACGTACCCGATCCGGCTGTTTTCGGAAAAAACCAATTATTGGCAACTATTCCAGTAGGCTTGCCGTCCGATTTGCTTGTCCGGCGACCGGATATTATTGGGGCCGAGAACGGTTTGCTGGCTGCCAACGCTAACGTTGGCGCCGCCCGTGCTGCATTTTTTCCCAATATTTCCATAACCGGTCTGTTGGGTTTTGCAAGCTCTTCATTGGGCGGACTGTTTAGTTCAGGCAATCGTTTCTGGTCATATACACCCCAATTGACCGTGCCTATTTTTTCGGGCGGCGTAAGCGGTAATCTGGATTTGGCCAAAGCGCGCAAAAATATTGCCGTTTCACAATACGAAAAGACCATTCAAACGGCTTTTCGCGAAGTAGCCGATGCGTTGGCAGGCGAAGCAACGTATTCCAGTCAGCTGGACGCCTTGCGCTCTCTCGAGGGGTCGGCAAGCGAAACATTACGAATCGCACGAATACGCTACGAGAGCGGCGTCGATAGTTTCTTGCAAGTGCAATCCGCCGAGGTCGATCTGTATAGCGCGCAACGTTTATTCTTGCAGACAGGCCTCGAATCATTAATGAATCGAGTAGAACTATATAAGGCCCTGGGAGGCGGCTGGCTGGAAAACTCCGGCACTACGCCCGAATCGGCGGTCTTGCCTGCAGCGGCAAGTTAAGCATTTATGGGGTGGCTCGTTTGACGCCGCCCCACAACCCGTCATAATGATGGTTTCATCCTTTGTGTTGTCCATTGTTAGAAGGGCGCGGTAAAAATGATTGAGCTTGGTGTAAACATTGATCATGTGGCCACGTTGCGCCAGCAACGCTTCACGTCGTATCCCGACCCGGTCGAGGCCGCGGTGCGAGCCGAAGAGGCCGGGGCCGATGTCATCACCTTGCACTTGCGTGAAGACCGCCGTCATATTCAAGACGCCGATGTTGCGGCCATTCGCCCCCGATTACGTACGCGCATGAATCTTGAATGTGCCGTAACTGCCGAGATGCTGGCTATTGCTTGTCGCATCAAGCCCCACGATGTCTGTCTTGTACCTGAAAAACGCACCGAGCTTACCACCGAGGGCGGGCTTGATGTCGCGGGGCATTTCGACGCGGTCAAGCAGGCCGTTAATCAGCTGCACGACGCTGGCATACGGGTGTCGCTGTTTATCGATCCCGACGCAATGCAAATCGAGGCAGCCAATCGTACAGGCAGTACGGTGATCGAGCTGCACACAGGGGCGTATGCCGATGCCCAAGGGAACGAGGCGCAGCGCGAGCTCGACCGTATTCGCGCCGGTGTTACTCTTGGTGTTTCGCTGGGGTTGCGAGTTAACGCTGGCCACGGCCTGCATTACGGCAACGTTCAGGCCATTGCGTCCATACCTGGCATTGCCGAGCTTAATATTGGCCATGCTATTGTGGCGCGGGCTGTATTCGACGGCTGGGAAAAAGCGGTGCGCGACATGAAAGCGCTTATGGTCACAGCTGGTCGCAGCTAACACCTTGCGGTATTTATGCGCCGACGCGCGCATTTTCGTTTATAAGGATTAATGATGTCTGTTTCGCCTGTTCAGTATTTACTTTCGCGCCGTTCCGTCAAGTTTGTGAAAGCGCCCGGGCCAACAGAAGAGCAACTTTCACTAATTTTACAGTCAGCGATGTCAGCGCCGGATCATGGAAAACTGCGGCCCTGGCGATTTTCCCTGATTCGCGGCGAAGCTATTGGGCGCCTGACCGATTTGGCGCTGAACGCCACTAAAGAGGCGGGTTTGCCGCTAACGGCGGAAAAAGAAGCGTCAACACGGCGTTGGCTCGCGCAAGTGCCGCTGTTGATCTCCATTGCGTGCCGCATAGATCACTCCAACACAAAAATACCCGAGAACGAGCGATTGCTGGCAACGGGCGCCGCGGTAACGAATATGCTTAATGCCGCTCACATGCTGGGTTATGGCGCCTACTGGAGCACCGGGCTGGCCACGTATATTGACGAGGTCAATGAGGCCCTGGGTTTCGATGGGCTGGATTACCGGTTTATGGGTTATTTGGCAATAGGCACTCCAATTCAGGATGCCGGCGCGCCCGAACGGCCAGACTATCACTCCTTCGTAACCGAGTGGACCGGTGTTTAAAATTACAGAGACCACAAGGGAAAGCTATGAGAAACGCTATTCGCGCAGCAACTTATAGGCCGATGCTTTTTTAAGCACAATGGTATTGTGCATGCGGCTGTTTACGGCAATTGTCGATAAAAAACCTTTCCGTAGTTGGGGCGGCCAGTTCAGTCTTAGATCACGCAAGGAGCAGCATGAATCAATTGAAAACCGATGTAGCCATTATTGGTACCGGCACAGCCGGCCTATCGGCCTATCGTTCTGTTAAATCGGCGGGGCTTGATGCATTGCTTATCGAGGGCGGTCCTTATGGCACAACCTGCGCGCGTGTCGGCTGCATGCCGTCGAAGCTTTTGATCGCTGCGGCCGATGCGGCGCACACCGCGGCGCATACGGCGCCCTTTGGTGTTCACGTCGATGGCGAAGTGCGGGTTAACGGCGTCGAGGTAATGAATCGCGTTAAAAGCGAACGAGATCGTTTCGTCGGGTTTGTACTGGAAACTGTTAACTCCATACCCGATAGCGATAAAGTGCGGGGCTATGCGCGGTTTTTATCAAATACGCTGCTGCAGGTCGATGACCACACGCAGATTCAGGCGTCACGCATGGTTATTGCTACCGGTTCCACACCCGTCGTGCCCGATATGTATAAAGAAATCGGTGATCGATTGGTGGTCAACGATGATGTCTTTGCCTGGAACGATTTGCCAAGACGCGTGCTGGTTGTCGGGCCCGGTGTTATCGGCTTGGAGCTTGGCCAGGCCTTGGCCAGGCTAGGGGTGTTCACAAAGGTGGTAGGGCGCAGCGACAGTCTTGGAGGTATTACCGATCCCGATGTCAAAGCAAGTGCGCTGGCCGCTTTTCAGGAAGAGTTCGATTTGCTGCTTCAAACCGACGTGCTCGGCGTGCAGCGCATAGGCGATGAGGTCGAAGTGCGTTATACAAACGCGGGCCAAGAGCTTGTCGAGCGTTTTGACTACATACTAATGGCGACCGGCCGACGACCGAATACTAATCGTCTCGATTTGCAAAATACGTCGGTGGCGCTTGATAAGCGCGGCGTGCCTTTATTCGATGAGGGGACATTGCAATTGGGCTCGTCCGCTATATTTATTGCAGGCGACGTCAATGGCGACATTCCTTTGTTGCACGAGGCGGCCGACGATGGGCGTATTGCCGGAGAAAATGCGGCGCGTTTTCCTGATGTAAAGCGCGCGCAGAGGCGCGC
>DATCVA010000021.1:0-4236 GCA_036567205.1 Eoetvoesiella sp. | reverse complement strand
CGGCGCAGCTGTTGGCCCAATCGCGTCCGGGCTTGGGGTTCAGGCCCAGCAGCAACCCGTGCGCCGCCTTCAAGGTTTCCTGAGAACAGCTCAACGCTGTACGCAGCCGGCTTAAATTGCCCGAGGCCAGCAAGTCCAGATAGTGCCCTGCCAGATCCAGCGCGCACGCCATTACCGTCGGCTCAACGTTGGTCACACACTGTTTAAGCTGCAATTGCAGGCATTCGCTAAGCGAAACCGCCCCCACGCCAACAGGATCGAATGATTGCAGCAAATGCAATGCCGTTTGCAACTCATCGACTTCGACGTGGAGCTCGACAGGCAAGAAGGATGCAATCTCTGTAAGAGGTGTAGGCAAATATCCGTTTTCATCAAGCTCGTCAATTAACACCGACACCAGCGCGCGATCCCTGGCCGAAGCCCGGGTCAGCTGTAATTGCCGCAATAAATGCTGGGGCAGGGTCTCGGCCGGACTTGCCTCGGGCCGGTCGGCATCATCCTCGAAACTGGAACTACGGTTGGTTAAAGCCAACACAGGGCGATCGTCAACGTCGTTATCCGCTGCGTCGTGTTCCGCATCGCCCGCTTCAGTGTCATACTCTTCTGCGCGTTCCAATAATGGATTTTCAAGCAATGCCTGAGCCACTTCCAGTTCCAGATCTTGCGCCGAAAGTTGCAAAAATCGAATCGATTGTTGCAACGCCGGCGTTAAAGCCAGTTGTTGATGTTGACGAAGTTCTATAGATTGACGCGATTGCATAGGTACAATATTTGGCATGAAACAAAATTCACTACACCAGCCCACCCGGCACGATGATCTTGTATTGCGCAGCACATTGCTAAAGCTTACAGCATCGCAAAAAATTCTTTGCACGGTCGTTATTGCCGTGGTGGCGCTAGTCTGGTACGACCTGCTTAACAAGCTGGTTGCCTTTGGCGACACACTCGACTACTCGGGCCTGCACGCCTTCGGAGTTCAGGCCGTCGAATTCATTAAACGCTACAACCCTTTTTTCTGGTGGGCGGTAGTCGTTTTATGTACCGTTATTATTGCGTATCTTTTATATGGTTTCGTGCAAAGCACGCAACGTAAGGTGCGCGGCAAACTGGTCACATCCGACACACTTTCCACCTTGGTTGACCAGCTCTCCGAACCCGCACTAGAGGTCTTGCGCTGGGTCTGGGACGATCACCGCCATCCTATTACCGTTGGTGTTTTACAACGCACTGCCACAGAGCTGCGCAACAGGCGCGCCAGCAAAATCAACCTCGCACGCGAACACGCCGCCCTGCTCGACCCCTCCGTCCGCTTGCCGAATAGCAGCGAATAGTTGCGTTTTTGATCAAAATATGTTCGACTATGGGCATGAGACCCGACTATGTTTCCCCTTCAAACGCTACGCACTGCAGCCACGCTGCCGGTGGCGCTTGGGGTCTCGCTCTGGCCAGCAACCCGGCTGCGCCCTCATTAGCCCTTGCGCTATCGCTACTACTACCGATCGGTTGCCGGGCCTAGCGTCACGTGGCAGTTCGGCAACCTATTAGCCACTTCAAATTTCATAAATTACCAGCGCCCCGCCCGAAATTACTTCACCCGCATATAAATTGGCGCCCCGCTGGCAATCAGTTATCTGTATAGATTCAGTCACATAGGTGCATCATGCTCTCTACCCCCTCAGACAAATACCGTCCATTTGTTCCGTTCACTCGCGACTTTTCTGAACGCACCTGGCCCAGCAAACGCATTACTCACCCCCCTATCTGGATGAGCACCGACTTGCGCGATGGCAATCAATCTTTGATTGAACCCATGAGCGTAGAGCGCAAACTGCGCTTCTTTGAGCAACTAATCAAAATCGGTTTTAAAGAAATTGAAGTAGGCTTTCCTTCGGCCTCGCAAACCGATTTTGATTTCGTGCGTAAACTGGTCGACGAAAAACGCATCCCTGCCGACGTCACGATTATTGTCCTGACCCAGTCCCGCGAAGACTTGATCCGCCGCACAGTCGAAGCCGCCGCGGGCGCCAAACAAGCTATCGTTCATATGTATAACGCCTGCGCGCCGGCGTTTCGCAAGATCGTCTTTGGCATGAGTAAAGACGAGGTCAAACAAATTGCTCTTGAGGGTACTCAGCTCATCAAGGATTGCGTAGCCGAACACCCGGAAACCCGATGGGGCTACGAGTATTCACCTGAAGTTTTCAGCACGACCGAACCGGAATTCGCACTGGAAGTCTGCAACGCTGTCACCAAGGTTTGGCAACCGACACCGGACTCCAAAATTATCTACAACTTGCCCGCTACCATCGAAGCAACTACGCCGAACATGTACGCGGATCAAATCGAATGGATGCATAACAACCTCGATCAGCGCGAAAGCATAGTCCTGAGCGTCCACCCGCACAATGATCGCGGCACTGCGGTTGCCGCGGCTGAACTGGCTGTCATGGCCGGAGCCGACCGTATCGAGGGATGCCTGTTTGGAAACGGCGAGCGCACCGGCAACGTCGACCTGGTCACTCTGGCGCTTAATTTGTACACACAAGGAATACATCCGGGCCTCGATTTTTCAGATATCGACGAAGTTCGCCGTTGCGTCGAATACTGCAATCAGTTGCCCGTTCACCCACGCCATCCTTATGCCGGCGATCTGGTCTTTACCGCATTTTCCGGCTCGCACCAAGATGCGATCAAAAAAGGCTTCGCCCGCCAGCAGCCCGATGCTTTGTGGGAAGTGCCTTATTTGCCCATCGATCCGGCCGATCTCGGACGCAACTACGACGCGGTTATTCGCGTCAACAGTCAATCCGGCAAAGGCGGCGTTTCATACCTGCTCGAACAAGAACACGGCCTTGCCTTGCCACGGCGCCTGCAAATTGAATTTAGCCGCGCAATTCAGCGCGTCACCGACGAAACCGGCGCCGAAGTCACGGCTTCCGATGTTTACGACCTGTTCAGCAAAGAGTACCTTGAACTTGAACAGCCATGGAAGCTGATACGTCATCGCATTACCGGCGATCCTAAAGCCCATACCGGCAAACAGTTCGAAATCGAGGTCGAGCTCGAAGAGCACGGACAAGTGCGTCACCTGGTAGGCCATGGCGATGGCGCGCTCTCGGCCTTCGTCGATGCCCTGGAAGTCGACGTGCGCATCATGAATTACCACGAACACGCTATTGGCACGGGCACCGACACTCGCGCCGCCTCGTACGTGGAGTTGCGCATCGGCGATTCACCAACCGGATTTGGCGTTGGCGTACACGTCGACATCGTCACGGCCTCGTTCCTGGCGATCCTTAGCGCGGTTAACCGCAGCGCAGTAAGCCAGGCAGCTGAAGCCGCGTTGGTGGCCTAAGGCTCACGCAGGAAACAGCCCGGCCATACGCCATTATGCGAGTCCCTTTGAAAGGGACTCGTTTTTTATTCAGCGTAATGGCTCTACCACGAAGGCGCCGGCTCCCATGTGACGTCGGCATTATGTTCGCGCGAAACGCGCAGCATGGCTAATAGCGGAAAAGCCCGCCGGCGAAAGCTGACTGGCTGGTTGATGGGATGCTCTTTGGTATCGTTGTTGTCGACGTCGTCGGAAAATTCCGATTCGGTGTCAAGCGCCATGGCGTGTTCAATTCCCGCAATTGCCGCGTCGAGCTGGTCGCGCGTGATAACGCCGCGCTCGGGCAAGGTATCGGTATACGGCTTACCCGCCGCCTTCAATATAGGCAGGGCATGTTTGGAAAACATGAGTACTTCGGCGGCAGGTTTGGAGTGAAAGACGACTAGCATATTCGGTTTCCCTCAATAGACACATTTATACACTACTCTATCTTATTTCGGCTGCCAAGCGGCAACATGAACACTTCTTATTCTAACGGAGTGGATCATGGGCTGGCATGCCGTGCGATGTTTTTTTTTCTTCGCAATTGCGGCGGGGTGCGCCCGCGCTCAGGGCACTTGCGAGCCTCCTCTGTTAGGACAACCTTGCTCACAAGGCGCCGTAGCCATACAAACCAGCAGCGAGCCCAGCCTTAACCTTGGAGCCGGCAATCCCATACACCTGGTAACCGGCAACAAATATCAACAAGAGCTGGACTTGCCCGCCTCAGGACTGGCGCCGCAACTTGAAATTGTCCGTCACTACAACGCCCTGGACCGCCGCCCTTCAACCTTGGGACAAGGCTGGACATTAGGCTATGACACCCGCCTGTTTCAAATAGCGGGACGCTGGCAAATCGTACA
>DATCVA010000020.1:0-8304 GCA_036567205.1 Eoetvoesiella sp. | reverse complement strand
CAGCCCAAGGTATGAAATTGCCCGACGAAGTCGAGGCTGAGATTGAAGCGGTCATCCACGAGCCGTTAGGGTGCGTAGGCTCCGAGGCGTTGGGCCGGGCCCGGCGTATTGACGACGCGGCGGGTCGCTATATTGAGTTTTGTAAAAGCACATTTCCCAACGAGCTTGATCTGTCCGGGATGAAAGTCGTCGTGGATGCGGCGCATGGCGCGGCCTATCATGTTGCCCCCCATGTGTTTCGCGAATTGGGCGCCGAGGTTTTTTCTATCGGATGTCAGCCTGACGGCTTCAATATCAATGAGGGCGTCGGGGCTCTGCATCCCGAGGCCCTTATTGCCGAAGTTCAGGCCAGACAGGCAACGATAGGTATTGCGCTGGATGGCGACGCCGACCGATTGCAAATGGTGGATGCTTCAGGACGCCTGTATAACGGCGACGAGCTGCTCTATGCCATTGTGCGCAGCCGCATGGCGCGCCACAAAGTTGAAGGCGTCGTTGGTACCTTAATGACCAATTTCGGCTTCGAAAAACAGATGCTGGCTTTGGGAGTGGGATTTGAGCGGGCTAATGTAGGCGATCGCTACGTGCTGGAAAGCATGCAGCGGCATGGCTGGCTTTACGGTGGTGAAAGTTCCGGGCATTTGCTGTGTCTTGATTGCCACACGACCGGCGACGGCATCATTGCCGCATTGCAAGTCCTGACCGGCATGAGCCGTAGTGGCGAAACTCTGGCCGAACAGGTGGCCGACCTGAAGATGTACCCCCAAAAAATGGTTAATGTGCCGTTGCAGCCTGGCGTGCAATGGGATTCGCATCCCGGGTTAACGGCAGCTAGGCAAAGCGTCGAGCAAAAATTAAATGGGCGTGGACGCGTGCTTATTCGCGCCTCGGGCACAGAACCCAAGCTTCGGCTTATGGTTGAAGCCGAAGATATCGAGCTTGCCGAGCAAGGTGTGCGCGAATTGGTTGCGGTTGATTTAACAAAGCGGTAATGTAAGCATCAAATACTTGAAACATATAGCGCGCATAATGGCGCCATGTTTACGGAGTGATGTCTATGCTAGAGCTTTCTCGTGTGCAACAGGCCGGCGCAGGCCTTGGTGGTAGCTGGCCTGGTTCGGCTGATGGCGGTCTTGTTATGGGCATAGCCCGGACTAACGAAGAGCTCGAAGCTATTCAACGGTTGCGCTACCAGGTCTTCACCGACGAGATGAATGCTATTTTCCCCGATGGGGCCGACGGTCTGGACTCAGACCGTTTCGACCCCTGGTGCGAGCATTTCATGGTTAAAGAAAGCAAGACGAATCGTGTCGTGGGGACTTACCGTTTGCTCACGCCGGCCAATGCGCTTAAAGCCGGCGAATATTATTCTGAGTCCGAATTCGATATTTCCAGCTTAAGTAGCGTTCGCCATAGTCTGGCCGAAGTCGGACGTTCTTGCATCCATCCGGATTACCGGAATGGTTCAGTAATTATGCTGTTGTGGTCGGGCATCGCTGCAACGGTCCAGGGCCTGGGCGCGCGTTACGTACTAGGTTGCGCCAGCGTCAGCTTGCGAGATGACGGCGTAACGGCTGCTGAAGTTTGGCGTTCTGCCAGTAAGGCCATCGACAGCGAGCCGGATTTGCCCATCGTGACTCCACGGCATCGTTATCCGGTTGAGCGGCTCGACAGCGAGCTGCCGGCGCGCGTCCCACCGCTTATAAAAGGCTATTTGAATCTGGGCGCCAAGATTTGCGGCGAACCGGCCTGGGACCCGGATTTCAATACAGCAGACTTTCCCGTATTGCTTGATATGACGCGTATGGATATTCGCTATCGGCGCCATTTCGGCCTGGTTTAGGTTTCCAGCAGTGCAAAGTCAAAGCCGGCCTTGGTCCATTCGCGCATTTCGTTGCGCAGCGAATATTCCGACAATGCATGTGTGGCCAGCCAGGCCTGGCTGGTGTGTACTCGAATCGCAGCGCCCTTGCTTTCAAGCTTGATGGGGACTTTGGCCTGAGCTTCGCGACGGCGCGTCAGTAAAACAGCCAGTCGAAGACATAACAATGCAAACCATTTGGCACGTGTTGCTTCGTGTACTTTAAGTTTAGAGATCTTGCCATGATGGCCCAGCACCATCAGGGCTAGCAGAGCCTGATCGTCATTGGAAAATCCAGGCATGTCGGCGTGGCCGAGAATGTAGGCGCCATGTTTATGATAGTCGTCGTGCGCGATCGAGATTCCAACTTCGTGCAGATCGGCCGCCCATCCCAGTGTCCGTATTATTTCGTCTTTCTCGCTGGGGTCCAGTTCGAGCTGGTTGAAAAAATGCAGAGCCAGTTGCTTGACACGAGCCGACTGGCGGGTATCAACGTGATAACGCTGAAGAAATTGACGTACGGTTTCATCGCGTTTGTCGTGTTGCGAATCGCGACCCAATAAATCATACAGAACGCCCACTCGCAATGCGCCTTCGCCTGGCAGCATCCGGCCGATTTTGAGCTCGCGAAAAGCGGCTAGCATAATAGCCAGGCCGCCGCCCAATACCAGGGCGCGATCCGGTTTCAGGCCCGGCAAGGCGCTCATGATGACTTTGCCGTCCTTGATCAGTTTTGCCTTCAGTTTTTCCAGGCCCTCAAGAGTAATACCCTTTTTGGACATGCCGCCTTCCTGCAATACCGCGAGCAGGCCTTTGGCGGTGCCTGACGATCCATAAGCCTCTTGCCAGCCGGTTTTGCGGTATTGCTTGGATATGCCTTCGAGCTCGCGGCGTGCGGCTAGTTCAGCCTGCTCCATGCGTTCGGCGGTTATGTGCCCGTCGGGGAAAAACTGTTTGGTAAAACTGACGCACCCCATATAAAGCGACGACAGGTGAAGGGGCTCGTAACCCTGGCCGATAATGACCTCGGTTGAGCCGCCGCCAATGTCGATTACCAGGCGCTTGTTGTCGGAGGGCGGCAGTTCATTGGCCACGCCCGAGTAAATCAGGCGGGCTTCTTCTTGTCCGGCGATGACTTCAATGGGGAATCCCAAAGCGGCTTCGGCGCGTGGCAATATGTCGTCGACGTTGCGCGCGACGCGGAAGGTGTTCGTAGCCACAGCCCGAACGCGGTTGGGATGGAAACCTTCGAGCCGCTCGCCGTAGCGCTTCAGAACCGTGATGGCGCGCTCGATAGCGGCTTCGTCCAGAATGTTGTTACGGCTTAGGCCGGCGGCCAGCCTGGCGGACTCTTTGAGTCTGTCGATGGCGTAGATTTGCGCAATCCCGTCTTGTTGTACGACGCGTCCGATTGAAAGCCGGAAGCTATTTGAGCCCAGGTCAACTGCGGCAAGTAGGTAGTCCATTAGTGTGGGATTTTTATAAGTACGAGGGGGATTATAAAGTCTGAATGCGTCGGAATCGTTTTATGTCGGCAAATGTGGACTAAACAGGCTGCTTTATATAGAGTTGACCTTGCGATAACCCATTATTTTTAAACTGTCATGATTCTGTAAAAAAAATGACGTATAAAAATGCGTAACTGAAACACTGGATCTTTGTATGCATTCAACCGTACCCGATACGACACCGACGCCAACGCTGCTTAACCGAGAGTTATCGCTGCTGAAGTTTAATGAGCGGGTACTGGCAATGGCCGAGAACCGAGAGACGCCCTTGCTTGAAAGATTGCGCTACATTTGTATCGTAAGTTCGAATCTGGATGAGTTCTTCGAGATACGAATCTCCAGCCTCAAAGAACAGCTGGCCCAGCATTCTATCGTGGTCGGCGCCGACGGCTATACGCCGGCAGAGGCTTTTGAGCGCATACAAGTTGTGGCCCGCACGCTTATCGAGCGCCAAAACAGTTTGCTGCTTAGTCAGGTTTTACCGCAACTTCGCGACGAAGGCATTGGGCTGCTGGACCACGAAAACTGGACGGAAGAGCAGCGTCATTGGGCTCATGCACTTTTTATGCGCGAAGTAAAACCGTTGCTGACGCCTATCGGCCTTGATCCGGCCCACCCATTTCCGCGTGTGTATAACAAAAGCCTTAACTTTATCGTGGCCTTATCGGGCGAAGATGCGTTCAGGCGCAAAGGCACGATCGCTATCGTGCAGGCACCGCGCGCCTTGCCGCGTGTAATGAAAGTGCCCAGCGAAATTTCCGGCTTGCCCGATGGCTATATTCTGTTGACGGCACTTATTGAGATGTTCGTTGGCGAATTGTTTCCTGGCCTCGAGGTCAAGGGTTGCTACCAGTGGCGTGTTACGCGCAATAGCGATCTGTTTGTCGACGAAGAAGAAATTACTAATTTGCGGCAAGCTTTGCAGGGCGAGCTGACTCAGCGCAATTTCGGCGCAGCGGTACGGCTGGAAATCGACCATGTCATGCCCAACGATCTGGCGTTTTTCCTGCAGCAGGAGTTTTTACTTGCAGAGCACGATACTTACCGTGTCAGCGGTCCGGTCAATTTGTCGCGTTTGATGCAGCTGTGCAATGTGGTTGATCGTCCTGACCTTGTGTTTTCCGATCATCGCCCTAAAATGCCCGCCCCGTTTGACGAGCTATCCGACGATCCCGACGAGCTCTTCAGCGCTATTGCAGCCCGCGATCATCTGCTGCATCATCCCTATCAATCGTTTCAGGCCGTCCTCGATTTTTTAACTATTGCGGCTCACGATCCCAGTGTGGTGGCTATTAAGCAAACGATTTATCGCACAGGGGAAGACTCTGAATTAATGGCGCTGCTTCTGGGGGCCGCGAAGGCAGGAAAAGAAGTTACTGTCATCGTCGAGCTTATGGCCCGGTTCGATGAGCAAACCAACATCAATTGGGCCGCTAAGCTCGAGGCGGTTGGAGCCCATGTCAGTTATGGCGTGGTGGGGCATAAAACACACGCCAAAATGGCGCTGGTATTAAGGCGTGAAAAAGGGCAAATCAAGCGCTACGGGCATTTGGGCACGGGTAATTATCATCCGCGCACGGCCCGGCTTTATACCGATTTCGGTTTGCTTACGGCCAACTCCAAAATGTGCGAAGACATGGACAACGTATTTTCGTTGCTTACCGGCCTGGGAGCGCGGCGCCCGCTTAAGTTATTACTGCAGTCGCCATTTACCCTGCACGACACCATGGTGGCCATGATACAAGCTGAAGCGGCCAATGCCAAAGCCGGAAAAAAAGCGCGCATCATGGCCAAAATGAATTCGCTGCTAGAGCCCATTATTATTGATGAGCTTTACAAGGCAAGTCAGGCGGGGGTAAAAATCAACCTGATCATCCGTGGAGCTTGCGCCTTGCGTCCGGGGCTGCCAGGTTTGTCGGAAAATATTCGCGTGCGTTCAATTATTGGACGCTTTCTCGAGCATCCCCGCGTGTTTTATTTTTACAGTAACGGTGCTGAAAATGTTTATTTATCGTCGGCCGACTGGATGGATCGCAATTTTTTCCGACGTGTCGAGCTGGGCTTTCCGGTTCTGGACAAGACGTTAAAAAAACGTGTAATAAATGAAGCGTTTATGTATGCTTTGCGCGATAATCAACTGGCATGGCGCGGCCAGTCCGATGGCAGCTACGTAAAAGTCAAAAGCCGCCGTGCTTCGTTTAATCTTCATAAATTCCTCATGCAGCAATTAAGTGCGTAATTTGAAAAGTAATTTTCATTGTCACGAACATGTCATATTCACCGCTTACCATAGTGGTTATGCAGGTTGTGCCTGTTTTGATTATTGAACAGTTTAAGAGGATTGCCCGATGTTTAAACGCGTTTTATTGCAAGTTTCAGTTGGTATCGCCTTTGGCGCTGCTTCATTGGCTGCGCATGCTGCCGATGTTACAGGCGCAGGCGCATCGTTCCCATTCCCCATTTATGCCAAATGGGCCGCTCAATATAATGAAGCCACGGGCAATCGCATCAACTACCAGTCCATTGGTTCCGGTGGCGGCCAACAGCAAATTATTGCCAAAACAGTAGATTTTGGTGCGTCTGACGATCCAATGAAAGCCGACGCCCTGGAAAAGAACGACTTATTTCAGTTTCCCGCCATTATCGGTGGTACGGTTCCGGTTATTAACGTCGATGGCATTAAGCCTGGCGAGTTGAAACTATCCGGTACGGTACTGGCCGATATTTTTCTGGCTAAAGTTACCAAATGGAACGATCCCGCCATCAAGTCGTTGAACCCCAACGCTAAATTGCCTGACACTTCCATTATCGTGGTTCACCGTTCGGACGGTTCGGGCACGACATTTGGCTGGACCAACTATCTGTCCAAGGTTTCGGCCGACTGGAAAGAAAAAGTAGGCGAAGGAAAAGCGGTAAAATGGCCCACGGGTCAAGGCGGCAAAGGTAACGAGGGTGTCGCAGCTTACGTTCGCCAGCTTAAAAACTCGATCGGTTACGTCGAGTATGCCTATGCCAAGCAAAATAATCTGTCGTGGACACAGTTGCAAAATAAAGATGGCAACTATGTTCAGCCTTCGCAAGAAGCGTTTGCTGCAGCAGCCGCCAATGCCGACTGGAAGAGCGTTCCCGGTATGGGCGTTGTGTTGACAGGGCAGCCTGGTGCTCAATCGTGGCCTGTTACCTCGGCATCGTTCATTCTGGTGCACAAAAAGCAGGACAAGCCCGAAGCAGGCAAGGAAGTCTTGGCTTTCTTTGACTGGGCATTTAAAAATGGCGCCAAATCAGCCGCTGAACTTGATTATGTGCCAATGCCTGAAAAGGTTACGGCCCAAATCAACGAGCTGTGGAAAACCGAGATTAAAGCAGCCGACGGCGCTGCTGTTTGGAAGTAAGCGTCCAATGTCCGGGTTTTATGTAGTATAAAGCCCCTCCAGACGGTGCCCTTGTACGGCACCGTCTTTGTTGTGTAAAAATTACAGTATTCATCGTTAAATTTCGAAAGCCCGGGGTATCCGTCTATGTCGCCATCCTTAAGCGTAAAACAGTCAGAGTTGTCATGATAAAAAAACCAAGCGCTTTAATGGATGTTGCCTTCAAGAACGTGACCCGTACGTTCGCTTTCTTGGTATTCATGCTGTTGGCGGCCATTATGGTCTCGCTTATTTATGGTAGCCGCGAGTCCATTTCCGAATATGGCCTGTCTTTTCTCTGGACCAATAATTGGGATCCGGTTCAAAATCAGTATGGTGCATTAGTACCTATTGTAGGTACAGTTCTTACCTCATTCATTGCTCTGATTATCGCGGTGCCTGTGTCCTTCGGTATTGCAATGTTCTTAACAGAGCTTTCTCCTACATGGCTGCGCCGTCCGCTGGGCACCGCCATTGAAATGCTGGCTGCTATTCCGTCGATTATTTACGGGATGTGGGGGCTTTTCGTTTTTGTTCCTTTCTTCCAGACTTATATCCAGCCGTATGTCATCACCTTTTTTGCCGATATCCCGGTTCTAAATCAAATATTTGCAGGGCCCCCATTTGGCATTGGCGTGTTTACCGCCGGGTTGATCCTGTCAATTATGGTGATTCCGTTTATTACAGCGGTCATGCGCGACGTATTCGAACTGGTGCCTTCGTTGTTGAAAGAGTCGGCCTACGGCTTGGGCGGCACCACCTGGGAGGTTGTCTGGAAAGTTGTTTTGCCTTATACCAAGCATGGCGTTATTGGCGGCATTATGTTGGGCCTGGGCCGTGCGTTAGGCGAAACAATGGCAGTTACCTTCGTTATAGGTAATGCCTTTAATTTACCGAATTCCATATTTGCGCCGTCCAACTCCATTGCCTCGGCCCTGGCTAACGAATTTAACGAAGCAGGGGGCATGCAAAAGTCCGCTCTGCTCGAGCTTGGGTTGATTCTGTTCCTGATTACCACGGTGGTATTGGCTCTGTCTAAAGTCTTATTGCTTCGTTTGAACAAAAACGAAGGCACTTCGCGTTAATGGGCTAAAAATATTATGTTTGATCCCGATTCAATTGTTAGCCTGTCCAACCCGGTGTATAGAAAACGCCATCGGTTCAACCGCATTATGCTGGTCTTGTCACTGGCCGCGTTAGTGTTTGGCCTGTTCTGGCTGTGCTGGATTATTTTGACCCTGATCGTCAAAGGCGGAGGGGCATTATCGTTTACGCTGTTTACGCAAGCGACTCCGCCACCGGGCGCCGACGGTGGACTGATCAACGCCATTTTGGGCAGTATCGCGATGGCGGCGGTGGCCACCGGAATCGGCACGCCAATCGGTGTTCTGGCTGGAACCTATCTTGCCGAGTACGGCCAGCGTGGCTGGCTCGCTCCGGCCACACGCTTCTTGAACGATGTGCTGTTGTCCGCGCCGTCGATTGTGATCGGCCTGTTCATTTATGCCATATACGTGGCACAGGT
>DATCVA010000019.1:0-17914 GCA_036567205.1 Eoetvoesiella sp. | reverse complement strand
CCGCCGGCGCTGGAGCCGGCATTCGAACAAGCGCTGGAAGCGATAGAAAAGGAGCATAACGTGGCTTATGTGACAAGTATTGAGCGGCGGGCCGAAGAGCGCGGTATGGAACGCGGAATAGAACAGGGCGAACTGCGCGGCAAGCTGATGACTTTGCAGCAGTTGATGGTTCTGAAATTCGGTCCCTTGCCGTCCTGGGCGAAGGCCCGGCTGGAGGCGGCCGATGAAGCGGCGTTATCCGACTGGACGGGTCGCATCCTGGTCGCCGGTACGCTGGAAGATGTACTGGGCGCCGCAGATTAAGGCTGATGCGGCTTGCGCACGGATCACTATTCCGATTCGTCTGAATGGATTCTGTCGGAAAAGTAAAATACATACATACATAGCTTGCGACAGCCTAAAAGCCAATAAACAGGCCAGCCAGTGACGAGAATGAAAGTCATGCTCATTGATTCATATTTCCATCGGATCGCCTGCGGGTAAACACAAGCCCTGGCGGCCAAAGCGTAAATCCTGGTATCACTAGAATCAATCCAGCGCCAATAGCGATATTCGTTTGCAGCATGGCGATGCTCACATCATCGATACCCATTACGGTTACCCTAGCGAAGCACACTAGCTCTGGCACTGACCGCGTCCGAGATCATTGCCCGCTACAAATGTCCTCAGCCGATATAGAGGAAGGCTTCAAGGTGCCGCTGCAGGTCCAGGCGCCAATCGCTGGCCTATCGACCATGGATGACGAATAATCGGCCATGTTTAAGAGCCCACAGATCGCAAAACCGACTCCGAATGACGCCTACATCAATTTGTAGTGGAGCGTTTCGAAGGCAGGTGTTTATAAGTCAATGGCTTGTGGTCGTGACTGTCGAAGTCGGGATATCTGACTTACTTCGGCCTGATTAAGCCATAGTTCAACCGATTGCAACCAAGATGTTTTTGTTAATCTAGCTCACGCTTTTTGCTTGCTGTGCAAACGCGGGATGACCGAATTCCAATGTCTGGTGGCAAGTGAATATGGCAATAGCATGTTCGTGCATGACCCACCAGCGGTGAGGTATCTTACAAAGTAGTCGCTAACCATGAGTGTGTAATGAGCGATCGTCCTATATACGTCACCCAACCCTACCTGCCTCCGCTACAAGAATTTATTCCTTATCTAGAGAGCATCTGGGAGAGTAAGGTACTCACCAACGGCGGCCCCATGCATCAGCAGCTTGAGCAGGCTCTGTGCGAGTATCTGGGAGTAGAGCACATTGCCTTGTTTAACAATGGCACGATTGCGCTGTTGACGGCATTGCAGGCTTTGCGTATTACCGGTGAAGTCATTACTACACCGTATTCATTTGTAGCGACAGCGCATTCCTTATTGTGGAATGGCATAAGACCGATATTTGTCGATATTGATCCAGACACACTGAATCTTGACACAAAAAAAATCGAAGCCGCGATTACGCCGAACACTACCGCCATCCTGCCGGTGCACTGCTATGGCAACCCGTGCGATACCCAAGCAATTCAAGACATTGCCGACCGTTACAACCTTCGCGTGATTTACGATGCGGCCCACGCTTTTGGTGTGGAAGACGAGGGCGGCAGTATTTTACGGCATGGTGATTTGAGCGTCTTAAGCTTCCATGCCACCAAGGTATTTAATACCTTTGAAGGCGGCGCAATAGTTTGCCCCGATGCCAAAACTAAGCAGCGTATAGACCGGTTGAAGAACTTTGGCTTTGTTGACGAGGTTACAGTGGTGGCCTCGGGTATTAATGGAAAAATGAGCGAGATCAACGCTGCAATGGGGTTGTTGCAGTTGAAATATGTAGATCAAGCGATTGCGCAACGCAAAGAAATTGCTGAGTCATATAACAAACAATTGAAGAAAATAAGAGGCATTCGTATTCTTGGAGATGCGGGCCAAGCTAAAGCTAACTATTCTTATTACCCAATATTGGTTGAAGATGATTACCCATTAAGCCGCGACGAGCTATATCAAGTTTTTCGTAATAATAATATTTATGTGCGCCGTTATTTTTATCCATTGATAAGTGATTTTCCGATGTATAGAGGCAAAGAGTCGGCACAAAGCGGCGGTTTATTTGTGGCGCGTAACATTTCTGAACGAGTTCTGTGCCTGCCTATTTTTCCAACACTCGACACTATCTCACAAGCAATGATTTTGGATGTTTTAAGCCAAGTCGTTGCCTCACAAGAAAGTATACAAGCTGGATAATGGATTTCAGGGAAAGTTAAACAAGTCAGTCGGCATACACACATAAAAATACCGATCGATCAGGGCGGGAACAGGCCGGTTTTTGATGTGTTTCAGAGTTTTTAATTGCAAGGAAATTTTTATGATTGCCAAGATGTCTGATGAGGAGTTAATCAGCTCCATCAGAAAAAGTTTTTTACAAGCTTTTGATACTGAGCCTGAGACTGTAACGCTGGAAAGTACCCCCGAGGATATTCCTGGTTGGGATTCTCTTGGGCATACCTCGCTGATCTCCCACTTGGAAGCGCTATTTTCCATTTCTTTTGATCTTGATGAGATGATGGAGATGGAGGACGTTGCTGCGATTGCTGGTGTGCTCCGTAAACGTATGCAATAAATGTAATTGAATGGATAGCGTAAATTTTGTAGGATGGATTTCGCGCCATTTTCAGCCGAACAGCAGTTTTGTTAATGCCGCGAATGGTCAAGTGTTTTTAGGGCTGAAGAGCTACGTGTGTGCAGCGGCCAACAGTTTTATAGAACACGGCTTTGCTCCTGGAAGTCGGGTGGTGATCGCCTGTCGACAGGATCCAGAAACGGCCTTGGCAATACTGGGCGCTATATATGCCGGCCTAGTGGTGGTCCCGGTGGATGGCAACAATCATGCCGCCATTAAAAATCTATTAATGTTGACGGGGGCGGTTGCTCTGTGGTCTGGCAGCATCAACGACAGCAGTCTGGCCGATACATGTGCTTTCTTGTGTGGGCATCCGACCCCTTCTGGCGATATTTTTCATGCCATAGAGTGTGATCGAAATGATTTGGCAGCTCTAATGCCAACATCCGGAACGACGGGTAATCCGCGCTTGGTGATGGTGACACATGAAAATTTGATTGCAAATACGACTGCGATTATTCATAGCCAAGGCTTGTCCATGGGAGATAGTGCCATGTTGATCCTGCCGCTGTCATATTGCTTTGGTGCAAGTGTCCTATACAGCCACTTAGCGGTGGGCGGCAGTGTGGTTTTTGACCGCCGATTCATGTTTCCCGATAAAGTGCTTCAGGCGATGGTCGATTATGATTGTGCGACTTTTGCAGGAGTACCTTCTGTATTCAATATTCTTTTATCGCGATCTAGCCTTGGAAAGATAGGTTTGCCCGCATTGCGTCGCGTGCTTCAGGCGGGAGGGCGGTTGGGTCCAGAACAAATCGACGAGTTTTTGCATCGACTGCCTGGTGTTGACTTTCATGTAATGTACGGACAAACCGAGGCTACTTCACGAATAACCAGTCTCGCGCCAGAATATATAACTAGCCATCGCGGTAGTGTCGGAAAGGCATTGGATAATCTTTGCTTGAGAGTCGTGGATGGGCACCGACGAGACTTGCCCCCTATGGAAGTCGGTAATATCGAAATCGCCGGACCTTCGGTGTGTGCCGGTTATTGGAATGACGCGGAGTCAAGCAAATTGCGTTTTGCTGATGGATGGCTTCTGACCGGGGATAGAGGTTGGGTTGATGCAGAGGGCTTTTTATGGATCGAGGGACGCAACGATGACTTTCTGAAGATTCGAGGTAGGCGTATATCTTTCACGGAAATTGAAAGTGCTGTGCGGGATGTGAAGGGAGTGCATGAAGTGGCCGTACTGTCGGTCACCGATACAGAGGCCGGTGAGGTGCCGGTTGTATTTGTCGTTTCTGAAAATATAGACTCCGATGCCGTGTTGATCGATAAAATATTGCGGATAATGCCCGTTGCCTGGACGTGCCGGCAAGTGGTGGTTTTGCCAAATTTTCCGCTAACGTCTAATGGCAAGCTCGATAGAAAAGCTTTGCGAAGCGCAATCGGTTGAATTATATGTATTCCCTTGAAAATTTAAATGCCCGGGTTGATCATCTGCTGTCTGAAGGACCATATCCAGAAATTACTCCTGATCTTGAGAAAACTAGTTTTGAGCTTTTCAGGGATCATATCTCGCATGCGGCAAATCTGAATTCTGGTTATGCCAATTATGTTTCCCACTGGCCAATACCGTTGGGAGAGGCAGGGAGGACCGCAGATTTGCCTTGGCTGCCAGTTTCTGTATTCAAGAGGGATCCCCCCTTTTCCCTGATTCCCCCTGGGCAGGTGCTTCGGACTTTGCTGTCGAGTGCGACAACAGGGCAGAACCCTAGTCGCATCAGCCTTGATAGGCAGACAGCGCTTCGTATGAATCGGGGGGTTGTTTCCATTTTGCGAAACTACATTGGCTCGGATCGACGTCCCTATCTGGTGGTAGACATCGCATCCACCAATGGGAATGCAGCCAACTTGGGTGCCAGAGCAGCAGCCATTCGTGCTCTGGCACCTTTTGCAACTTCCACGACCTACGCATTGCGCGGTGACGATCTTGACATTGATCAGGATGCGGTAGATTCGTTCAGGGAAGTCAATGCAGATTTCCCAGTCATAATTTATGGATTTACTTCTATTCTATGGGCAAATCTAATTCGTCCCTTATTGGCTACGGGACAATCCCTGGGCTTGCGAAAAGCTATTGTTCTGCATAGTGGTGGATGGAAGAGGCTAGAGGCGGAAGCGGTTAGCAAGCAGGAATTCAATTCTTCGCTTGCCAATGTAGTAGGGTGCGGGGCGGATCAGATTATCGACTATTACGGGATGGTGGAAAATCTGGGAATCATCTATCCAGATTGTAGCGCCGGTAACAAGCACGCGCCGGTTTTCGGATCAGTTATTGTGCGAGATCCGATGACATTGCAGCCTGTTCCTGTCGGTAGCACAGGCCTGGTCCAGGTCGGTAGCATTCTGCCAACCAGTTTTCCTGGGCATTTGCTGCTTACGGATGATTTGGCGACAGTGGTGGCTGAGGGGGGGTGCTCTTGTGGGCGTCCAGGAATCGCCTTTCGGTTTAGCGGGCGAGTCCCAAAGGCTGAAGTCAGGGGGTGTGGCAACCTTGATCGACGGAGAGTATTGTGACTATGGTTGTTGAACTGGCTCCTTGCTTTCACATTTCGGCTATCGATAAGCCGCAACAGCTCATCCAGTTGGCTTCAGAACTCCGACAGGCGCAGAATGATGAGAGCCCTGGCCTGGAGTGTCTGCTTGGCGTGCTGGATGCTTGGTCAAAAACAATATTGGAGTCCCCGGCCGCCCAGATACCAGGGGCAATTTTTCTTAGTCTCTGGCTTCGCCGAAGTACTCTGCTGGCATTGTTGCATCGGGAATTGGGGCCGGAGTCTCTTGATAGCTGGAATGCCCAGGGTAAGAATCGATTCCGCCGCTTCCCTGTGGGGCTTGTTGCGCACTGGCCGGCAGCTAACGTACCAACGTTGCCTATCCTGTCACCGATTTGTGCGTTGCTTGGCGGAAACGTCTGCCTGGTTCGCGTTCCTAGCGCCTTTGTCGAGTCCATGCGGGTTTTGCTTTTGAGTTTGTCGCTTGTTCCTGGGATAGCGCGCTTTGCGGGGAGGCTTCGGTTTGTCACCTTTCCAAATGATCGTCGGGATTTGCAAGAAGCAATGGCCTCAGCAAGCGACGGGGCAATGATCTGGGGGGGGCAAGAGGCAGTCGATACTTTGCGCCGTCTGCCATTTCCCTATTGGGCCCGCCTGATGGTGTTTGGTCCCCGTATGTCTGTTGCCGCACTGGATCGTGGCGCGTGGCGAGACCAAAATCTTGTTTCAAACTGGTGCCAAAGGCTTGCGCGTGATGTATGGCAATTCGAGCAGGCTGCCTGCAGTTCACCCCAAATCCTTTTCGTTGAGCATTTGCCAGAAGATGATCTGAAGCCTCTAATTGCTGCTATTGAAAGCGCTTTCAGGCGCGAGAACGACTACCATCCGCGCGAGTCTATTGATCCATCGCTGTCGACAACAATTCTTCGTGCACGCGCGGAGGTGCAAGTGAATTCGCAAGCCTATGGTGTATTTCCCTTGGGAACGGATTGGACTTTGCTGGTATACAGGTCGACAGTTTTTCCAACTCCCACGCAGGGCAGGACGCTGCATATTGTCCCTGTCCGATCTCTGGAAGACATCGTGCCAATGCTCGATGGAAGTGTGCAAACCCTTGGTTTGGGCATGACAAATCTGGAGGCCGAAATGCGCTTGGTTGAACAGGTCGGGCGTAATGGCGTTGATCGGATTGTCAGAATCGGCATGATGCACGTCTTCGACTCGCCCTGGGATGGCTACGATCTGGTCCAGCCAATGACGCGAAAGGTTCGCCATCTTCTTTCTCAATCCAACTTGTAGTCGTGGGGCATGAAAATGACTGTACAGAATGATTTTCTTCTGGCTTTACAAAAAAATGGAAAGCTTTTTTACCCAGCGGCTCTAAGAAGCTATCGTCATAATCAGCCGATCTGCGACTGGATGCTCAATCCGTTGGCATCCTGGGCTCGTGATGCGTATGGAGAGGAAGTTTTTGCTCATGCCGTCCGTGGCTATGCTCAGTATTGCATGCACGTAGGCCAAGCTCAGCGCAAGTATGAGACACAAGGTAGTTACAACCCCGAAGCCTTGCCGGAAATAATTCAACAGGTTTACGAGAACAGCTCCTATATGACTCCGTACATGTGGGCGGCAATTCTTATTTATCCTTTTTGGGAGAGCATGACAGAGCATCTGACCATGTTTCGCAATGAGTTTCTGGACAGATTGCCGGAAAGTCCACGGATCGTGGAACTTGCATGCGGGCACGGAGTAATGGGATTGCTTGCGGCCGATCATCGACGTGATGCGAGGCTTACTGGATACGATATAAGCCCGACAGCTATCGATATTGCCTCACGGCTGGCAGCTGTTTCTGAACACACGAATCGAGTTTCCTTCGAGGTTAAAGATGTCCTTTCCCTTGATGCGGGGGCCATTGATCAGAAATATGATGGAATAATGGCAGCCATGTTGGCTGAGCACTTGTCCGATCCCCCGGCATTATTTGAGGCGATTGCCCGGCGTTTGTCCCCAGGCGGATTGGTTTTCTTCAGTACGGCCCTTGAGTCTCCGCAGCGTGACCATGTTTATGAGTTTCATCGTGAGAGCGAGCCAGTTCTGATGGCGGAAGCCGTAGGTCTTCGGTTGGTGAAGTTAGTGTGCGGCAGCGGCATGCGCCCGCCTGGCGGCCAATTTCTGCCGCGTGCGATGGCAGCTATATTTACTACGGCTTGAACCGACACGTATGGCAAGAACAGATATTGTGTTGGTAGGCGCAAGGGGGCTGGCGAAGGAACTATTGGGCTATCTTGAAGATGATCCACGATTCCGTGTGGTATGTGTTTTGGATGAGACTCCAGGCTTATCGCTTCCAGGCTACGAGGTTATCTCACCGATGGATTGGACTGGAGGTTGTCATAAAGCCCTTTTCTCGGTCGGGTACCCGGAGTATAAACGCGATGTTCTAGAACGCTATGCCAAATTCGGTTTTGAATGGCAGACCTATATACATCCCCAGGCGGTAGTATCCCGGTATGCACAGATTGGCGCCGGCTGTATTTTTGCGCCGTTCACTGTCGTCGCAGGAAATGCAGAAATGGGTGATTTTGTTTTCATGAATGTCTATTCTGCTGTTGGGCATGACTCCAAGATAGGGCAGTTTTCCTCTCTGATGCCTTATGCATGTGCGGACGGATATGTTGCCCTCGGTGAGGAATGTCTTGTCGCAACGGGAGCGAAGATACTTCCAAAGATAAGCATTGGCGATCGAAGCCGAGTCAGTGCTGGATCGATTGTGATGCGTAATATGCCGGAAGACTCCCTGATTTATGGAAATCCAGCGAAGCATCAGCCGGATGTCGCGATGTTGAGGCTCAAGAAAAAAATGAGAGAAAGTGGGAATGCCTGACATTTATTTTCATACCAATGAAACATGGGAATTCCGATGAAGCAGTGAGCAGCGGGGTTATCGATCATATCCTTGAGCGGACTTAATTTATTTTGATCACCTCGGTATTAATGGGCTAATGCTCAGGCTTATTTTTATTTCTAACGTAGGCAATTATTTTTGTGAAATTTAAATCTATACTTGTTTTTCCCTCGAATATGGCGGAGTCATCCACGGTTATAAAAATGGCTAACGAATTGGGTTTGCGAGTTGTTTTGGCCACTTCCGAACCAGTATTTGCACACCGAGAAAAGGCCGGTGTGATTTCATTGCCTTATATTACCGAAGCTAATTTCGATCAATGTTTTTTCAGATTACTTGCAGAGCAAGAAATCAGTCTGGTGTTTTCTCCTCATGCCGGGATTTGGTCTCATTTGCAGTCACTATCGACCAATAGCGATTCGCCCGTTACGTTCAGCGTATGTAACGAATCTCCATTTGAGACGAACTGGTTCAAATATGGGGCGGCTTACGAATGGGCGCGGGCATGCGTTGACGATAAGAGTTTGCCGTTGTCTGATGCGGCGGTTTTGCTGCCGGTTTCTCGCTATGCCAACCTTCATTATGGCTACAATCAGATCCCAGGCCAGAATGACGATATCAAATTGCAGCTTTTGGCTAGCGTTGCAAGGGCGGCTCCATTAGGCGACATCGTGGAAATTGGGTGCTTGTATGGTCGGTCTGCATTTGCTTTGGCTTGGCTCGCGAAATGTCATGATATTGGGCCACTTATATGTGTGGATCCATGGGAGGCGACGTCCATCCAGAATCAGGGCGACGGTGCCGCTTTGCTGAATCGGCAGGCATTTGAAATAGATTGGCAAAAAGTATTTAGATGCTTTATCGCATCTCTCTCAGGGTTCGACAACGTGAATTACATTCGTAAGCCGTCGGGCCTTGCATGTGATGATTATCGGCTTGCTGCCGCTTCGGAAGGCGTTTGCACTGAAGAGTTCGGCAATACTGAAGTGCGTGGCGAAATATCGATAATACATATCGATGGTAATCATCGATATGAGGACGTCAGACTGGACATCGACACATGGCTGCCTTTTGTTAAGGAAGGGGGGTGGGTGCTTATCGACGATTATTTATGGGCGTTTGGTGATGGGCCTCGACGCGCCGGCGATGAAGTTTTACAAGAGAGAGAGGTTCGGACAGCCTTTGTATTTGGCGACACCCTGTGCATTCAGCTTTGAGTTATTTGCGATGTGTTACCGGGTGGCTGCTCGATTCAATGACGATTATCGATGCCGTTAATAAGGGTCAAGCCCACGCCGCGCAGGTACGACGGCATCATGGCTAGGCGTATATCAGTTAATCGCGCAGAAGGAAGATTAAGATACCGTCATTATCCGGTGTCCGCCCATTTCAATTAGCCTGAGGTCGAGCTGGGCAATCAGGGCCGATTCAGGGAAGCTGAATTGGCGCCCTGTATTATTGATGTTTCTTCATATCTACGGCCAATGCCGTGTAATATGCCGCGTCGCGGGCCCGCCCTGTATTTTCATACAATACCGCCAGGTTATGAGCTGCCAAATAGCTTCCACGGCCGGCGACTGAACCGGAAATCATTGGTTGGTCTCCTATCCCGAGGCATTTCAGCAAAGCAGATTCGACAATGGGCAGCAATTCTGTTTCAGCTTCGCCGGGATGGATGGCAGCCCATTCCAGGAAAATGTCTGCAACACAGAAAAAATAATCCGGAGAGTGTTGCCAATGCTCGAGTTCGTTGCTCGCCAGCTCGATAGCTCTTTCATGCATATTTGCTTTCTTCAGTGCAAAAAGGGAACGCACGACGAGATCGTGACGGTATGAGTCGAGGTTGGACGAAAGGGCAAGCGCTTTAAGGAAATAACCGACGGCGTCGTTGTACTGTCCATACACCGCAGAATCTTTTCCCAGCTGATATAGCAGATACGCATCGGCAGGCGTTCTTTCAAGGGCCTTCTTAAGCAGCGATTGGTTACGCCCTTGTTTAGCCGCTAAAAGGTATGGAAGGTATCCGTCATGCCGCACATGCAGGCCAATGCGCCGGCGGGGCAATATGGGATGACTAGGCTGTTCGTGAATGCGGCCGGTGTAGCGTACGCCGCGAGGTAAAAGCCGCGAGATCCACTCGGTCGACATACTCTCGGTACCGGTATTGTCAAACAAACTGGCCACGGCAATCTGCCCTATGAAATCTCCAGCTTTCAATTTACGCAATTCGTCTTGGCCTGACACGATCCATTCGTCGGCGTCAAGAATCAGATTCCAGTTTGCATTCGAGAAATCCAGCGCGGCATTACGCGCGGCGGAGAAGTCGTCGCACCAGGCGAAGTGATGCACGGTTGCGCCCATTCGCCTGGCGATATCGACCGTAGCATCAGTGGAGCCTGTGTCCAGGACTATGGTTTCATCTACAGCGCCTATGGCACTGGCGAGGCAGCGCTCCAGGGACGCAGCCTCGTCCTTGACGATCATTACAAGAGCAAGGGTGGATGACATATTCGTAGCCGGAATTAATGTGAACACATATGGAACTCACCGACACGTTGTCAAGTCAGCCTGTCCGGACTCTATTGCGAGCCGATACCAAAGCTACTGCGTATATTTTTCATCTACGTGGAAGCTTTCGGGGCGGGCACCTTTGCACCAGACTTTCCACATGCGCCGCAATGCAGTCTCAAAAGCGCGTGTGATATCTTCGGCTGAGCGTAAACTTCTTATTTTTTCACGTAATTCCAGGCGAATGGAGGACAATTTCTGTCTATTTTCAGCCCATGCCACGGCCGTCTCCAGGTATTCGTCCAGAGTTTCGGCTACAAATTCATGGAGGCCGATTTTCGGCAAAAAGGAAGCCGTTGTGCGGCTTGGAGTGATGGCGCCGCTCAAGGTCAGTGTGGGGACTCCCATCCATAGTGCATGCATCGTGGTTGTGCCGCCGCTGTAGGGGAAGGTATCGAGCAGCATATCCACGCGATGATGCAGGTGCAGATACTGCTTCATACTGGTTCTGTCATGGATAATCAATCGATTTGCGGTGATACCATTTTGTTCAAAGCCATTTATTATATCCTGCCTGATACCGTCATACACATTGCCCATAAGAAACTTCGAGTCGGGTACCGCATGGAGAATGCGGGCCCATTGGGCATATACCTCGTCGTTGATCTTGCTGATCCGGTTGAAACTGCCGAATGTGAAATACTCGTTTGTCAACGCGGGCAGGGCATTTACATTGGGGCTATCGGGAACTGGCTGGAATGGAGCAGAAAAAGGCATCCATGCAAGTTTTTCGGTGAATTGGTTCTCGAACTCGCCAGGTGGAACGAAGTCCTTGTCTGACAGGTAATAATCCATCGCTGTCAAACCCGTGGTTGCCGGATAACCTATCCAGCTTGCCTGGACGGGGGCTGGTCGGAGCGCAAACATTGGAAGGCGGTTCATTGCCGTATGGCCCGATAGATCGACAAGTATGTCTATGCCGTCGTGGCGTATGCGGGCTGCAAGCGCCTGATTGTTTAATGAGGCTGCAGAAACCCATTGCGTAACGTGATTTTTCAGTCGCTTGCTGACGAAGTCCTCTGCGGACGCGCTATAGGCGTAAAGCTCGAATGCGCTTTTATCGATGAACTGCCATATGGGTTCAATGAAGCTTGCGACGGCGTGGTTGCGCAGGTCGCCAGAGACGAAGCCGATACGCAGTTTACGGTCCGGTTCATTGATATTGGTGTGTGGTGGTCGCGGAATGTGCTTTATAGTTCTTTCGACCCGGCGGCCATACTCCTTGTGGGCCTCAAAAAATCGCTGGGCGTCAATGCCGGGCAACTGGCTTAGGGTAAACAAATGGTTGCTGTATGTCGTAAAGTTATTGGGTTCGGCGGCAAGGGCTTTTTCATTCCAAACCACTGCTTCCTTGATGTAACCCACGTCGCCCAGCGTATTGGCGAGATTGGAATAGGCCACAGTGCTGGTTGGAGCAACCTCTACCATTTTTTTATAGCAGCGAAGCGCCTGTGCAGGCAAAGTGCAGCCACGAAAGTGGTTGCCCAGATTATTCCACCCATCTTCGTTGCGTGGATTGATGTCAAGCGCGCGGGTCGCATTAATGCGGGCTTCCAGCTGCATGTTCATTGCGCAGAGGACGCTGCTGAGTTGCGAATAAGGACGCGATGTATCGGGGGCCAGCGCTACCGCCTTCAAAACAAATTGAAGGGCTTCATCAAGGCGTTGTTCGTCGCTGGCAAGAATGCTTGCCAGTTCCCAGCCTATAGCGTGGGCAGGATAAGCCTTGGTCAACCTTGCCGCCTGTTTCGCGGCTTCGGCGAAATCTTGGCTTTTGCGTAGTTGGACCGTGCGGTTTATTTCCTGGGGTGTGGGGCCCTTGCCGCCTTGGTGAAATCCTTGCCCGTTTTCGAAAGCCTTGCGAGCCACCTTTGATTTCCCCACACCTCCTTGTTGTGCGCCGTTACCGTATAGATTGATCGGCCCGACAGCGCCTACAAGTTGGTCGGTCTTGGTTTCGTCAGTCTTCAATAATGTTGAGTAATACAGCACCCAGGCCTCGGTCCCGGCGAGCAGGGCCCCGTGCCTTTTCAATATATTGATAAGCGGAATTAACACGGCCCGTGTTGATTCCTTGGCAAGGTGTTGAGCCAGTTCGCCGACTTCGATGTTTTCCCCGAACTGAGACAGCAACTCGCGTTGCTTGTCATTGAGCCGGAGGCTGATGGTATCGTGCCAGAGGTTGAACGTGGTTGATCCCTGGGTCGATTGCTCCACTTTTAGCTGCGCGGCCAGTTCCGGCAGCATTCTGAATTCGGTATTCTTGATGTCGTCATACGGTCCGGGTCCAAGGCTATATCGAAGCGCGTTCTTTTTAAATAGTGACTCAAGCGCCTGCTGGACGGCTTTCGCCTGCTCTTGCTTATCGGCGCAATTGACATCGATGTGCTGCGTATGGAATATCAGGTTTTCGTAACTGAGGGACGCCGGCCAGGCGGAATCCAGCACCGACATTATCTGGATCGCATAGGGGTTATCCAGTTCGAGGCGCGCGCCCCGCGGGTTCATGAAGATCGCCTCGCTAATCGTGGTTTTTCTTTCGTCTTTCACCCATTGATAGTTGGCTGCCCAGCGCAGACCAGCAAGGCGTTCCAGGTCGGGAATGCTTGCAATGTTTGCTTCCTGGTCCTGCTTGACGAAGAGGCTCCTGCGAAAGCTGCGCCCCGACGCAAAATCCAGGTATTGCTGGCGCATAATCTTGGGCTGCCCTATGGCAGTAAGGCTATGGTTCAGTTGTACGTTTAATCCGAATGTCGACGAAATCTCGTCTTGCGGCAGGGCATCTCCCACATAGGCCAGCCCGGCCTGCTCGGCAGCGCTGGCGAACTCGACAAAATAAGAAGCGGCCGAAGTCGCTTGCAGGAAATCGCTGTTTATGTAGTAGTCGGGGTGCCGCAGCATGCGATCGACGGCTGCGCGTAATTCGGTTTTATCCTGGTTGCCCGCCGATAGGCCGTCAGACATGAGCGGCAGTATGCCAGAGGCTCCGGTAAGCGCTTCCTCCATGCTTTGCGCCCCATGAGTGTGCAGTTGCATGGCGTCGCGCAGAATGTCGCCGGCTTTCCATCCCGGGTAGGTGTTATGACTGATATAGGCGATGCCTTGTGCAGACAAGTTCTCTTGGCATATGCGGAGAATGGCTGCGCGCACGTCGGTGGGGGACCAGGTGAATACGTCATGCACAATGATGTAGTCGAACTCGCCCAAGGTATGGTCGATTTCTAGGTAAGACATTGCGTGAAGTTGAAGGTTCTTCACGCCCATCCCGCTAATGGCTTCCTGTCCGATTTTTATCCGTTCAGGCCACAGGTCGATGCCCACCGCTTGTGCGTCGGGATACGCCAGGACGAACGGCAACAGGTTGCCCCCAACGTCGCAGCCGAGTTCGAGCACCCGCGCCTTTTCCAACGGTACGCCGGAGATGCCATATAAGAATGCAGCGGCGCGCAGGTGAACGGGCGACGTATAAGGAAAACATGCTGGGGAGTGCGATGTAGCGACATGCGATTGCTTGTCACTACGTGCGTTCGCTGTGGGGGTATCGGTAATCAAGGTGGCTCCTGCGCGAATTCAATCGATGCGCTGATCAATCTTATCAAGGCTCAAAAAAATCAAAGTAATAAATAGAGGCCTTTTTTCTTGTATCGACTTCCGCAAAAAAGGCCTCCACATGGTGTGGAGGCCTTCAGTGCCGCTGGCTATCTTCTAACCAGCCAGTACTGCGCTGAAATTAACGCAGCAGCGACAGTACTGTTTGTGGAACTTGGTTAGCTTGAGCCAATACCGAGGTGCCGGCTTGTTGCAAGATCTGTGCGCGTGTCATGTTCGAAACTTCGACAGCATAGTCTGCGTCTTCGATGCGTGAACGGGCGGACGACAGATTGGTAACCGTGTTGTTCAGGTTGGCAATCGTGGATTCGAAACGGTTCTGCACCGCACCCAGTTCGCCGCGCAGCGCGTCGACTGTTGCAAGCGCATCGTCAAGAGCATCCAAAGGATCTTGGGTCAGTTCGGTGCCCAGTGTAACGGCGCCAGTGGTTTCGTCGACGTTAGCCTTGAAGAAGACTTCCTTGCCGTTGGCATCTGCGCCCTTGATGATGTACTTGGTACCATCTTCCAGAGGCTTGTTCAGGGCGTGGACCGTGGGTGCTGCGCCGACCTTGGCTGCATCCAGGCCGCTCGTATTGATTGCGACCGAAGAGGAGGGATCGCTGACTTGCGTAACCGCGGCGCCGACAGTCGCGGTAGTGGTTGTGTCGGTGGAATCGTAAGAGACCGTGCCTGCCGAGAAATCGATCGTAGCCTCAACGTACTCGGTACCGATTTTAGCGTAGGCATTGCCATCGCTGTCCAGGTGGATGGTGGGCTGGGCTGCGACGTTCGCGTCGGTGCGGCCGGTCAGGTCGTCGGCTTGCATTACAACGCCGCCGCCGACGTGTATTTCTCCAGTGCCGGCTGATGCTGCAGTGGCCGTGGCGGCAACTGAGGTCGCCGAGCTAAATTCGAGCGAGTTGGTCGTGGAATTGTAAGTCGCTGCGTAGAGCGTGGTGCCAGCGTCCGAGCTTACATACAACGTATCTGGATTTGCGTCGTCAACATAGATCTCGAAAGCCGAGTCGGTGGCTGTATCCGTGATTTTGAATTCCTGCAGGTTTCTGCTGGCAGGAACCGTTTCCGTCAGTGCTGTACCGAATGTGGCTACGCCATCGGCGTCTTTGGTCTGGAAAGCGCTGGAAACGTTGAAGGTTCCAAGCCCCAGGGTTTGCGAGTTGATTTGTTTCAGGCCGATTTTGATGGTTTCGGAATCGTTAGCGCCAACCTGGATGGTCAGGTCATTGTCGCTGGCCAATACCTTGACGCCGTTGAACTGGGTCTGTTCCGATACGCGATCGATTTCAGCCAGACGCTGGCCGATTTCATCCTGGATCGAGGCAAGGTCAGACGTGGAATTCGTGCCGTTGGCGGCTTGCACCGACAATTCACGAATGCGCTGCAAGTTGTTGTTGATTTCGTTCAACGAACCTTCGGTCGTTTGAGCGATCGAGATACCGTCGTTGGCATTGCGTGTAGCTTGTGTCAGGCCCTTGATGTTGGCCGTGAAACGGTTGGCAATGGCTTGGCCGGCGGCGTCGTCTTTGGCGCTGTTGATGCGCATGCCGGACGACAGGCGCTCGATGGCGGTGCCCAGGGCCGATTGCGATTTGTTCAGATTGCCTTGGGCAATCAGGGAAAGCGAGTTGGTGTTGATAACAGCCATTTATAGCTCCTAAGGAATGAAAGCGGCGAAGAAAACTACGCCCGGTGGCCAAGAAGATTAGAGCCTGATACTGCGCCCCGCCAATTGCGGCATTAAGCTGAAACCAAACCTCAGGTCTTCCTGTTCACAGGCATTAACGGCGGGAGGGGCCGGAACTTTAGGGACGCCATACGGAATGATTGAAAGAGGTTGTCCCAAACTGATCTAGGGAATACCCCTACTTCCGCCCTTTCCCCATAACCGCTCCAGCCTAAAATCCCCACGGGGAAAACCCAGGCGTACGCCTATCTGTCGTTCCATCAAAAAACTGGAGAAAAAATTCATGAGTTGGCTTGCCAGCCTTACCGTCAGAACCAAGCTGACTGGATCCTTCCTGATTGTTGCCGTCATTGCCGCCCTTATCGGATGGCTGGGAGTGCGGGCGACGGGAGAGGTCAATACCATGGCCGCGAGCATGCACGATGTTGAATTGGTGGGCCTGCATCACACGGCAACGGCCCATACGAAATTTATAGGCGCAGGCAGGTCGGCGCGCACGGCGCTGCTGGCGCAAACCTTCGGGGAGCGCGATGTCGAGGTAAAAAGAGTTGCAGCGGGTTTTGCCGACGTTAAATCCGAACTTGATCAGATGGAAGCCTTGTTTGTTACGGAAGAGGGAAAAGAATCCGTCGTGCAGGCCCGTACGGCCGTCCTGGCCTATGAAGCGGGGATTCACAAGGTTCTAACGTTGCTGAAGCCGGAACCTCCCGGCCAGGCAAACGATTCGACCATAGAATTGCTTGAAAACGCCCGCCCGCTGGGCGATGCCGCCGAGGCGCTCATGGACAAGCTGGTTGACGACAAGCGCCTGAATGCCGCGCGCTTCGCCGGCGAGATTGCCAGTGTTTACTCCAGCACCGTCGTGACATTGGCCGTGCTGACCATCGCGGGCGCAATCCTTGCCATGTTGCTGGGTTGGTTCATCACGCGGGCGCTGACGCGTCAGCTGGGTGGCGAGCCGGCACAGGTCGCGGCGATCGCCGATTCCATTGCCAGCGGCAATCTGACGAACCATATCGATATGTCGCAAGCAAGCAGAGGTAGCGTCATCGTGGCGATGAACACGATGCAAGAGGGTTTGCGCAAGTTGGTGACGTCGGTGCTGGCAAGCAGCGACAGCATTGCGACGGGCGCGGGCCAGATTGCCGCGGGCAATGCAGATTTGTCGCAGCGCACGGAAGAGCAGGCGGCCAATCTCACTGAAACGGCGGCGGCGATGGAGGAATTGTCCAGCACGGTTCACAGCAATGCCGACGTGGCCAGGCAGGCTGCGCAGCGC
Organism: Eoetvoesiella sp.; assembly: GCA_036567205.1. GTDB lineage: Bacteria > Pseudomonadota > Gammaproteobacteria > Burkholderiales > Burkholderiaceae_B > DATCVA01. The sequence continues at coordinate 693 of DATCVA010000019.1, read as the reverse complement.
GCCACGACGGCCAGCGCGTCGGCCTCAAAGGGCGGCGAGGTGGTCGACAATGTGGTGGCGACCATGGCCGGCATCAACGATTCGTCCAGGCGCATCGTGGAGATCATCGGCGTGATCGACAGCATTGCGTTCCAGACGAATATCCTGGCGCTGAACGCCGCGGTGGAAGCGGCGCGCGCGGGCGAGCAGGGCCGGGGCTTTGCGGTGGTGGCGTCCGAAGTGCGCAGCCTTGCGCAGAAAAGCGCGGCGGCCGCCAAGGATATCAAGACGCTGATTGACGACAGCGTCGCCAAGGCGGACGCCGGCAGCAGGCTGGTGGACGAGGCCGGCGCGGCGATGCAGGGCATCGTGGCCGAGGTCAGGCAGGTAACCGACTTGATCAGCGAAATCAGCGCGGCTACGACGGAGCAGACGTCGGGCCTGGGTCAGATCAACGATGCCGTGCTGCAGCTTAGCGATGCCACGCAACAAAACGCCGCCCTAGTCGAGGAATCGGCCATCGCTTCGACCAGCCTGAGCGAGCAGGCCGGCATGCTGGTCGATGTCGTCAGCTTTTTCAAGGTCGACCAGAACGGCACCGGTGCCGCCGCGCCTGCGCTTGCCAGCCAGCGCATGGCGCCGCCCAAGGTGGCTGCGTCGAGCTATGGCCGCGGCGAATCGACGCCGGCGCGACCCACTGCATCGGCCGCTCGC
>DATCVA010000018.1:0-10783 GCA_036567205.1 Eoetvoesiella sp. | reverse complement strand
ATTGACCACGCCGGGGGGGATGCCGACCTCCTCGGCCAGCTCGGTCAGGCGGATGATGCTCAGGCACGCTTCCTCCGCGGGCTTGAGCACCGTGGTGTTGCCCGCCGCCAGCGCCGCGGCGATGGTGCGGCCGAACATCTGCGCCGGATAATTCCAGGGAATGATGTGCCCGGCCACGCCGCGCGGCTCGCGAACGATAAGCACCTGATAGCCTTCCAGGAAGGGTATGGTCTCGCCGTGCAGCTTGTCGGCCGCGCCGCCGTAGTACTCGAAATAGCGCGCCGTGGCGGCCACGTCGCTGCGCGCCAGCTTCATCGCCTTGCCGGTGTCCAGCGCTTCCAGCTGGGCCAGTTCCTCGGCGTGCTCGGCTATCTTCAGGCCCAGGCGGGACAACAGGCGGCCGCGATCGACCGCCGCGGTATTGCCCCACACCCCTTCGAAGGCCTGGCGCGCCGCGGCCACCGCCGCGTCGATGTCTTGCGCGACGCCGCGCGAAATGCTGCCTATGGACTCGCCATTGCTGGGCGCGACCACATTGATCGTGCCGCCGCCGTGGGCTTGCGACCATTTGCCATTGATGAAAATAGTTTTGACGCTTTCGGACATGTCGATCTACCTCAGTATTTGTGGACTAGACGCGGTGTTCTCATTGCCGACGAGTGTATAGACCGGCGAGTGCGTGAATCAAATACTGTTTATTGATAGACGATTAGGCGAAAGCTATGTTGGTAGTAACCCTGATATGAGATCCGCCATCAGCCCATGGCGTTCCGTGGCCTGGATGAACTCGTCGTGCTCTGTGATAGAAGCCCGCGACCAACCTTATCCGAAAACATCCTCAATGCGCTGGGCGTCAAGAATCTGCAGCGCCCAGCGGTTCAGCGTCGCTTCATCGGCGTGCTCCAGGCGCGTCTGCGCCCATCCGGGCAGCCCGCCGAATTTGCGCGTGATTTGCGTGGCAAGAAGCCCGGCATAGCCTTCCATCTTACCTTCCATCTTACCTTCCAACCTGCCTTCCACTTTACCTTCCAGCCTGCCTTCCTGACGCCATTGATGCGTCCAGGAGCGTGAATGTTCAGTCATCATTTCGGTGATCTCGGTCAGGGTCACGGGAGCGTGTATCAGATCGACTTCGGGCAAGGCGCGCGGCAGCAATACATGCCTCAGCCATTCGCCCAGGGCCAGGCGCAGTTCGGTGTAAACGTCGTCCCGGGTCAACGCGATGATAGTTTGCACCAATTGCTGCGTCTCTTCAATCCCCCGGTTGTGCTCCAGCCGGAACAGCAGCGCCGCCAGGTTGTTATCGGGCAGGCCGCCAGCACGCACCAGCGCGCCTTCGTCCACCAGCAGGTAGCGCCCCTGCAAGCGGTACGGCTCCAGCCCGGGCGGCAGCGGGTCGATCAGTTCAGACAAGCTGTCTTTGGCGACCCAGGGTCGCTCTCCACTATACAAGACCACCGGCAAAATCACCGGCAGCCGGCTGCCCCGGGCAATCAGCCCGTGCTGCAACATGCTTTCGTATTGCAGGCAGCAATAGGTGGGCATGCGCAAGGCCATGTACTTATCTCCGCGCGCCTGGTGTTCGAGCAGCAGCACCACGAATACGCTGTTCGGGCTGTTCAACAAAGGAATGCGCCAGACCAGGTCGCCGCTGCGCTCACGCAGGTCGCGGCTTATGTACTGCACCGGCAATGGCTCCAGTCGCGACCAGTCCAGCACGCCGGGCATGCGCAGATCAAGAATACCCTCGAACAAGCTGCGCACCAGTTGCGGGTTGTGCAGCAGCCGGCGGTAGCTGGCGTCGTGTCGGCCCATGTCGTATCCCCGAAAGAAAGTAAGGGATACCTACTATAAGAAGGACACAGCCCTTTGCGTCACGCCGTGACTGCGAATGTCATAGGGGAAAAGTACCTCTATATTCGACACTCCATAAGCTTTGCAATAGCCCGGTACGCCAGCGCCAATGGACACCTGTGAACCGCATGTGCTAAGAGAAAACAGCCGGCGCCCGCAGCGCCATGGTGGAAGGCCGCTGAGTAGAAGTCGCGATCATCAGTGACCGCGTAATGGCGGAATCAAGATGCGCCATATGTCTGGCCAGCGCCTTGATCTGGCGGCTTAGAAGCGGTTGGCTCATGGACAGCCGCAAGGCAGCAAGCAAATAAACGCACAACTAGGCCGCGGCTGGGCCAAGAACTTCTCGCGGCGCGTCACCTTACGCTTGCTTGCAAACCCGGCATTGGAAAGGCTCAACTGGCTCATCGGGGGTTTCCTGATCGGGACTCGTTCAACAGCCTATATTCTGACAGATCCGAGTGAACTTGTTCAGGCCTTCCCTACTGATTTCCTGAGCCTTTTAATCTATTCATTAAGTGAAATATTGGCCGATTCAATCGTTTTCTTCGATGATTGAATTTCATCGATCAAAAACTCGTGGAACTGCTTCGGGTTCATTTCCCTTATTGTCGCACCCGTGGCAGCCCACTCCTCGCGTAAGGCCTTATCAAGAAATGCATCAGTCACGCTTTTGGCCAAGGCATCGACGACTGGCTGAGGGGTATTGGCCACCGCCATCAATCCGATCCAAACAGTAGCGCTATAGTCAGGGAAGCCAAGCTCCGCTATGGTGGGCACATCGGGCAAGATGGGTGATCGCGCGGTTCCTGTCGTAGCCAAAGCCCGCACTTTTCCTCCTTTTATCAGGCTGCCGATAGTGCTGACCGAATCAAACATCATATCCACCTGCCCCCCCGCTACATCGGTTCGAGCCGCGCCACTGCTTTTGTACGGGATATGAACAATGTCGATATCTGTCTTTGATTTAAATTGTTCTGCGGCGATATGATAGGGAGTACCTATACCCGACGTAGCATAGTTTATTTTGCCTGGATTGGCTTTTGCGTAAGCTATTAATTCAGGCAGCGTTTTGGCAGGAAATTCATTTCGAACAACCAAAACTTGGGGAGCCTCGTTAATAAAGGCAATTGGTGCAAAGTCCCGAAGCAGATCATAAGACTTGTTTTTGAGAAGCGTTTCATTTGCAGTTTGTGTGTTCGACATCAAAAGTATCGTATAACCGTCAGGAACGGCCTTCGCCGCAAATTGCGAGCCGATCACGCCACCTGCGCCGGGTCGGTTATCGATGATAAAGCTCTGTTTGGTTGTTTCACTAAGCCGTTGTGCCAAAGATCTTGCATAGAGGTCGCCTACACCACCTGCGCCAAACGGCACAATAATCGTCACCGGCCGTTCGGGAAAATTCGAAGCGGCATGCGCTGCTGGCGTGCTTGCCAGTATCAGTAATGCAAAATAAACAGAAAGCTTCGAGAATAAAGAATGCAACATGCTTGTCTCCTAATTTAGATTAATCATGGTTTTGTACTTGGATATTGCCACCCAGAAGTGGGGCAGGCTCATCTATAACTTGATTGCGTAGCGTCCCTATGCCCTCGATGTATACCTCGCAAATGTCACCAGCCTGCATGAACAGTGGCGGAGTTCGGGCAAAGCCGACCCCTGACGGAGTGCCGCTGATAATGATGTCGCCGGGGGATAATGCAAAAGCGACGGAAACGACAGATATCAGTGTCGCAACATCGAATATCATGTCATTCGTGGTCGCTTGTTGAACAACGCTATTGTTCAGCTTTGTTTCGATGCGTAGATTTTTCGCGCCAGCAGGCAAAGAATCCGCTGTAACCAGATAGGGACCGAAACTCCCTGACTTATCAAAATTTTTCCCCATAGTCCACTGCTGGGATTTCCATTGGAAATCTCTAACTGAACCTTCGTTAAAGACTGAATAGCCATATACGTGCTCAAGCGCATTTTCGTGGGAAATGTGGCGTCCTTCTTTTCCTATAACGATCACCAGTTCACCCTCGTAGTCAAATTCACTTGATGCTTTAGGTTTATGCAGTTTTTGATCGTGCGCAACCCAGGAAGATGAGTAGCGGCTAAAAAAGATTGGGTATGTTGGGGCGACAAAATCCGCTTCTGCGGCGTGGTCCACATAATTCAGTCCGACCGCAATTGCTTTGGAAGGATTTCTGACCGGGGGCAACAAGGTCACATCGTTGAGTGGTGTGCGAACCTTAGCCGTGGAAACCGCCGCAGCGACCATTTGCAGGCCAGAAGCCCCCAGCTGTATTAGTTCGTCAAGGGTGCTGGGCAGCCCGGCAGAGGTGAGGTCAATGATGTTGTCGTTGACAGCATCGAGAACTCCGATTCGTGGTTGATCCAGATGGGTATAGGCTAAAAGATGCATGCTTATCTCTAAAAAATAGACTAGCTAAAAAAATATATTTTATCCCAAAACATAGATAAATTAGATAAAAAGATATGATATATTTAGGCCGTGTGCATCCAGGTATGAAAAATGACGAGTGTTCCTGAGCTGGCAACCTTTGCTACTAAACTTATTGGGCGCGGCCCTGTACCGCCCGGTACTACGCATACACACCTGACTTACATATCTCTTCGAGAGAGGATAGTTGCAGGAAATTTAGCGCCTGGATCAAAGCTGAACATTGCGCAACTTGCCGCAGAACTAAGCGTTAGCCCAGGCGCTGTCAGGGAGGCCTTGGCCATGCTGGAGGCTGAAGCGCTGGTGGCATCTGAGCCGCAACGAGGTTTTAGCGTTATGCCGCTTACATTAGACGACGTCTTGGCATTAACAGAAGCACGCGTTGAAATCGAAAAATTATGTTTAAGCAGCGCAATTGCACACGGTGATATTGAATGGGAAAGCGCAGTAGTGGGTGCGCTACATCGACTGAACCGAATTGAAGGCCAAGCGGAGACGGTCGGGCGGATGTCCCCCGAATGGACGGAGGCCCACAAAGAATTACACCGAGCGCTGGCCAGCGGATGCCCCAACCCCTGGTTGTTGCGCGTGCGAGAACTCCTGTATCAACAAAGCGAACGTTATAGGCAGGTTTCCGCTCCGGGGGTCAAAGGTGTACGGGATGTGACAGGAGAACATCGGAAGCTCGTGGAAACGGCGCTCTCACGTGATCAGCAACATGTTTGTCGATTGATTGAATTGCATTTGAGCCGTACTACCGAGCTGGTTCGGGAAGCGCTTCTCATTAGAGACAGAAAGCAAGACCGTTCCGAACATGCCCACAACCCGTAGACGGCATCAAACGGATGAATAGCTTCAGTGGGTAGTACAAATAAATAAGATGGAGACACGAGAAATGTTAACGGTGAATGGGCGATCCCATTGCAGCGCGTTGGGTGAGCGTACTCCTCTCCTTACGATGCTTCGCGATGAACTTGGTTTGGCTGGCCCCAAGTTTGGATGTGGAGAGGGCGAGTGCGGAGCATGCATGGTTCTAGTCGATGGCAGAGCCGTCCCGTCTTGCGATTTACCATTATGGGCAGTAGAAGGGAAAATGGTCGTAACGTTGGAAGGGCTGGGTACGCCATCCGCTCCTCACCCGGTTCAACAAGCTTTACTGGACGAACAAGCGGGTCAGTGTGGATATTGTCTTTCAGGTATTGCAGCCGCTGCTGCCGCCCTTTTGGCGCAAAACGCCAATCCGACTCGAAAGGAAATTTGTGAGGCCCTCGACCGGAATCTATGCAGATGTGGAACGCACAATCGTATTATTCGAGCCGTTGAACGTGCAAGCCTAGCAATTCGCCGGCGGCCGGCATGAAAGATGATGTCCATGCCCGGGGGTTTGCCGCTGATAAAAACGACGGCAGGGTTGTGCTACCAGGCAGTCTCCACACAAATCGATTGTTATCGCAATGGATAGATTTTTCCGTCACTGGAGTCGTTCGTGTATATACTGGAAAAGTCGAGTTAGGCCAAGGAATATTGACAGCGTTGGCTCTCATTGCCGCTGAAGAGCTGGATGTGGGGCTGGAAAGAATACAAATAATACCTGCCGCGACCGTTCAGGGCCGCCCCGACGAGGGGATGACATCCGGCAGTTTATCTATTCAGGACTCAGGCAGCGCTATACGGCAAGTATGTGCCAATGTTAGAGAAATAGCACAGCAGATTGTTTCAGTAACACGAGATATCCCGCAAGACCAGTTAAATGTTCGCGATGGCGCTTTTGTTGATGAACTCAATAATACATTCGCGACATATTGGAATGTGATTACCCCCGAGATACTAGAAAAAGAAGTATCGGCCACCGTACGCTTCAAGCGGATTTCTGACTACTCTCTTATCGGAAAAATACGCGCGGCCCGTTTGGACCTTGCTGACAAGGTATTTGGAATTGCTCGCTTCATTCATGATTTAAGGATGGATGGCATGGTGCATGGCCGAGTCGTCAGGCCGCCGTCAGCCCAAGCAGCAATACAGTCTATCGCCACAGACTCCGTCAAAAAGATTGAGGGAGTTATCAACGTCGTGGTTGATGGGAAATTTATCGGAATTCTCGCGAAGACAGAGGCAACCGCTGTAGAGGCCGCACTGGTTTTAAGCAATTCGATTAATTGGTCGGAGCCTCAAAGTCTTCCCGTACAGGCTGAGCTCGCATCTTTCTTAACGAGCGCGCCAAGTGAACAGAAACTGACGTATGAAAGAAGTGCTGATGAAATAGCTTTGGATACTCGTCAGATATATTCATCTCAGTATTTCAAGCCTTATCTCGCGCACGCGTCGATAGGCCCGTCGTGTGCTATTGCCCAATGGAATGGAGAAATCCTTGTCGTGTGGACCCATAGTCAGGGTATTTATAACCTTCGCGAAGACATATACGTTGCGCTCTCTCAGGCCGACATAGTCATACAAAAAGAAAATATTCAAATCCATCATGTAGAGGGAGCGGGCTGTTACGGACACAATGGAGCGGATGATGCCGCATTTGATGCCGTGATGCTCGCAATCTCGTCACCAGGCGCGCCCGTTCGAGTGCAATGGTCTCGTGCAGACGAGCTCGCTTGCGGGCCTCTGGCTCCAGCCCAGCTTGTAAAATTGGACGCGTCAGTTGATTCAAATGGGAACATAATCGCCTGGAAGCACGAAGTATGGTCCAACGGGTATAGTTCCCGGCCGGGGCGGTCAAGCACCCCGACTTTGTTGGCCGCCGGCCATCGCGCCTGTGGTACTCCGCCGCCTATTGCGATTAATGCTCCATTGTCGGCTGGTGGCGGCGCGGAGCGAAATGCGATCCCGGGCTATGACATTCCGAATGTAAAGGTGCTCACTAACCGATTGTTAGTGATGCCAATCCGTACGTCGGCAATCCGGGCTTTGGGCGCTTATGCCAATGTATTTGCGCTTGAATCCTTCATAGATGAAATTGCCGAAACGCTCGGCGAAGACAGGGTAAGTTATAGAAAACGACATCTGAGCGATCCTAGAGCCCTTAAAGTTATTGATTGTGCGATAGACGCCGCGGAGTGGTGGCGCGCGCCTAAAACCAGTATCGAGGGCGGCGAGGTCGGATATGGATTTGCTTGGGCAAAATATAAAAATACAGGTGCCTGGTGTGCTGTGGCCGCACGTATCGAGGTTAATGAAGCCGTTCGCGTAACCGATATCGTATTAGCGGTGGATGTCGGCAGGGTGATCGACCTTGACGGTGTAATAAATCAAATCGAAGGTGGCGCGCTACAGAGTGTTAGCTGGACATTAAAAGAGCAGGTCACTTTCGATCAAACACGTATTACTAGCAATGAATGGGTAGCTTATCCGATTCTGCGGTTTTCCGAAGTGCCAAAGGTGGAGGTTGTCGTCGTAGACAGGCCAGAGGAGGAATCACTTGGCGCGGGCGAAGCAGCACAAGGCCCGGTTGCTGCCGCGCTGGCAAATGCTTTATACGATGCACTCGGCGTCCGCGTAAGGACTTTGCCATTGAGCCAGGACAATATTGTTGCTGCAATGGATTCATGAAACGGGGGATGAGATGCGGGACATCTATGTGAAAAGTGTAGGGGCGGCAAATGGCTTGTTTAATCGGCTTGCCGGCAATCGCAGTGAACATGATATAGGCGTCTTTCATATCGAATTTGGCGCTGCTAATTTAACGCTTGATAGAGCACGAAATGCGCTTTGTGAAGGCGAGAAATGTGACCTGATAGTCCTTACTACTTCTCTACTCAATGAGTTAAAGCTGGAGCATGGGGACCGCATAAGCTCGGATCATGCTCTTGGTACGACGGTAACTGGACTGGCTAAGCTTATAGATTCCCCGGCGCCTGATATGCGCTCGGAAGATGCAGTAAAGCAAGCATTACTCAGCGCGGATAAGGTATTTGTGCCTGATCTAATAAATTCCACTGGCGGCAGGCAGTTCGCGTCAATGTTGGAATCGTTGCGCCTGACACAATTGATGGAAGAAAAACTCAAGCAATTCCCGGGCGGGGTTCAAGCGGTCGCCGCGCTGCGTGACGAAGGTACCGCAAGCTCAATCGCATGTGCACAAATGACTGAAATCGCTACTAGTACTGCGGTTATGTTTATCGGCGGGTTTCCGGACAGCTTCGCCTTATCAACGGCATACTCTATAGCAGTCGTTGGGCAAAATCCGAAAGCCACTTTATTAATTGAGTACTTCAAGTCAGCGGATGGTAAATCGCTACTTGAAAATTGCGGTTTTCAATAGTGCGCATGATGCATGCGTACCAGGGTTTGTGTTCACGAGGAAAATATTTCGCAGTGGAAGCCCCCGTTGCTGGAAATAGTTCGATGCCTCAGTCTGGCTTTTGGCGCACCACATTTTTATGCTCCAGCTTCTTTCGCCATGACAGAGGCATAACACCGAGCTTCCCGTGGCGCGCTTTTGACGAGATATGGCTTGAGGTGAAACTGGCCTATGAGCTCAAAAATGGACAATATTGATTTCATAGTGCTGCGAACTCTTTGTAAATGGCGTCAGGAAAAACGCCACGCAGCGCTCGCCACAATTGTCCGCACATGGGGCTCTTCTCCACGCCCCATAGGCTCTCTTATGGCGGTGCGTGATGATGGCGCCGTAGTCGGATCGGTTTCGGGCGGCTGCATTGAAGACGACCTGATCGACAAGTACAGGCGGCATTTTCCAAGGGACAAAGCACCAGAAATCTTGGCTTATGGCATCAATGCACATGAAGCTCATCAATTCGGGCTGCCATGTGGTGGAACAGTAGAACTGGTCATCGAGTTCGATCCGGATCCTCAATTGCTAGAGCGCTTAACTGATTCAACCAGCCGGGGAAGTCTAATAAAAAGAGAACTGAATCTGAAGAACGGGCAGGTCAATCTGGTTCCAACCGACATTCCAGAAATGCTTGCCTACACTCCCTCCATGATGACTCAAGTATTCGGGCCTAGTTATCGAATGTTGATAATCGGGGCTGGGCAGATATCTGAATATCTTGCAACGATGGCCGTTTTCAACGGATTTTCAGTGACCGTATGCGATCCCAGAGCGGAATATAACCAGCGCTGGTCTGTGGAGGGGATGCAAGTTTTGACGGATATGCCAGACGACGTTGTGGATGCTTTCAAGCCAAACTCAAGGACTTGTATCATCGCTCTGACACATGACCCTAAGCTTGACGATTTAGCCTTGCTTTCCGCCTTGCATACGGATGCCTTTTATGTGGGGGCAATAGGGTCCAGGAAAAATAATGCGGCGCGCAGGCAACGCATGATTGAACATCTCGAGCAGCCCCCCGACCTGATGCGCAAGCTCCGCGGCCCTGTGGGTATCTTTATTGGAAGCAAGACGCCGGCCGAGATTGCAGTGAGTGTCATGGCGGAAATCATCGCATTTAAGAACGGCATTTTCTTACCTGCTCAATATGATATTGAGCACGAAAAAAATCGTATGGACTCCGCGGCATAGAGATCGACCATGCTGCCGCGAAATATGTCACATCCAGCCATCATCCGCGGTTCCATCGCCCCCTTCGATGGGCGCCTAAATTCCGGGCTATCCAGGCTTCATCGTGATGGAATACGCCAATGTCGAAATAGCGCCGGAACTCTTCCAAACCGCAAAGCCCAACGATATCGACCACTGGCCGGACAGCCTGGGGAGGAGCCCAGATGTTAGTTTCCCATCTGGCCCTGGCGCCCGATATACCCATGAAAAGCGACTATGTCACAACACTGCCCTGCAAAGCAGCCAAACTCGTCGCTTCGCACTTTCCGCTGGATGCGGCGTGACGCCGGCACTTATTCGAACAAGCCGTTAAACTTATCACGATGAAAACCCAACCCCCGCCCATTCCGGATGTAATCCTGCTCGAACCAACGGTATTCACCGATCACCGCGGCTTTTTCTTCGAAAGCTATAACCAGGCGCAATTCGAAACAGCCATCGGCCGACAAGTTTGCTTTGTCCAGGACAATCATTCAAGGTCGGGCAAGCAAGTACTGCGCGGCCTGCATTATCAAATCCGGCATCCGCAAGGCAAGCTGGTGCGCGTGGTATCTGGCGTAGTCTTCGACGTCTGCGTGGACTTGCGCAAAAGCTCGCCCACCTTCGGCCTATGGGTCAGCCATACTCTTAGCGCCGAGAACAAAAGGCAGCTCTGGATCCCGCCGGGCTTTGCCCATGGCTACCTGGTTCTGTCCGACGAAGCCGAACTCCTGTACAAGACCACCGACTACTACCATCCGCAAGCCGAGCGCGGCATCCGGTGGAACGATCCCGACATCGGCATTCAGTGGCCAGGCAGCGGAGCCCCGATACTCTCCGCCAAAGACGAGGCCGCGCCACTGCTGGCCCAGGCCGAGGTGTTCGAGTGATCCCGTGACGGGGCAGCCTGGGGCGCAGCCGGGAATTGGATAAAGTAAACCGCATGAAGATACTGCTATTAGGAA
>DATCVA010000017.1:0-3942 GCA_036567205.1 Eoetvoesiella sp. | reverse complement strand
TAATAGCTTCAGCCACTTTGGCGACAGGCAACGAGCCGTCGTCGGCCAAAGAGCGCAAAGCGGCCAGGACCACAAAGTGGCGATCAACCTCGAAGTGCTCACGCAATTTATAACGGAAGTCGGAACGGCCATACCCGTCAGTGCCCAGCACGGTGTAGCGCCGTCCGTTCGGGATATATGGACGAATCTGGTCACCGTATAGTTTTACGTAGTCGGTAGAGACCACAATCGGGCCGGTTGTTTTGTCTAGCTCTTGCGTTACATAAGGAAGCGCCGCCGTCTGGTCTTCTGGATGCAAAAGGCGTTGACGCTCGCAATCGAGGCCATCGCGACGCAACTCTGTAAAGCTGGTGACGCTCCATAAATCGGAGCCGACGCCCCAGTCGTTCTGAAGCAGTTCTTGAGCCGCAAGCACTTCGCGCAAAATCGTGCCGGATCCCATTAACTGAACCCGTAACTTGCCCTTGCTGGCGTCCGTGGATTTAAGCTTGTACATACCGCGCACAATACCCTCTTCATCGCCGGCTGTAAGGCCCGGCTGAGGATAGTTTTCGTTCATGACGGTGATGTAGTAATAGACGTTTTCCTGATCTTCGATCATCCGTTTCATTCCGCTCTGGATGATTACCGCCAATTCGTGAGCGAAGGTTGGATCATAAGAGACGCAGTTGGGAATAAGTGCCGACATAATATGACTATGCCCGTCTTCGTGCTGCAAGCCCTCGCCATTTAGCGTCGTGCGCCCTGCCGTACCGCCCAACAAAAAGCCGCGAGCCTGCATATCGCCCGCTGCCCAGGCCAGATCGCCAATACGCTGGAAGCCGAACATCGAATAATAGATGTAGAACGGAATCATGATCCGATTATTCGTCGAGTAGGACGTTGCCGCGGCAATCCACGAACTGAATGCACCTGCTTCGTTGATGCCTTCCTGCAGCAATTGGCCATCGGCTGCTTCACGGTAATACATGACCTGGTCTTTATCGACCGGAACGTATTTTTGACCCTCGGGGGCGTAGATCCCAATTTGGCGGAACAGGCCCTCCATGCCAAAGGTGCGGGACTCGTCGGCCAAGATAGGCACAACGCGGGGGCTAAGCTCTTTATCGCGCAAAATTTGATTGAGAATGCGTACAAAGGCTTGCGTCGTCGAAATTTCCCGCCCTTCGGCGGTAGGCTCGAGCACGGCTTTAAAGGCCTCGAGCTTGGGGGCGGTAAAGTGTTCGTCGGCTTTGGTGCGGCGGCGCGGCAAATAACCGCCCAATGCTTTGCGGCGTTCGTGCAAATACTTCATTTCGGGCGAATCTTCCGCCGGTTTGAAGTATGGAAGCTGCTCGAGCTTGTCGTCGGGGATCGGGATATTGAAGCGGTCACGGAACTCGCGCACGGCTTCAATATCGAGTTTTTTCTGTTGATGAGTTGGGTTTTTGGCCTGACCCACATGGCCCATGCCGTAACCCTTAATGGTTTTCGCCAAAATAACAGTAGGCTGGCCGGTATGCTTTGAAGCAGCCTCAAAGGCCGCATACACTTTGTGCGGATCATGGCCGCCACGATTCAATCTCCAGACAGCCTCATCGCTCATGCGACTGACCATTTCCAGCAATTTTGGATGCTTGCCAAAGAAATGCTCGCGCACGTAAGCGCCATCGTGCGCCTTGTAGGCCTGGTATTCGCCGTCGACCGACTCTTCCATGACGCGACGTAAAATACCTTCTTTGTCATGCGCCAACAGGGGATCCCAATAGCCTCCCCAGATCAGCTTGATAACATTCCAGCCGCTGCCCCGGAACTCGCCCTCAAGTTCCTGAATGATTTTGCCGTTGCCGCGCACCGGCCCGTCCAGGCGCTGCAGGTTGCAGTTGACAACAAAAATCAGGTTATCCAGCTTTTCGCGTGCGGCAAGACTGATTGCGCCAATGGATTCAGGCTCGTCCATTTCGCCATCGCCGCAAAACACCCATACCTTACGGTTGCTGGTATCGGCGATGCCACGCGCATGCAGATACTTTAGAAAACGCGCCTGGTAAATGGCCATGAGCGGCCCAAGCCCCATGGATACTGTCGGAAACTGCCAGAACTCGGGCATTAATTTGGGATGCGGATACGAAGGCAAACCTTTTCCGCCAACTTCCTGACGAAAATGATCAAGCTGATCTTCGGTCAGGCGGCCTTCAAGATAGGCTCGACCGTACATTCCAGGCGAAGTATGGCCCTGGAAATAAACAAGGTCGCCACCGTGGTCTTCGGTTTCAGCATGCCAGAAGTGGTTTTGGCCACAACCAATCATCGTTGCCAACGACGCAAACGACGCAATATGGCCGCCCAAATCGCCGCCATCGGCAGGATGGTGGCTGTTGGCCTTGACCACCATGGCCATGGCGTTCCAGCGAATATAGGAACGTATACGCTCTTCGAGCGTCAAATTACCTGGATGAGCCGGCTCAAGCCCTGGCGGGATCGTATTAACGTAAGCTGTGTTGGGCGAATATGGAATATGGGCGCCCGAACGGCGCGCCAGGTCAATAAGACTCTCGAGCAGCAAATGAGCGCGCTCTGGGCCCTCTCGATCGAGTACGGCCTCGAGCGCCTCGAGCCATTCCTGCATTTCAAGGGCCTGGTCGTCGGTGTCGTTTACCGTTGCACTGACTTTTTCAAGAGAGGACATTAGCTGTCTCCTGTTTTTTGAGTTTAATAAGGACAGAACACTCACAGCGTCTAGATCGTTGTATCACGTTATAACCGAACGGCAGCAACAAACGCTGATGCGAACATCAGTAGATCTGGTGGATTATTGGATTCTAGGAAAGACTGCGCCGTTGATCAAGCTAAATTTCACTTTATGGCATGAGTTTTTATAATGTGGGAAATATAGGCTTCGGTTACAGACTAAAATGCGTTACGTATTAAATGTAGAGTTATGGCCAGCCCTTCTAAAAAATCACTGATTCCAACAACCTTCTACGATCAGGCAAAAAGCAACCGACGTGGCTTTTACTGGTTGACGCCGGTTGTCGTCCTGATTCTGTACTTATGTGTAATGGGCGCTTTTATTTGGCTGCAGCGCCTGCACAACGACAGCGTCATGTTCGTGACGATCGATCAGGAAACGCGCCAGCAACGCCTGATCATGGTTGTCGTTGCCTTATCCTGCGTTATTGTTCTAAGTCTCTTGGCCTTATGGCGCTACACACGCTTTCGCACGCGTGCGGAAGCGGCGCTCATTGCCGAAACCGGTTTTCGCCGAGCAATGGAAAACTCCATGTCCACCGGGATGCGAGTGTTCGACATGCACGGCCGGATCGCCTACGTAAACCCGGCATTTTGCCGCATGATAGGCTGGAACGAGGCAGATCTTATTGGGCGTACGACTCCTTTTCCCTACTGGCTGCCCGGCCGACATGCGCAGCATCAGGAAACCCTGGACTTGCTGTTATCGGGCCGCACCCCAAGCAGCGGACTTGAAGTAGAGGCACAGCGTCGCGATGGTTCGCGTTTTACCGCACGCATGTACGTCTCCCCATTACGTGATCCCAACGGCGAACAGATCGGCTGGATGACATCCATGACCGACATTACCGAACCGAAGCGTATTCGCGAAGCGCTTACCGCCGCGCACGAACGTTTCATGACGGTACTCGAGGGTCTGGATGACGCCATTTCCGTTGTCGCCGACACTTCCGACGGACTTGAACTATTGTTCGCCAATCGCACGTACCGACGCTTTTTCGGCGCACAATCCAGCGGACACGGAGAATTGCTGGGCGGGCGTCTGGGCCGCTTCACCGACGAAACGGTCGAGATTTTCTCTCAGTCGGCACAACGCTGGTTCGAAGTTCATCACCGCATGCTGGCCTGGACCGACGGCCGACGGGTGCGTCTGCAAGTCGCACGCGACATTACCGAACGACGCACCCACGAAGAAGCGTCACGCGTCCAGCA
>DATCVA010000016.1:0-3568 GCA_036567205.1 Eoetvoesiella sp. | reverse complement strand
TCGGGTCAATATCAGTTACGCCAAGATTGCGATGCAGCAGGAATTCGGTCTGACCGATGCAGCTTATGGATTGGCGGCAGGGATTTTCTTTATCGGTTATGTAATGTTCGAAGTGCCGAGCAATCTCTGGCTGGCGCGGGTAGGAATCCGTAAGACGCTCAGTCGCATCATGTTGTTGTGGGGGGTGGCTTCAACCTCGATGTTGTTTGTGCATGACAGCACTACCTTTTATGTCCTGCGGTTTTTTCTAGGGGTGTTTGAGGCTGGATTTGCTCCGGGCATGATCCTCTATCTGACCTTCTGGTTTTCAGGTAAGCGTCGCGCTCAAGTAATGGCGTGCGTCCTGTTGGCAGGGCCAGTCTCGAACGTCATCGGTGGACCATTGTCGACCTGGATTATGGGGACTTTCGCCGACATTCATGGTTTGGCGGGATGGCAGTGGATGTTCATCCTCGAAGGGGCGCCTTGCATTCTTTTGGGTATCGCGGCGTTCTTCTTTTTGAGTGACTCGCCGGAACAGGCCAAATGGCTGAGCCAAGAAGAAAAACGGCTGCTGGCGAATGATCTGGAGCAGGTGCAGGCGTCAAAACAACATACTTTCGCTGCCGCCTTGAAAGACTGGCGAATTTACCTGATGGCCCTCATTTACTTCTGTCTGATCTGCGGTCTGTATACCGTCAGTTTCTGGCTGCCGAGCATACTGCGGGACGCTGGCGTAAAGAATATTTTCGAGATCGGGCTCTATTCAATGATCCCTTACAGCGCCGCCATTTTCGCGATGCTGATCAATGCTCGGAGTTCCGACCGCCTGGGCGAGCGCCGCTGGCACGGCGCAGTACCCGCCTTTCTGGGCGCAATAGGTTTAGTGCTGACCGGTTTCAGTTCCGGCAACCTGACGTTGGCGCTGTGCAGTATTACCCTCGCAACGCTATCCACATACTCGGCCTATGCCGTGTTCTGGGCTGTGCCCTCCAGCTACCTCAAAGGTACTGCCGCCGCTGGAGGCATAGCCCTGATCAACAGCATCGGTGCCTTCGGTGGCTTTGTCAGTCCTTCCATCATCGGTGCTCTGAAGACCTTCACCGGCTCGTTCGCTGCGGGGATGGCCGTAATGGCCGTCCTTTTAGTGATCGGCGGTCTTTGTACGTTGACATTGCGTTTACCGGCCCAGGCTCAACCGTAGGAGCCGGGGATGCATCCCAACTGACGCCACTCCTGCACTCCATTATTCACCGCTAGGAACTTACTGTGATGAAGACTGAACCTCACTACTGCAAAGTCGATGATTTACGCCCTCAAGCTGAGGAGCTGACACGTATTCGCCGCCATATTCACCAGCATCCGGAAATGGCCTACGAGGAGTTTCAAACCGCCAAACTCGTTGCAGAGCGCTTACGGGCCTGGGGGTTCAGCGTAACCGAAGGCGTTGGTGAGACCGGTGTGGTAGGCAGCCTGACGGTAGGCGCCGGCAAGAACATTGGCATACGAGCAGACATGGATGCTCTGCCGTTGACCGAGCAGACCGGCTTGCCTTACGCCAGTGTCCATCAGGGAAAAATGCATGCCTGCGGCCACGACGGCCATACCACCATGCTGCTTGGGGCCGCTGAATATCTGGCGCGCACACGAAACTTCCGCGGAACGGTGCACCTCTATTTTCAACCCGCAGAGGAGAAGGGCTTCGATAGCGGTGCGCAACGCATGGTAAATGATGGCTTGTTCGAACGCTTTCCCTGTGATGCCGTGTTCGGAATGCACAACCACCCCGGCGAGGCTCCGGTCACCTTCCTGTTTAGAAGCGGACCGTTCATGTCGGCGAGCGACAAGGTCGCGATTACCATTCATGGTCTCGGAGGCCATGCGGCTCGCCCACACCTTACGGTAGATCCGGTTGTGGTGGCGTCCAGCATCGTCATGTCGCTGCAGACCATTGTCGCGCGCAATATCAACCCTGTTGAACCCGTTGTAGTCACGGTCGGCCTGCTTCAGGCGGGGGTTGCTAACAATGTGATTTCCAGCAGTGCCTACCTTGAGCTGAGCATCCGCTCGTTCAGCAAGCGGGTCCGTAGCCAGTTGAAAGAGCGCATCGAAGCACTGGTCCACGCCCAAGCAAACAGCTATGGAGCAACGGCCACGATCGACTATATGGAAGGTTACCCGGTGATCGACAACGACCGAGCGCAAACCGAATTTGCTCTGCAAGTAGCACGGGAACTGGTGGGTGATGAGCATGTGATTGCCCATGCCGATCAGCTCATGTCCAGCGAGGACTTCGCTTACATGCTTGAGCAGCGGCCAGGTTGTTTTTTACGCCTGGGCAATGGCGTTGGCGAAGATGGTTGTATGGTTCATAACCCGGCCTACGATTTCAATGACAAAAACTTGCCAATCGGTGCTGCCTACTGGGCGCGCCTAGTGGAACGGTATCTAAACTAAAGCAAAAAACCAGCCCCTCGTCTTGGGCGATCCAGACTCGCCCAAGCCCGGTAAATCTATAGCAAGTCGCCGCTGCAGCTTAAATCACGTATTCATGCTGTTCACTCGTTGTAATGCGTTGGAAGCTTGAGCATGCAGCGCAATGCTGCCCACACATCAATGACCAGCGACCACTTGGCTGGACTGCCTGTCACCTTGCGCAAAGCCGTGGACCCGCGCTCTAGATGCAATGACCAGACTGAGGAGTAGCAGTATCAATAACACCCAGGGAAAGGAACCCACTCCCCACTGGCCGAGTAACACGCCACCCAAGAGTCCCCCGCCAGCGACAGCGCTGTTCCAGACGACGACGTTCATGGAGAGAGCAACATCGGCGCCCTTGCCTGCGGCGTCGGCAAGCGCGGTTTGTAGAAGCGTCGCGGCGCCACCAAAGGTCAGGCCCCAGATAAAAACACCTAGATAAATCGCCACGGCAGAGCCTGAAAACAAGCCGAAGAAAACCGAAACGGCTGCGAAGGTTGCGAGACTGGCCAACACTGTCTTGCGCAGATGCCGATCAACCAGCCGCCCCGTTATCCAGATGCCCGCCAAAGCGGCAACACCAAATACCAGCAGAACCAAACCAACCTCATCGGCCAACCCAGCCCTGGAAACAAACGGCGCGACGTAGGTATAAAGAATGTTGTGAGCCAGCATCCAGGTGAAGACGACCCCCAGCACCGAACGTACACCAGGTGTGAAAAAGACCTGACGCAACGCCATGCGCTGTGAGGAGGATTGGCCAGGGTAGTCCGGCACCTTGATCAGCACCCAGACAATCAACAGCAAGGTCATCCCGGACATCAATCCGAACGCCATGCGCCAGCCCATGAATCCCCCCAGCCAGGTTCCCAACGGCACGCCCAGCGACAATGCGATGGGCGTTCCCACCATCGCGACTGCCAATGCGCGTCCCTGCAATTGTGGAGCAACCATCCGTCGCGCATAGCCCGCAATGAGGCTCCAGGCCAGTCCCGCAGAAACGCCGGCAAAAAACCGCGCAATCAAAGTAAGCCAATAGTGGGAAGACAGCGCCGTGAGGGTATTGAATACCAGGAAGCCGACAACTGTTAGCAGCAACACCGTCCTGCGG
>DATCVA010000015.1:0-19540 GCA_036567205.1 Eoetvoesiella sp. | reverse complement strand
ATTAAAAAGTACGGCATTGATGTTAATAAAGCCAACCCACATCACGCCTAAGCGGGGGAGACAGATATGAGCAATCTCACAGAGATTAAGGTTCCGGATATTGGCGACTTTAGCGAGGTCGAGGTCATTGAACTGTTGGTCGCTGAAGGCGACACTATTAAGGCCGAGCAAAGTTTGATTACTGTGGAATCCGACAAGGCTTCCATGGAAATCCCTTCCCCCAATGCCGGCGTGGTCAAATCCGTCAAGGTCAAAGTCGGCGACAAGATTAAAGAAGGCAGTGTCATCATCGAGATCGAGTCCGAGGGTCCAGGCGCTGCTGAGCAGAAGCCTGCCAAGCCGGCCGATGCCAAGCCAGCTGCAAAGCCGACTGAAACGCCGGCGCCGTCCGGCGCTTCGTCGGCTGCCGCAACGGCGACGGGTGGGACGGTTACTGTTGCTGTGCCTGATATCGGCGACGTCAACGAGGTCGAGGTGATCGAACTGCTGGTGGCTGTGGGCGACACAGTAAAGCCCGAGCAAAGCTTGATTACAGTTGAGTCCGACAAGGCTTCGATGGAAGTGCCATCCTCGCATGCAGGTGTTGTTACGGCCATTAAAGTGAAGGTCGGTGACAAGGTCAGTCAAGGCACCGAGATTCTGGAGTTGTCCAGTACCGCGGCCGAGCAGTCCGCTGGGGCGCCAGCGGCGGAAGAAGGCAAGGAGGCCGCCAAGCCGGCCCCGGCGGCTAAACCCGAGCAGGCATCAGCGCAGTCCGTACAGGCTGAAGCGTCGATGGCATCTACGCCCGTTTCGCGTGAGTCACCCACCGAAGTGCTATCCGACATCGGCTTGCCTGCACGCAATTTGCCACACGCTTCCCCGTCTGTGCGCAAATTTGCACGCGAGCTGGGTGTTGATTTGCGGCGTGTAACGGGTAGCGGCGATAAAAATCGCATTACGGCTGACGACGTGCGGGCGTTTGTCAAGCAAGCCGTGGCAGCAGGCAGCAGCGGCGCCGGAGCGGCGGCGGTTTCAGGCGGGGGCTTATCGGTGTTGGACTGGCCGAAAGTCGATTTTGCCAAATTCGGCCCGATCGAAGCCAAGCCCTTGTCGCGGATCAAGAAAATTTCGGGCGCTAATTTGCACCGTAACTGGGTCATGATCCCCCACGTCACGAATAATGATGTGGCCGATATTACCGACCTTGAAGAGCTGCGCGTTACGCTTAACCAAGAGAATCAGAAATCGGGAATCAAGGTCACAATGCTGGCCTTCCTGATCAAGGCTGTGGTTGCCGCGCTTAAGAAATTTCCCGAGTTCAATGCTTCGCTTGACGGCGACAACCTGGTTCTTAAGCAGTACTACCACGTTGGTTTCGCTGCCGATACGCCCAACGGTCTTGTTGTGCCGGTAATCAGGGATGCCGATAAAAAAGGTATTTTCGAAATTGCTACGGAAATGTCGGACCTGGCCAGGCAGGCCCGCGACGGCAAGTTGTCGCCAGCGCAGATGCAGGGCGGATGTTTTTCAATTTCATCGCTGGGCGGGATTGGCGGGACGTCGTTCACGCCCATCATTAACGCGCCTGAAGTGGCTATTTTGGGGGTGTCTCGTTCGTCGCATGAACCGGTATGGGACGGCAAAGCGTTTCAACCGCGCTTGATGTTGCCATTGTCGCTGTCTTACGACCACCGTGTCATCGACGGAGCGTCCGCAGCTCGGTTCAACGCCTATCTGGCTGCCTTGCTAGCCGATTTTCGACGTATTGCGCTTTAGGAGACTGCCATGAGCACTACACAATTAACAGTGCCCGATATTGGCGATTTCGCCGAAGTCGAGGTGATCGAGGTTCTGGTCGCTGCCGGCGATACGATAAAGCCCGAGCAAAGCCTGATCACGGTTGAGTCCGATAAGGCCTCCATGGAGATTCCCGCGGCACAAGGGGGGCTGGTCAAAACTGTTCTGGTAAAAGTGGGCGATAAAATCGCCCAAGGTGCGGCTATCGTCGAGATAGAGGCAACGGCCGCCAAAGCTTCAGGTGCTGAAAAAGCGGCTCCGGCCTCGGCTGCAGCGCCAGCCGCTTCTGCAGCCAAGCCTGCAAGCGCCTCACCTGTTGCTCAAAGCCCATCTGAAGCGCCTGCGGCAGCCAATTTTGGCGGGGCTGCCGATGCCCAGTACGACGTGCTGGTGCTGGGGGCAGGTCCGGGCGGCTACTCGGCCGCATTCCGCGCGGCCGATCTGGGCCTGAAAGTTGCTTTGGTCGAACGGTACGCAACCCTGGGCGGTGTGTGTCTGAACGTAGGGTGCATTCCCTCAAAGGCCTTGCTGCATACCGCGGCTGTTGCGGAAGAGGCTCAGTCGCTTGCTTCCCATGGTATTTTGTTCGGGGCCCCCAAGATCGACCTTGATGCGCTGCGCGGTTTTAAGGATGGTGTGGTGGCCAAGCTGACCGGTGGGTTGGCAGGGATGGCCAAGGCGCGCAAGGTTACTGTTTTAACCGGAGTGGGACAGTTTGTTGACCCTTACCATGTGTCAATAAAATCGGATGGCGGCCAAACTCAAACCGTGAAATTCAGCTCGGCCATTATCGCCGCGGGTAGCCAGTCGGTTAAGTTGCCGTTCTTGCCCGACGATGATCGTATTGTCGATTCGACTGGCGCCTTATTGCTTTCAAGCATTCCTGAAAAGATGCTGATTGTGGGCGGCGGAATCATCGGCCTTGAAATGGGCACGGTTTATTCCGCTTTGGGTTCGCGCCTGGATGTCGTTGAGATGTTAAGCGGATTGATGCAAGGCGCTGACCGCGATTTGGTCAAAGTATGGGAAAAAATGAACGCGAAGCGTTTCGACCATATTATGCTGAACACCAAAACCGTGGGGGCTGAAGCCAAAGAAGACGGGATTTGGGTTTCTTTCGAAGGCGAGAATGCTCCGAAGGAGCCTCAGCGTTACGACTTGGTTTTACAAGCCGTGGGCCGGGTTCCCAATGGCAATAAACTGGCGGCCGACAAGGCTGGTGTGATTGTTGGCGAGCGGGGGTTTATTCCGGTTGATCGGCAAATGCGTACTAATGTTCCCCATATTTACGCGATTGGCGACATCGTCGGACAACCTATGCTGGCTCACAAGGCCGTGCATGAAGCGCATGTCGCTGCCGAGGTCATTGCCGGTCAGAAAAGTTATTTCGACGCAAGGGTAATTCCGTCAGTGGCTTACACCGATCCCGAAATTGCCTGGGTCGGCCTAACCGAAGACCAGGCTAAAGAAGAAGGTATAGCCGTAGAAAAAGGTTTGTTTCCGTGGGCCGCCTCGGGTCGGGCTATTGCCAACGGCCGCGACGAGGGCTTTACCAAGCTGCTTTTCGATGCCCAAACGCATCGTATCGTCGGAGGTGGTATCGTAGGCACCCATGCTGGTGATTTAATTGGTGAAGTGGCGTTGGCAATCGAAATGGGGGCCGATGCTGTGGATATCGGAAAAACGATACATCCGCATCCTACTCTGGGCGAGTCCATCGGCATGGCAGCTGAAGTGGCCGAGGGAAGTTGCACCGATTTGCCTCCGGTACGGCGCAAGTAATCTGTAAGAGCAGTTTTTATTTTTAAACGGGGGGTTCGTGCCATGGCAGTACCCGCCGTTGTCGTTTATAAGCGTTCATCATGTCTTTACCCAAACCTGGTAGTACGGCGAATCTTGCCGATTGGCTCAGTTACTTAGAGTCCTTGCATCATAAAGCCATCGAGCTTGGCCTGGATCGCGTGCGTGCCGCGGCCGATCGCCTCGAACTGAAGCTGCCTTTTGTAAAAATAACAGTGGGTGGTACCAATGGCAAAGGGTCTACCTGCGCCATGCTCGAAGCTATTTTGCTGGCAGGGGGGTATCGCACTGGTTTGTATACGTCGCCGCATTTAATTGATTTCAACGAGCGTATTCGAGTTAATGGCGAATTGGCCAGCGACGAAGAAATTATCGAACAGTTCAATTACATCGAATCTGTGCGCGGCGATGTATCGCTCAGTTATTTTGAATACACTACGCTGGCCGCTTTGCGTTTATTTGAGCAAAAGGGCGTGGATGTCGTGATTCTCGAGGTGGGGCTGGGCGGTCGCCTGGACGCGGTTAATATTGTCGATGCCGATTGCGCAATCGTTACCAGCATTGATATCGATCACACCGAGTGGCTCGGCGATACCCGTGAAAAAATTGGCCTGGAAAAGGCTCATATTTTCCGCCCCGGGTGCCCGGCGATTTGCGCCGATCCGGTGCCGCCGCAGACGCTCATCGACTACGCCCAGGAAATTGGCGCGGACTTATGGCTGTTTGGCAAAGATTTCAACTACTCGGGCGACAGGCAGCAGTGGGCCTATGGCGGTCGTTCACAGCGTCGCAGTGGTCTTGCTTATCCTGCTTTACGGGGAGCCAATCAACTATTGAACGCTTCTGCCGCGCTGGCTGCCCTCGAGGCGCTACGCACCCAATTAGTTGTTCCGCAGCAAGCGGTACGGCTGGGTTTGTCGCAAGCGACATTGCCGGGCCGCCTTCAAATATTGCCGGGCACGCCTACAATTGTGCTTGATGTAGCCCATAATCCGCATGCTGCCGCGGCGCTCGGGCAAAACCTGGACGGCATGGCTTTTTATCCCTATACACATGCTGTGGTTGGAATGCTGAACGACAAGGATATTGCTGCCGTCGTTGGTAAGCTGGCTTCCCGGGTTGATCATTGGTACTGCGCCGGCCTTGAAGGGCCGCGAGGAACCAGCGGCGAGCAATTGGCGCAGATCGTCCGTGGGGTGCTGCCGCCGGCGGGTAAAGAGCCCGTAACTGTTTCAAGTTTTGATAATCCGGTTCAAGCCTTTACTGAAGCACAAAAACGAGCGTCCGAGAATGATAGAATTCTCGTGTTCGGTTCATTTTCCACGGTCGGCCCCGTCCTTCAGGAACTTGGACGCAAGGTTTATTAATGTTTTCAGGGCAAGCTGAAATAAAGCAGCGTGCCTGGCCAACAAAGGTTTTTAAATGGGATTGTTTTCTCGTAACGAGTCAGCCAATGGTTCCGGGCGCCGCACTACGCAGCGTTCGCCAGGGTCAAGCGAGGCGCAGGTAAACGAACTGCGAGGCCGCGCGCGTCGTCGGCTGGTCGGTGCTTTGGCATTGGTAGTCGCTGCGGTCATCATTGTTCCCATGCTGCTCGACACTTCGCCACCTCCGGCCGAACCCAATACGCCTATTGTGGTACCGGCCATAGTGCCACCCGAGCCCGAACCCAGTGCGGCGCTTACCCAGCCCGACCTTGCTCAGAGTCAGGCCGGTGGTGTTGTCGTCCCGGCTCCGGTGCCTGCGCCCGATCCGGGCGTGATAGATGCCCAGCCGGACGACTCGACCGCTGCATCAACTGATTCCCGTTCCCAGACGCCTGCGCCAGCCGCTCCAGCGATCGAACCCAAACCTGCCGCCGCCGCGCCCAAGGTTACCGAAAAAGCGCCTGAAACCAAGCCCGAATCAAAACCAAAAGCAAGCGAACGTACTGATGACGGCTCGGTTGCTATCGCTTTGCTCGAGGGGCGCAAGCCTGCCCAGGCAACTCCCGAGGCGGCCAAAGGCAAAGGCAGCTATGTATTGCAAATCGCCGCATACACGACCGACAAAGACGCGCAAAGCCGACGCGATCGTCTGGTTTCCTCCGGGGTCTCGAATGCTTATGTTGAGGCCGGCAATGCAGGTGGGAAAACCACATATCGCTTGCGCGTAGGGCCATTTCCCTCGCGTGAGGCCGCACAGGCCGCGCAAACACGTTTACGGGCTTTAGGTTACGACAACGGTTTCATTTCCTCCAAGTGACCAGCTTCGACTACATAGTGCTGGCCATATTGGGTGTGTCAGCCCTCCTGGGACTTCTACGGGGTCTCATTAAGGAGGTGCTGTCGCTGGCCGCTTATGCCGTCGCCTTCATGGCCGCTATCTGGTGGGGCCCCAGGGCCTCGCTTTGGCTTGTTTCTTATATTGAAAATGATTTGCTTCGAACCGCCGCTGCTTATGCGGCGATCTTTATTGTGGTGCTTTTACTGGTCGGACTGGTCAATATTACGCTGGCTTCGCTAATACAGAAAACAGGTCTTACTCCTGCAGATCACGGCTTGGGAATGCTGTTTGGCCTGATTCGCGGGGGGTTGATTGTTTTGGTTTTAGTGGCGCTGGCCGGGTATACCGAGCTGCCTGAAGAGCCTTGGTGGCGTGATTCGCGGCTATCGTCCACGGCGGTGAAAGGCGTGCTGCAAATCAAACAGTTATTGCCGTCGTCCTTGTCATCTTGGTTACCGTATTGATTGCTTTAACAGGAATATAAAATGTGTGGAATTGTTGGGGTCGCCGGCCAGGGCCCTGTAAACCAACTAATTTACGATAGCCTTCTATTGTTGCAGCACCGTGGGCAGGATGCTGCCGGCATTGCAACGTCTTACGAGCAGTTTTTCAATATGTATAAGGCGCATGGGTTGGTGCGCGATGTGTTTCGTACCCGCAATATGCGTTCGCTTCCTGGCAACAGCGGGTTGGGCCAAGTGCGTTATCCCACGGCCGGCTCAAGCGATAGCGTCGATGAGGCGCAGCCTTTTTACGTTAATGCCCCATTTGGCATTACATTTGTACATAACGGCAACCTTACCAATTGGCGCGAATTGCGTGAAGAACTGTTCCGTATCGATCGCCGCCATATCAATACTAATTCCGACTCAGAGGTTTTGCTTAATGTTTTCGCACACGAGCTGCAATTAGCGGCCAGCGGCGTTTCGCTTGACGAAAATTCGATTTTTACGGCGGTATCGGCCGTGCATAGGCGCGCCAAAGGCGCCTATGCCGTTATAGCTCAGATAGCCAGCTTTGGGATGGTTGCTTTTCGCGATCCGTTTGGCATTCGTCCATTATGTCTGGGATCAATCCAAACCGATAAAGGTTGCGAATGGATGATCGCATCCGAGTCCGTGGCGTTGGCGGGCTGTGGTTTTACCTTTGTGCGGGATGTTGAGCCAGGTGAGGCCATACTTATCGATCTTGATGGCAATATGACGAGCCGTCAATGCGCCCAGGATCCCATGTTGACGGCTTGTGTGTTCGAGTATGTGTATTTTGCACGGCCCGACTCCTTGATGGATGGCGTGTCGGTTTACGATGCGCGTTTAAACATGGGAGAATACCTGGCCGACAACGTCGCAAAAACCTTGCGGCTGGGCGACATCGACGTCGTGATGCCTATTCCTGATTCTTCGCGGCCAGCGGCCATGCAATTGGCCGCCCGGCTCGATCTGAATTATCGTGAAGGGTTTATTAAAAATCGTTATATTGGCCGCACGTTCATCATGCCCGGCCAGGCAGTACGTAAAAAATCGGTACGGCAAAAACTCAATGCCATCGACATGGAGTTTAAAGGGAAGAATGTGCTTCTGGTCGACGATTCAATCGTGCGGGGTACGACCAGCCGGGAAATCGTCGATATGGCTCGTGCCGCCGGCGCGAATAAAGTCTTTTTTGCTTCGGCTGCGCCTCCGGTTCGCTTCCCCAATGTCTATGGCATCGATATGCCTACTCAGACCGAGCTTATCGCCAATGGCCGCAATACTGATCAGGTGGCGCGTGAAATTGGGGCGGACGGACTGGTTTATCAAGAGCTGGCTGATCTAGAGCAATCCATTCGGGATTTGAATCCGGCGCTCAGGCAGTTTGAATCGTCGTGCTTTAATGGCAATTATGTAACCGGTGACATCGATGCCGCTTATCTGACGCGTTTAAGCCAGACGCGTGGCGCGGCGGCGGAACATCAGGCCAATAACAGTACAGACGACGATTTGTAGTTCAATGCAATCCAGGTCAAGCTGATAATCGCGGCCTGGATTGCGCTGTACTGCATCTTTGCGGATTTGTGCCGCTGAAGAAGGTTACCGTAGTGGCGGGCCCGGTCTTTAGCGCCGAAAAAGCGCCAGCAGGCTTAGCAGACCAAGCAAAGCGAACAACAGCAGGCTCCAGAGGGCGTACTCGATGCCAAGTACATGAACTTTAGCGTCCATGCAGGTTGCATAGATGCCAAATAGCCATGAGACATTGGCATCAAGCCCCGATTTCACCATAAATTGATCTGCAAAAGTCTGCTCGCAAGAGAACATTTTCGCGGCGACGTTGTATTGATACCATGCCGCTGCGATGCCGCCGGCACTAAGCAGCGTTGCAAGTAAAGTAAACACGCGGCGCGCCGACGGCAGGTGCTTAAACAAAATGGCCAGCCAGCACGATAGCGCGATTGCCAGGTAAATAAGACGCTGGAATACGCACCAGGCGCAAGGCCGCATATTGAACAGGTATTGCGATACAAGGGCAATGCCGACAGCGCCAAGACAGAGCAGCGCGATTAGATGTAAGAGTGCAGTGGTTTGGCGAGGCATAATCTAAAGTGTCTGAAATAATAATGAAAAGGGCGGCGGGCCGTTGAATATGCGGCTGGCGTTACCGCGCAGCCTTGATGTTGGCAGCTTCCTGGAAGAGCGAAAGCAATAATTCGTGCACGCCGTCCCAAAGAATTTGCACGCCCAGACAGAGCAAAATAAACGCGGACAGACGCATGAGTACCGCGGTGCCGCTGGGGCCTAGCTTATATAGAAACTGTGCGGCAAATCGCAGGCAAAAATAAACAACTAGCGATGCGGTCAAAATGGCGGGTATTGAGCCGGCCAGTTTTGACACACTGGCCGAAGCGGACTCATCGTGCAATGTGGCCCCGACAGTCAGGGCTGCAGCCAGGGATCCGGGGCCGCAGATCATGGGAAAGGTCAAAGGGTAAAACGCTTTGGCCTGCACCCGCTCGGCCGAATAGGCTTGCGCCATGTTTTGTGCATGTTCCGCGTCGGAGTCGGCCGCCCGGACAAGTTGCCACGCCGTGGCTATGACCAGCAGGCCTCCGCCCACACGTACGATGGACAACGAGATCCCCAGAAAGTCCAACACAATATTGCCGGCCAGCATCGCGGCGGCGAGCATAATGAAAATATTGATGGAGACGCGTTTGGCCAATTGCGTCCGTACCGCGGAACTGGCGCCTTCGGTCAGTGTAAGAAAAATCGGCGCGACCGCCGGAGGATTCAGCATGGGAAGCAAGGTGGCGAGCGCAAATAAAAAACTTCGGCCAAAGTTGGCTATAAAGTCATTGAAAATCATGGGTCAATCATTTACCTTCTTAGTGACGCATGGTTATTCCACTTCCAAATCAATTGTGAACAGGAAGGCAAGCGCAGACAGTATGTTTGTACTGCTGCTGCGCCGACACAGCTTACGATTGATTTAAATGGAATTATGCGATGGCTTCGTCGAGTTTGCTGAGTACGTTGCGTTCGAATTGTAGCTGGGTTCGCGGATGTCCCAGCGTATCTCCCTCAATAATAAAAACGTCTTCAATGCGATCGCCCAGCGTCATCACTTTGGCCATCTTCAGGTTGATCGAGTGCTGGGCAAATACCTGGGCAAGGCTATAGAGCAGACCGGGCCGGTCGGCGGCGGTAACGGAAAGACGCCATGATTGTCCGTTTTCGTCGGGTTGCAGCTCAACGTTGGGCACCATGGGAAATACGCGCGAGCGGCGGGAGCGCATGCGGTTCGGAGACTCGAGGCCGGGTTCCGCATTAACCGGCATGTTTATTTTCAGACTTTCGGCCAGTTCATGTTCGACCAGGGCGGCCTGAGAGCGAAAATCTTTTTCATGCAGGGGTAGCAACACGACGAAACTGTCAAGCGCCCAGCCGTGGCGTGTAGTGTGTATGCGTGCGTCCTGGACCCGAAAGGAACGTCGGTCGAAATAGCGGCAGATTGTCACGAAAAGATCATTTTTATCCGGGGTGTATACCAGGACTTGCAATCCTTCATTTTGACCAATGATCCTGACCTTTACGACAGGGTCAGGGCAATTGCTGCGATAGTACAGGTGACGGGTATGCCAGGCAATTTCGGACGCCTCGTGGCGAAGAAAATAGGCAATATCAAGTTGTTTCCAGAACTCGTCACGGCTTTCGTCGCGCAAACCCATAAGTCGGATTTCAGTCGCTGCGGCCTCTTTGCGCAAGGCAAGAACTGTACCGGTGTCGGGCTGGGAGCCGCCCAGCGCATCAAGCGTCAGACGGTATAAGTCTTCAAGCAGCTTTCCTTTCCAGGAGTTCCAGACTTTGGGGCTGGTTCCCCGGATATCGGCCACGGTCAACAGATAAAGCGCGGTCAGGTGACGCTCGTCTTGTACACATTGGGCAAACTCGTGTACAACGCCGGGGTCGGTCAAATCGCGTTTTTGCGCAAATTGCGACATTGTCAAATGCTGCCTCACCAAAAATTCGACCAGTTCTGTGTCGGCAGGCTCGATGTTGTGGTTTTGGCAAAACCGGCGTACATCGCGTGCGCCCAGTTCCGAATGATCGCCTCCGCGTCCTTTGGCAATGTCGTGGTACATAGCCGCAATGTAAAGCAGCCAGTGACGGTCGAAGTCTGCCACTAGCTGGCTTGCCAGAGGGTACTCCTGTGCATGCTCAGGCATGGTGAAACGGCGTAAATTGCGTATGACCATCAATGTATGCTGGTCGACTGTGTACGCATGGAAAAGGTCGTGCTGCATTTGCCCGACGATTTTGCGAAACTCGGGTAAATAGCGAGGCAAAATACTTAACATAGTCATACGCCGTAGCGCATGGACGATGCCGCGTGGTTGTTGCAGGATTTGGATAAACAAATGGCGATTAACGGGGTTGCGCCGAAACTGGGTGTCGATGCGTCGCCGGGCATGCCACATTGCACGCAGGCTTTGCGCCGACAAGCCGGTTAGCTCGGCACGTTCTTGCATAATCAGAAAGGCGCGTAGCAGCAAGGTTGGATTTCGCGCGAAACAGTCCTCGCGTCGAATGTCCAGACGGTTGTGGACTTCGCAAAAGTCATCGTCAATTATTTTGATCGTGGCATCGGGCCGTGGGAACAGCTGTTCCTCGATAGTTTGCATCAAAATCGTATTGAGCTGATTGACGACGCGTGCGGCCCAATAATAGCGCTGCATCAGCAATTCGCTGGGTCGACGGTTCTTTAGCGCCACAAAGCCGTAAACTTGCGCCAGGCCGGGCTGCAGATCAAAAAGCAGGCGGTCTTCGCGGCGCCCCGCCAGCAAATGAAGCTCGATTCGCAAACGTTTAAACGCCAGTTCGGCGCGGCGCAGTGCGCGGTATTCGGCTGCCGTTAAAAGTTGAGCCTGTTTTATTTCACGCCAGGTTTTGCCCAGGCCGGCAGCTTGTGCCAGCCAAAGAATGACTTGTAAATCACGCAGGCCGCCGGGTGCTTCCTTGCAGTTGGGCTCGAGGGCGTAGGGTGTGTCTTGATGGCGTGTGTGCCGTTGCTGCATTTCGGCGCGTTTGGCCTGGAAAAACGTTTGTACATCAAGCTGATCCTGCATGGCCAGAACTAGTTTGTGAAGCAGTTCCTTGCTTCCGGCCAGCCAGCGTATTTCGAGCAGGGCGGTCTCGACGGTAATATCGTTGGCCGCCTCATGTTTGCAGTCGGCAATTGTGCGTACGCTGTGCCCAAGATCAAGGCCTAAATCCCACAGTGCCGCGATCAGGGATTCCAGTAACTGCGCATCGGAAGACGATGGTTCGTTTTGCAGCAGAATCAGCACGTCAATGTCTGAGTATGGATACAGTTCGCCGCGACCGTATCCGCCCACCGCTGCAAGCGCTGCCCCATGGGGTAGCGGATGGTGCTTAATTACCTCTCGCAGCGCCTGGTCTGTGACGCGGCGTAGCGCCGCCAGAAGGGTCTCGGGACGCAAATGTTTGCGGAAGCTGGCAATGGCCTCGTTGCGTCGCAGAGTGAGCTGGTCGCGCAAAGAGACCTCTGGCGGCGCGTTCATGATGCCTGTACGCTATGCGCCCTTGGCAAACGCAGGCGCAGCGGGCATGCCGTCGGAAACGGTCAGGACTTCGTAACCGCTGTCGGTGACAAGGATGCTGTGCTCCCATTGTGCCGACAAGCTGTGATCGCGGGTTACGACCGTCCAGCCATCGGCCAGTTGGCGAATTTCTTTACGGCCTGCGTTGAGCATGGGTTCGATGGTGAAAATCATGCCGGGTACGAGTTTGACGCCGGTTCCGGCCTTGCCGTAATGAAGTACTTGGGGGTCTTGGTGGAATTGCCGGCCAACGCCGTGGCCGCAATATTCGCGGACCACCGAGAAGCCTTCTTTTTCGGCGTGTTTTTGAATAGCCGAACCGACGTCTCCGAGCGTGGCGCCAGGCCGGACCTGTTCGATTCCGAGCCACATGCAGTCATAAGTCGTTTCAACAAGGCGCCGGGCCAGAATGGAGGGTTCGCCGACGTAATAGGTACGGCTTGTATCGCCGAACCAGCCGTCTTTAATGACAGTGACATCGATATTCATGATGTCGCCGTTTTTTAATACTTTATCGCCTGGAATGCCATGGCAAATTACATGATTTACCGAGGTGCAGATAGCGCCCGGGAAGGGCGGGTAGCCGGGTGGCGCATAGCCTACCGTAGCCGACTTCACATGGAGGACGTTGGTAATAAAATCCATGCAAAGGCGATCGAGTTCGCCCGTCGTAACGCCCGCCCGCACGTGGGGGGCAAGATAATCCAGGGTTTGCGCTGCGGCCTGGCAGGCGGCGCGCATTTTGTCGAGATCGATGGGGTCAGTAACTATGCTGCTCATGTCAACTTGAATAATGTGGGTTAAAGATAGTAGAATTATAGGCTTTCCTAAATTTTGTTAGGGAAAGCACAAAAATCGCGTGCCCGGCCAACACAGGGTGTTTGCGTATTTTGGGTTGCAAGCGAGATGTATTTGTTACCGGCGGCAATAACGGCATATAACTTAACCGTGCTGCCGGCGGCGTATACGATCGCAAATTTTGGCGTATGTACCGTAGCGTATGTACGTTTGCCATGATTTGCCATGCTTACAGCCCAGTGTACCGGATACAGGCCTGGCACAAGACTAAACCCTTGGAGAAAACTATGTCTTTAATGCGTGAAATGCTGGAAGCGGGCGTCCATTTTGGCCACCAGACCCGTTATTGGAATCCCAAGATGGCTCCGTACATCTTTGGTCATCGTAACAAGATTCATATCGTCAACCTTGAGCAGACTGTTGTCAAGTTCCAGGAAGCAGCCAAGTTTGTTCGCCAGATCGCGGCACGTGGCGGCAACGTTCTTTTCGTAGGCACCAAGCGCGCTGCCCGCGAAATCGTTGCTCAAGAAGCTGCGCGTTGCGGCATGCCTTATGTCGACAGCCGTTGGCTGGGCGGCATGATGACCAACTTCAAAACGGTCAAGACCTCGGTTAAGCGCCTGAAAGAAATGGAAGCTCAGCTTGCCGACGGCGCTACCGAACGCATGAGCAAAAAAGAAGCGCTCATGTTTGATCGCGAGCTCGAAAAGCTCAACAAGGCGATCGGCGGTATTAAAGACATGAACACCTTGCCTGACGCTTTGTTCATTATCGACGTCGGCTATCACAAGATTGCGGTTGCCGAGGCTCGCACCCTGGGTATTCCGGTTGTGGCTGTGGTCGATACCAATCACTCGCCCGACGGCGTAGAACACGTCATCCCCGGTAACGACGACTCCGCCAAAGCCATTGCGTTATATGCGCGCGGCATGGCCGACGCAGTTCTCGAAGGCCGTGAACAAAATCTTAACGGCTTGGTAGAAGAAATCACCGAAGGCGAAGAGTTCGTCGAAGTTGAAGCTGAAAAACGCGGCGAGTAATTCCGTTTTCAGATCAGGTGTGAACGCGAAGGCGCAGCGCTTGCCTTACTGGTGTAAGGCAAGCGAGCCGGCAAAGAGCACGTTTGATATGGCAATGGACCAAGTATTGCGCGTAAGCACCGTGTCTGGGTGCGGGCTGCCTCTGGCATGATCGGGGCAGCCGTCTGATTTATATCTACACTCGCCCCGGTTTTACCGGGGTGTGTTTTAGTGAACTGGAGAAAAAAGTGGCTCAAATTACAGCATCTATGGTTAAAGAACTGCGCGAGAAAACCGACGCGCCCATGATGGAATGCAAAAAAGCACTGACTGAAGCCGATGGCGACATCGCCCGCGCCGAAGAGCTCCTGCGTGTGAAGTTGGGTAATAAGGCCAGCAAGGCAGCTTCCCGTGTTACGGCTGAAGGCCTGATTGGCTTGTACATTGCACCTGATGCCAAGCAAGGCACCGTTATTGAAGTTAACTGTGAAACTGACTTCGTCGCCAAAAACGAAGATTTCATTGGCTTCATCGACCAGCTGGCCCAATTGGTTACACAAAACAATCCTGCCGATGTGGCTGCGCTGGCTGCATTGCCTATGGGCGAAGGTACCGTTGAAACCACCCGTACTGCGCTGATCGGTAAAATTGGCGAAAATATTTCGGTACGCCGCTTTAAACGCATTGAAACCAGCCAGCAGTTGGCCAGTTATGTTCATGGCGGAAAAATCGGCGTGCTGGTCGAGTTCAGCGGCCCTGACGAAACCGGTAAAGACTTGGCCATGCATATTGCCGCGACCAAGCCTAAAGCGCTGGATGCCAATGGCGTATCGGCTGATGATATCGCTGCCGAGCGTTCCGTTGCCGAGCAGAAAGCGTCCGAATCGGGCAAACCTGCTGAAATCGTCACAAAAATGGTCGAAGGTTCAGTTCAAAAGTTTCTTAAAGAAGTTACTTTGCTTTCGCAGCCGTTTGTTAAAAACGACAAGCAAAGCATCGAGCAAATGCTTAAAGAAAAAAATGCTTCGATCAAGCAATTTGCATTGTATGTGGTAGGTGAAGGCATCGAGAAGAAAGTCGACGACTTTGCTGCTGAGGTTGCTGCTGCAGCTGCCGGCAACGCATAAAGCACTATTAAGTAATACAGAGCCGGGTTGTTGCTCAAACAGCCCGGCTTTGGCTTACACTTTCGTTGGACTGTTTTCTCAGGATAGTATCTATGACCACCAGATCGTATAAGCGTGTTCTTCTCAAGCTTTCCGGTGAAGCGCTGATGGGTGAAGACGCCTTTGGGATCAATCGCTCTACTATTTTGCGCATGACTGAAGAAATTGCCGAAGTGACGACGCTTGGCGTCGAGCTTGCAATTGTCATTGGTGGCGGTAATATATTTCGCGGCGTCGCTCCAGGCGCACAAGGTATGGATCGTGCCACAGCCGATTACATGGGCATGATGGCCACGGTCATGAACGCGCTTGCGTTGCAAGACGCGCTTAAAAATCGCGGCGTCGACACACGAGTGCAATCGGCCCTTAATATTGATCAGGTTGTCGAGCCCTATATCCGGCCCAAAGCATTGCGCTACCTCGAAGAGGGCAAAGTTGTGGTGTTTGCCGCCGGTACGGGGAATCCGTTTTTTACGACCGATACGGCAGCCGCTTTGCGTGGCGCTGAAATCGGTGCGGAAATAGTTTTAAAAGCGACTAAAGTCGACGGCATTTACAGCGCCGATCCTAATAAAGATCCTAACGCTACCCGTTACTCGCGTATCAGTTTTGACGAGGCTATTGTGCGTCGTCTCGAGATTATGGATGCAACGGCTTTTGCGCTGTGCCGCGATCAGAAATTACCAATTAAGGTGTTCTCCATTAATAAGCCCAGCGCACTCAAGCGTGTCGTGTGCGGCGAAGATGAAGGCACGTTGGTTCACGTTTGATAAAGGAATAGTAATGAGCCCATCTGAGGTCAAAAAATCGGCTGACGAGCGCATGGGGAAATCCCTTGAGGCTCTCAGGGTCAGCCTGTCCAAGATACGCACGGGCCGTGCTCATGCGGGCATTATTGATCACGTGCTGGTCGAATATTATGGTTCTCCTGTTTCGGTCAGTCAGGTGGCCAACGTCAACCTTATCGATGCCCGTACCATCAGTGTCCAGCCTTACGAAAAAAATATGGTCGGCCCAATCGAGAAAGCCATTCGCGATTCGGATCTGGGCTTGAATCCGGTGTCTATGGGCGATAATATTCGCGTGCCGATGCCGGCTCTTACGGAAGAACGCCGACGCGATTTGACCAAGGTTGTTCGCACCGAGGGCGAAGATGCCAAAGTGGCGGTTCGTAATTTGCGTCGCGATGCCAACGATACGCTCAAAAAGCTTGTTAAAGACAAAGAAATCTCCGAGGATGACGAGCGCCGTACCCAGGACGACGTGCAAAAGCTTACCGATAAGTATGTTGCCGAAATCGATAAGCAAGTAACTCAAAAAGAAGCCGAGATCATGACGGTTTAGACCGCTGATTGAAGGCGTGCCTAACCCTATGCTAATAAGCTCGACCCTGGCTATTCCCGAGAGCTCCGAGGTGCCCAGGCACATTGCGGTCATCATGGACGGGAATGGCCGGTGGGCCACCAAGCGTTTTCTGCCTCGTGCGGCAGGCCATATGCGAGGGGTGCAGGCCGTGCGCCGCATGGTCGAGGCCTGTGGCAAGCGCGGGGTCCGGTACCTGACCTTATTTGCCTTCAGTTCCGAGAATTGGCGACGGCCCGAAGAAGAAGTTTCGCTTCTGATGCGGCTTTTTATACAAACCCTGGAAAAAGAAGTTAATAAACTTGAAGGACAGGGGGTTCGCTTGCGCATTATCGGCGATTTATCCGCTTTCGAACCCAGGTTGCAAGATCTGATCCACGCCGCCGAGCAACGCACCGCGCATAACACAGCCTTAAACCTGACCATCGCTGCCAATTACGGCGGACGCTGGGATATTCTCCAGGCTACACGGCGTTTATTGCATACACATCCCGAATTGGCGGCTCAGCCACAGGCCATTAGCGAAGAGCTGCTTAGCCAGTATTTGTCCATGGCCTGGGCTCCCGAGCCCGATTTGTTCATCCGCACTGGCGGTGAGCAACGCATATCAAATTTTCTTATTTGGCAGCTCGCCTATACTGAACTGTATTTTTCCGACGATTATTGGCCCGACTTTGGCGCCAAGCAGCTCGATGCCGCTTTCCAGTGGTATCGCACGCGTGAACGGCGTTTTGGTCGCACTAGCGCCCAACTCGCCGAAAATACTAAATAGGGGCAGGCTATGTTGGGACAGCGCGTTGTTACCGCGATAGTTTTACTGGCGGTATTGATGGGAGCGTTGTTGGCCCCAGGTGCATGGCCTCTGATCGCATTGTTAACAGTGGCCGCAGCATGCGCATTGTGGGAATGGCTGCGTTTAACATGGCCCCGTAAATCCTCTGCCGGCCCTGTTGTTTCAGCAGTTGTTTTGGCTATAGCAATGGGCGCGCTGGCTGCGCAATGGATCGCACCGGTGCCAGCGCAGTGGGCTATCGATATTCAGACGCTGCTAAATTACTGGCTGATGCCTCTGGCGTCGGTGATTTGGCTGGTGGCCGTTACGATTTTGGTGGTGCGGGGTAATACGTCAACCAACAGCGCCAGTGCCGTACTAAGCATTTTTGCCATATTGGCGCTGATGGCTGTCTGGGCCGCTCTGGTTCAAATGTTCCTGGCGCATGGCGCCTGGTTTCTGGTCTCGTTGTTGGCGCTTATCTGGTTCGCCGATATTGCGGCGTATTTCACCGGAAAGGCGTTTGGAAAGCGTAAACTTGCTCCTAAGGTCAGTCCCGGGAAAACCTGGGAAGGCGCTTTGGGTGGCGTCGCCGCAGCTACGCTCTGGGTGGTGGTTAGCAGCTACTGGGAAGGCAGCTTTGGCTTTGTGCTGAGGCAGCATTGGTCATGGCCGTTACTGATCGCTATGGTCGTTCTGTTGGCGGCGCTATCCATTGTGGGCGATTTATTCGAGTCTTTGCTTAAACGGCGTGCCGGGGTGAAAGACTCAAGCCAGCTTCTACCCGGGCACGGAGGGGTATATGATCGTATCGACGCTTTGCTGCCCGTAGCGCCAATTGCCTTATTGCTTACCGGAGTCTGGCTTTAATGAAGTATCAGCGCGTTTGTGTTTTGGGATCAACCGGGTCAATCGGTGAAAGTACACTCGATGTCATTGCGCGTCATCCCGATACTCTCTCGGTGTATGCTTTAAGCGCTCATAGCCGCATCGAAAAACTTGCCGCCCAGGCTTTGGCCACTCGGGCTTCAGTGGTAGTGGTGCCCGACGATCAGGCTTATCAACGTTTTATAAAGGCCTGGCCGGCCGGCCAGGCCTTGCCCGAAATTCGGGTAGGTGCGAAGGCGCTTGAGCATACCGCAGCCGAACCGGCAGTAACGACGGTCATGGCGGCGATTGTCGGCGCCGCAGGTTTGCCTGCTGCCTTGGCTGCTGCGCAGGCTGGAAAGCGATTGCTGCTGGCAAACAAAGAGGCCTTGGTAGCTGCGGGCGGGTTGTTCATGCAAACAGTCCGCGACAATGGTGCGGAGCTCTTGCCTATCGACAGCGAGCACAACGCTATTTTTCAATGCTTGCCTCATAAAGACAGGGCGGGGGCACCCGCTTTGCCGGCCAAGGGTGTGCGGCGGTTATTGTTAACCGCTTCGGGCGGCCCATTTCGGACTGCCGCGCTTGAAAGCCTGGCTGGCGTCACGCCAGACGAGGCCTGCGCTCATCCCAACTGGAGCATGGGAAGAAAAATATCCGTCGATTCGGCCACTATGCTTAATAAGGGACTGGAAGTAATCGAGGCGCATTGGCTGTTTGCAATGCCTGTAAGTCAAATTCAAGTGGTCATACATCCTCAAAGCGTGGTGCATTCGATGGTCGAGTACGAGGACGGGTCGATTCTTGCGCAAATGGGGCAACCCGATATGCGTACTCCCATCGCCTACGGTCTGGGGTTCCCCGAACGTATCGAAAGCGGAGTAGGGCTGCTGGCTTTGACGGCATTAGGAAGGCTGGATTTTGAAGAGCCTAATCTGGAAAGGTTTCCCTGCCTGAAATTGTCTTTTGACGCATTAAAGACCGGTCAGGCTGCCTGTGTCGCGCTTAATGCAGCCAATGAAATCGCCGTAGAGTGTTTTCTAAAACTGCAAATTCGCTATACCGAAATACCACGTGTTATCGAAGGCTGTTTAAACAGGCTGGCTGGCAGGCCGACACCCGAGTTAAGTTCCCTCGAGGCGGTGCTCGCGCTCGATACCGAGGCTCGTCATTTTGCTTCCCAGCTCTGTCTATTAAAATAAGGCACCGTGGTGTTGCGATGTAGCTGAGCGGCCAGACGCATAGGCGCTGTTTAAAACCATTTCGGCTGGCGTTTTCACGCTGCTTTAATCAGGAGTTTCATGCTTTTTACTTTGCTCGCTTTTGCCGTGGCTCTCGGCCTGCTGATTACCTTCCATGAGCTTGGGCATTATTGGGTCGCACGCCGCTGCGGGGTCAAAGTGCTTCGTTTTTCGGTTGGCTTTGGCAAAGTGCTGGCCCGCCATACCGACCGCAACGGAACCGAGTGGGCGCTCTCTTTGATTCCCCTGGGCGGCTACGTGAAAATGTTGGACGACCCTCTACCCGGTGCGAACACGGAACAAGCCGCCCAGGCTTTTAATCAGAAAAGCGTAGGCAAGCGGTTTGCCATTGTGGCGGCCGGCCCCCTCGCAAACCT
>DATCVA010000014.1:0-16790 GCA_036567205.1 Eoetvoesiella sp. | reverse complement strand
GCCATTTGTCCGAGTTTAAGGTTCAGGTAGGCCAGACCGTTAAACGAGGAGAAGTTATTGGAAATGTTGGCGCCACGGGCCGCGCGACTGGGCCGCATTTGCACTGGAATGTCAGCCTGAATAATACACGTGTGGACCCTGCGATCTTCATTAACTCGTTCAAGCCATAAATGAGCAGTGAAATGATGCGCCCTTTTTTCAGGGGCCTGGCCGACGGAGTGCTTGCTTATGGCCTGGCGCTGTACGGTATCAGCCTTTTACCCTGACTATTTTTTGCACTTGCGGTACGTGGCGAATGGCCCGAATGACCTGGGCCAGGTGCTTGCGGCTGTCTACCTGCACTGTCAGGTGCAAAAGCCCGGTTGCAGCCGCATCGTCCTGCATGGTTAAGTGCAGGATGTTGGAGTCTGCCTCGGTAATTTCAGCCGCAAGACGGCCCAGCACGCCCCGTTCGTTAATAACGGTAACGTCCAGGCGGGTAGTAAGATGGCGTGCGGTGGTGGTGTCCCATATAACCGGTATCCAGCGTTCAGGTTCTTTGGCACGTTGGCGCTGGGCGACGGCACACTCTTCCATGTGAACGACCAGGCCATGGCCCAGACGAATGCCGCCAATGATGGCGTCTCCGGGAAGAGGCCCGCAACAGGGGGCCAGTTGAACAGCCTGGCCTTCATTGCCTTGAATAAGAATGGGCGCATTGGCAGCAGAGGTCATTTCGTCGACAGCCGCTGCGGTGGTGGCCAGCATGGAGTTTTCCGGGGCGAAACGCCGGGCTACGACAGCTGCCAAACGTTTTCCCAAACCGATGTCGGCAAGAATTTCATCACGAGAACTTGCTCCGGAACTTTTTGCCAACTTGTCCCATTCGGGGTCGTTAGAGTCAGGGTGGGGCAAACGCAGCAGATCGAAGGCTTGATTAAGCAGGCGCTGGCCAAAGGCCACAGACTCCTCGTACTTTACGGTTCGCAGATAATGGCGGATTTCTGAACGGGCACGGCCGGTACGAACATAGTTCAGCCATTGCGCGCTTGGGCGCGATGCAGCGGAAGTAATAATATCGATCGCGTCGCCGCTACTGAGCTCGGTGCGCAAGGGGGCGAATTCGCCATTGATCTTGCAGGCGATTGCCTGGTTGCCAATATCGGTATGTATGGAATAGGCAAAGTCGACCGGAGTGGCTCCGCGAGGCAGCGAAATAATTTTGCCGCGCGGAGTAAAGACATAAACCGAATCAGGGAATAGATCGACCTTGACGTGTTCGAGGAACTCGCCTGAGTCGCCGGTTTGGCTTTGAATATCGAGCAGCGATTGCAGCCATTGATGCGTCTTTTTTTGCAGCGTATTTAGCGTGGCCTGGTCTTCTTTGTAAAGCCAATGCGAGGCCACGCCTTCTTCGGCGACGTGGTCCATATCGCGGGTGCGAAACTGGAACTCGACCGGAGTTCCGTAAGGGCCCACCAAAGACGTATGTAATGACTGATAGCCATTTAATTTCGGGATGGCAATATAGTCTTTGAACTTGCCGGGCACTGGGCGATAAAGCTGATGCAGGGTGCCCAGGGCTAAATAACATTCGGGCAGCGTGTGCACCACCACACGGAAGCCATAGATATCCAGTACGTCTGAAAATGATTTTTTTTGTTCGACCATTTTCGTGTAGATGCTGTAGAGCGATTTTTCGCGTCCGGTAACTTCGGCCTCGATACCCGCTGCGGGTAGGGCAACCTTAACAGCATCGGTGATTTTGCTGAGTACTTCCCGGCGATTTCCACGCGCTGCCATAATAGCTTTATGCAGGACGTGGTAACGGTTTGGATAGATCGCCTGGAAACATAAGTCTTGCATTTCGCGAAACAATGCATTGAGGCCTAGCCGGTGCGCGATGGGGGTATAGATTTCAAGGGTTTCACGCGCAATACGACGCCTTTTTTCGGGGCTGACGGCCCCAAGTGTACGCATATTGTGAAGCCGGTCGGCAAGTTTGATCAGGATAACGCGTACGTCGCGCGCCATCGCCAATAGCATCTTGCGAAAACTTTCGGCCTGTTGCTCGGCTTTGGTGGCAAATTCCAGGCGATCGAGTTTGGACAAGCCGTCGACAATTTCGGCGACATCGGGTCCAAAGCGTTCAGCCAGTTCCTGTTTGGGGACGTTCTGGTCTTCCATTACGTCGTGCAACAGCGCAGCCATAAGCGAATCGGTGTCGAGTTTCCACCCGGCGCAAATTTCGGTTACTGCAATGGGGTGCGATATATAGGGTTCGCCGCTGGCGCGAAACTGGCCCAGGTGAGCCTGATCGGAAAATCGGTAGGCTTCCTTGACGCGCTCGACCTCTTTAGGATCGAGGTACTGACTGATGATTTTTGTTAGCGGAGCAAGCGACGCTATTGTATTGGGAGGCGTTTCAGCGTTTAAAAGGGACGTGGTTGGAACTTTGGCCTTGCGTCTGCGCAGGCGCGGGCCTTTTTTTAAGACGGCCAAAAGCCCCGATGAAGCACCACGTAAACCTGAAAACGCCATGAGCTTACCCGTACGTGATGTTAGGTCGGGACTTTACGCAACATTTCGAGGCCGGTTACTCCTGCAGCGATTTCGCGTAAAGCGATAACGGTGGGTTTGTCTTTATTGCTGTCGATACGGGCCTCATGACCTTGTGCAAGTTCACGTGCACGGTAGGTAGCTGCTAAAGTAAGATTGAAGCGGTTAGGGATTTTTTCAAGACAATCTTCGACGGTAATGCGAGCCATATAGGTATCCTAAATAAAATTGCGGGGGCCTTAGGCAGATGTTTTGCTTATGCCTAATTGGGAGAAAAGTTCGGTGTTGCGGGCAAACTGAACCGGATAACGCAAGCGCGTTGCCGCAACTATTTGCTGAAGCTGTAATAAAGCAGTGCTAAATTCTTGATTAATAATAACATATTGACACTCTGACGCGTGCGACATTTCGCTTCCCGCGGCCAGCAATCGCTTTGAAATTACATGAGGCGCGTCCTGGCCTCGATTAAGAAGCCGCGCCTCAAGGGCTTCGATCGACGGTGGCAGAATAAAAATGCCGATGGCATTGGGATAATGCTGCACAATTTGGCGGGCGCCTTGCCAATCGATTTCAAGCAGCACATCGCGCCCTTGCAGGATAGCTTCTTCGATGCGGTCGCGAGGCGTGCCGTAAAAATTACCGTGCACCTCGGCCCACTCTAGCAGAGCATCGTTTTCGCGCATGGCGATGAAGTCATCTTTGCTGACAAAACGATAGTGCTTCGCTTCTTCTTCGCCAGGCCGCGGATCGCGTGTCGTGCACGAGATGGAAAGCATGACATCCGGGTCCTGGGCCAGCAGGGCATTGACCAGGCTTGATTTGCCGGCGCCGCTAGGGGCTACCACCATGAAAATACTGCCGGAATTAGATGACATGGTTATTTAACAGTAATAAAGAAGGCAGACAGCATAGCAAATCCTTGCCGGCGTATCCAATGCCAACGGTCACGGCATGGTTTTTTTTGAAAACCCCGATTGACTTGATCAGGGCTGCCCGAGCTCTTCCAGCGTTGCGTTGTAGGCTTGCTCGTTACCGCATAAAAACACGGCAACATCATTTAAATTCATATTAAAGGTAAGGTCTTCGATTTGCTCCCGGGCCTCGTCGGCTTGACTCACCGCTGTTACGTGCAAGTCACCATCTTCTTCGAATTGCTGTTTTGGAACAAACTCAGCCACATTATTGATGTCGGGTTCGCTGATAACGACGTAAGCTTTGAAGTTAAGGTCTTCGATGGTGACATCGAGAACGACGCCCCCGGGCAGGGTCTGAATAAGATGGCTGGATGGGTTCATGGTGTGGCGGACGGCTACTTGGGATCGCTGAATGAAAAGGTCGTGATGTTGGCGGGCGGAAAGTTGGCCCAAACGATTTTTGAACTGGTGCGATTGGGGGCAATATAGCCGCGCCATTTCGGAGTGCGTAAATGATAACTGAATTGAATGGCTACGCCGTCGTCCTGCAACAGTGTTTGCCATTGCTGCAAGATGGTTTGTGTGACCATAGGAGGTAAAGAGCACAGGGGCAGGCTGGAGACAATCGCCTTGATTTTTTTGTCTTGCGGAACAAGCTGGCAAAGGTCGGCTGCGTTTCCGTGAACGATATTAAGGTTGTCGAATCGCTGGCGCAGGCGTTGAACGAACGAACTGGAATATT
The DNA here is from genome assembly GCA_036567205.1 of Eoetvoesiella sp. Classification (GTDB taxonomy): domain Bacteria; phylum Pseudomonadota; class Gammaproteobacteria; order Burkholderiales; family Burkholderiaceae_B; genus DATCVA01. The sequence continues at coordinate 12,596 of DATCVA010000014.1, read as the reverse complement.
CCACCACCATGAGGTTGCCCGGAGCGATCCCCTGGTTTAGCAGGGCTTGCGTTATGACTCCGGTGCCGCCCCCCAATTCGATGACCAGGCCGTCGTTGTCTTGCGGAACTTGTAGCGCCATATGCTTGGCCAGGTAGCGGGAACTGGGGCATATGGCCCCTATGTTGGCCGGCTGCGTAATGAACTCCTGGATAAACAAACCTGGAGCGATATTTTTAAGATATGTGCTTACGCGCTGGGCGCGTTCAAATCGAAGAGCTCGATGCATCGTACAACCTTGTCCTGTTTAAGTTGCCAGACATTAACAGCAGTACCAATAGCGCGTAATAACGAATTGTAAATACCCGTGCCAGACGGTCTCGGAAGAGCCGGTAAATATAGGCCGTCTGGCTAGCAGTATAGCGGCGACTGAAACAAAATGGGTTGAAAAAATGGGGGGAAGTTACGAGCACCAATCAAGAGTGGCAATGACCGGAGCGTGGTCTGAGGGCTGTTCATTTTTACGTGGCGCTTTGTCAATGACGCACGCAGTACAGTACGGCATTAATGCCTGGGATATGAGTGCATGGTCTATGCGTAAACCGGCGTTGCGTCGAAAAGCAAATTGGCGGTAGTCCCACCAACTGAATGTTTTTTCCTCTTGTTCGAACTCACGAAAAGAGTCGATCAGGCCCAGACTGATCAGATCGTTCAGAGCCGTTCGTTCCGGCTCGGACACAAGAACATTGCCTTCCCATTTGACCGGGTCGTGGACATCTTCGTCTTTGGGCGCAACGTTATAGTCGCCTAGAATAGCCAGGCGCGGATAGCGTTGCAGTTCTTCAGCCAGCCATGAGTGAAGTGCTTTGAACCAGTTCAGTTTGTATTCGTACTTGTCGCTGCCCACTGCCTGGCCATTGGGGCAGTAAGCGCTAATGACGCGCACATCGCCTATGGGACTTGGGAAAGTAGCCGCAATGATGCGTTGCTGGTGGTCTTCGAAGTTCGGCAGGTTGCGCTGTACATCTGTACCATTTTCTCGGGAAATAATAGCGACGCCGTTATAGGTTTTCTGGCCGGCCCAGCAGGCTTGATAGCCTAGTTCGGTAAAAGCTTCAAGGGGGAATTTGTCATCAGGCATTTTTAATTCCTGAAGACAAAGAGCATCTACCGGATTGCTGTCGAGCCAGGCAAGTACTTGAGGCAAGCGAACTTTTAGGGAGTTGATGTTCCAGGTGGCTAATTTCATTTTTTTACAAGAGTTTATGCCGCGCGGTTTTCAAAGGGGCTGATAATCCAGAAAGTGTTCCGGCTGCTCATTCGAAGCGCGGAGCGAGCAGCCGTACAGATCCAGCAGGATACCACTAGTCATGTGTCGCTTTTTAAAGTGGCGGTTATAGGCCAACCTCAGTCGAATCGCAAATACCGCATGCGTATAACTTTCCGTCATATGTGGCTGGCACGTTCGGTTACGCTGAAAACGCAGAATGCGGACATAATGGCTCTTATACGATTTCCAATCCTATCGGAGGCGTTATGGCATACGAACTTGTTGACTGGACGCAAGCGCCAGGCCTTGCCAGATGGTGGGCGATAGATGCCAATGGCAAGGCCCACTGGTATTGCGAACCCGATGTAGCGCCTTATACTGATTTTTGGGTGGCGGACGAGATAGACGCGCCTGCATTCGGATACGCGGGTGATTATAAAAACTCACTGACCGAGCGGCCGGACAAACCCTAAAGAGGCTGCCGCTGGCTATGCCTTCATTTTCCTCTCCCTGCTGCGCCTTCAAAGGCGCGCAATTTTGGATCGGCTAAAGGACGGCCCTGGCCGTTCGGACAGTGCGTTGCATGCCTTGTTATAAGGTAGGCCGCATGGCCTGCCAGGACCGCGTGTGCTTGATTAAGGCCCTCCGTAATATCGAGTAGGTCAAATGGCGAATGCCACATCTCGTTACATACGGTTAGCATTCGTATATCTAAAGGGGAAAACCGATGAACGAGCCAATGCGTGCCGCGACAATATCTACGATGTGTATGCTGTGTCAGGCGCTGCCTTTGGCAACGGCAGGAGTCGAACCCCATCCGCATTTAGCGTTACAAGGTGTTTTACCTTCGGGCAGAGATGCCCCTACCGAAAGCCTTTATTGCTGTGCAGCATGCCGTAGCTGCTGGTTGCGCCGCACCGATCGCTGGGGGGCTGACGCCGGCTTCAGATTAGCTCCATAGTGCGTGTTTTCGCCGTCCTCGTATCGAATGAGCTATTATTGACTCTGATAATTTTACAGATAAACACTATCGGAGACGATTATGGAAGACGTTGTAGTTATCGGTGCTTATCGCACTGCAATAGGGGATTTTGGCGGTGCGCTTAAAGATGTGCCGCCGTGTGATTTGGGCGCTATTGTCGTGGGCGCAGCACTAAGGCGTTCCGGCGTCGATGGACAGGATGTGGGGCATGTGGTTTTCGGACATGTCATTAACACCGAACCGCGGGACATGTATTTGTCGCGGGTCGCAGCGCTTAATGCCGGCGTTGGCCAGGCAACTCCCGCATTCAACGTCAACCGCCTGTGCGGATCGGGTCTGCAGGCCATCGTTTCAGCGGCACAGTCCTTACAGCTTGGCGATGCCGATATTGCCATCGGTGGTGGGGCGGAAAGCATGAGCCGTGCGCCTTACATTGCACCGGCCCAACGCTGGGGCGCACGTATGGGCGATAGCGCCATGGTTGACATGATGACCGGCGCCTTGTCCGACCCTTTCGACAAAATACACATGGGCGTCACAGCCGAGAACGTAGCGCAAAAATACGCCATTTCCCGTGCCGAGCAAGATGCGCTGGCGCTGGCTTCGCATCAACGTGCCGAAGCGGCGATTACCGCGGGGCATTTCAAGGATCAAATTGTTCCGGTTGTGCAAAAGACACGCAAGGGCGAGACCGTGTTTGAAGTGGATGAGCATGTGCGCATGGGTGCGACGGCCGATAATTTTTCGTCTCTGAAACCCGTTTTCCTAAAAGAAAACGGTACAGTCACAGCAGGTAACGCCTCGGGTTTGAACGATGCCGCGGCTGCGGTCTTGATGATGACCGGCAAAGCGGCACAAGCACGGGGCGCCAAGCCTATGGCTCGTTTGCTTGCTTATGCTCATGCGGGGGTCGACCCGAAGTATATGGGAATAGGGCCCGTGCCGGCCACTCGGCTGGCCTTGAAAAAGGCCGGGTTGCGCGTCGACCAGCTCGATGTAATCGAGGCCAATGAAGCGTTCGCGGCCCAGGCTTGTGCAGTTGGCAAGGAACTGGGCTTTGATCCGGCAAAGCTTAATCCCAATGGTAGCGGCATCGGCCTGGGCCACCCTATTGGCGCAACGGGTGCGATTCTGGTCGTTAAGGCGCTGCACGAACTCGGGCGCATAAACGGGCGTTATGCGCTGGTCACCATGTGCATTGGCGGCGGGCAAGGTATTGCCGCTATTTTTGAACGGGTATAACAGGAAGCGGGGTAACCCGCTTCTAATTCCATTTAAACCAATCATGAATTGTGTCGGCCAGCAGCCGTACAAATGTACTGTCTGCGCTCGCCTTTTGTGTTCACAATTGATTTGGAAATGGAATTAATCAGAAGGTATGGTCAAACAGATTATGGGTAAGTATATGCCGTCGATTGCCGACGAACCGACAATGTCTGAATTTGAAGGCATCAGATATTTGCATTTTGGAACTGAGTGGGTGCAAGGTGCGATGCGCATCAGAAAACCATGGGAACTCGTGCTGGCGTATACCCAGCAGATGATGGCCTGGCTGTTGTTTCTGGCGCCTCAAAAAGATAACGCAGTTGGAATTTTAGGTCTGGGGGCGGGGTCGTTATTGCGTTATACGCTTAAACATACCTCCAGTTTGGTGGAAACGGCTGAATGGAATCCCCAGGTAACGGCCATGTGCCATGCCTATTTTCGTTTGCCGACGACCGAGAGGTCGGATATTTACCATACCGATGCGGCCTTATGGGTGGCCGAGCCTCGCAATCGCGGACGATATATGGCACTGATGGTCGATTTATACGATGCCGACGCTCAAGGGCCGGTGCGCGATTCAGTCGAGTTTTACAAGAATTGCTATCGCTCCCTTGATGACGTGGGAGTGATGAGTGTGAATTTGTTTGGAAATCACGAAAGTTTCCCGAGGAACCTGGATAACATACATGAAGCGTTCAAAGGAAGGGTATTGGAATTGCCTGAAATTGATGCGGGTAATCGTGTCGTTCTGGCGTTCAAGGGCCCATTGTTGCAGGTGTCGACTCAGCAGTTTTTAGACCGCGCCGACGAAGTTGAAACGGTCTTTGGTTTGCCTGCACGGCGCTGGGCGCGCTTTTTGTTGAGCCAGCGCCCATCCGAAAAAGACGTAACAATATAGTGTTGTGTTTTTTGGCAAGAGTATCCCGCCGGTATATTCAGTGCGTATGGCAACGCGTTAGACTAACGCGCATCGACTATAACGAAATCAGCACGGCATGGGCCGATGTAGTCACTAACCCACCAATCTCAAGGAGCTTCGAATGAAGTTTGTTAAGTTTGCCAAGCTGGCTATCGGCGCTATGGTCGTTGCAGGCGCCCTCGCGCAAACATCGGCGTTTGCGCAGTCCGTAGCCGTTACTTCGATTGTCGAGCATCCCGCGCTGGACTCGATTAAAGACGGTGTCAAAGACGCTTTGACCAAAGCTGGGTACACCGAAGCAAAAGGGCTGAAGTGGCAGTTTCAGACCGCTCAGGGCAATACAGCAATTGCTGCGCAGATCGCGCGCAAATTTGTTGGCGATAATCCTGACGTTATTGTAGCGATAGCGACTCCGTCCGCCCAGGCCGTTGTTGCGGCTACAAAAACAATTCCAGTTGTGTATTCGGCCGTCACTGACCCGGTTGCAGCTCAATTAATACCGTCCATGGCTCCGTCGGGTACTAACGTAACTGGTATTTCCGATAGTCTGGTGCTTGAAAAGCAAATAGAGCTTATCAAAAAAGTGGTTCCGAACGCTAAAAGAGTCGGGATGGTCTACAACCCGGGCGAGGCCAATTCGGTAGTCGTCGTCAAACAATTACGTGAACTCCTGCCCAAGGCAGGCATGTCTCTGGTAGAGGCCAGCGCGGCGCGTACCGTCGATGTGGGCGCCGCCGCTCGCAGCCTGGTCGGTAAGGTCGATGTTATTTACACCAATACCGACAATAACGTTGTTTCGGCCTATGAGTCTTTGGTAAAGGTTGGGAACGACGCCAAAATTCCTTTGGTTGCTTCGGATACCGATAGCGTCAAGCGGGGTGCGATCGCGGCCCTGGGCGTCAACTATTACGATCTTGGCGTTCAAACAGGCAAGCAAGTCATTAAAATTCTGCGGGGTCAGAAGCCCGGTGAAATGCCCTCTGAGACCAGCGACAAGCTGGAACTCTATGTCAATCCGGAAGCAGCCAAAAAGCAGGGAATTACCCTGACAGACGCGTTTGTGAAATCGGCCACTAAAGTCGTACAGTAACGCGACTGTCGTAAAATAGTATTGCGTATTTAAGTCAAGCAGGCGGGTTGCGGGTTGAGCAGCCTGCCTGTTTCGTTTTTGTAGCGTCGTTTTCGTGGCCATTACATGTCTATTTATTCGTTATGGGGTGCTCTCGAGATTGGCCTGATTTTTGGTCTGGTTGCTCTTGGCGTACTTATTTCATTTCGTATTCTCAGGTTTCCCGACTTGACGGTTGACGGCAGCTTCCCTCTTGGGGGCGCGGTTGCGGCGACGCTTATCAGCGGGGGCATGGATCCATTCAGTTCTACTCTTATTGCCACGTTGGCCGGAGCTGTCGCGGGCATGATTACCGGTTGGCTCAATGTCAGGCTAAAGATCATGGATCTGCTGGCCAGTATTTTGATGATGATCGCGTTGTATTCGATTAATCTTCGCATTATGGGGCGGCCTAACGTACCTCTCATTTCAGAGCCCACCGTTTTTACCGTGCTGCAACCCCAGGGCCTTGTTGATTACATCGTACGGCCTTTGATTTTGGTGGTTGTGGTGTTGCTTATCAAGTTTGCTCTTGATTGGTATTTTTCAACGCAAACCGGTCTGGCTATGCGCGCCACGGGTTCCAACCCCCGGATGGCGCGTTCGCAGGGTGTTGCCACGGGGACCATGATGCTTACCGGCTTGGCCATCTCTAATGCCTTGTGCTCGCTGGCGGGCGCGCTTTTTGCGCAATCGCAAGGTGGCTCCGATATTTCCATGGGTATTGGAACCATAGTTATCGGACTTGCAGCCGTCATTGTCGGGGAAAGCATTTTTCCGTCACGCCGGCTGATCGTCATTACGCTATCGGCTATTGTCGGCGCGGTGCTTTATCGGTTTTTTATTGCACTGGCTCTTAATGCCGATTTCATCGGCTTAAAAGCGCAAGATCTAAATTTGGTGACGGCTGTTCTGGTGACTATTGCTCTGGTGATTCCCCTTATTAAGCAGCGTTTACGTGGAAAAAAAGGAGCGCGCTAACATGCTGAACGTACAACAGCTCTACATCACGTTTAATCCGGGAACTCCTATCGAAACCAAAGCCTTACGCGGGTTGTCACTTGAAATCCCCCGCGGGCAGTTTGTAACGGTTATCGGGTCTAACGGTGCGGGAAAATCTACTTTGCTCAATGCCGTTTCCGGCGACTATCCCGTAGACAGCGGTTCGGTTGTCATTAACGAAAAAGACGTTACCCATCTTCCGGTATGGGAGCGTGCCGATCAGGTCGCGCGTGTTTTTCAGGACCCCATGGCCGGGACATGCGAGGATCTCACCATCGAGGAAAACATGGCGCTGGCTTATAGCCGCGGTACCCGCCGAGGCTTATCCATGGCCGTCAGGCATTCCATGCGCGATGAGTTTCGAGAGCGCCTGGAAATCCTGGGTCTGGGCCTTGAGCATCGGCTGACCGATCGTATCGGCCTGTTGTCGGGGGGGCAGCGACAAGCAGTCAGCTTGCTTATGGCTACCCTGCAACCATCACGTATATTGCTGCTCGATGAGCACACTGCTGCCCTTGATCCGCGCACTGCCGAATTTGTACTGAAGCTTACGACGCGTATCGTTGAAGAGGGCAAATTAACCACCATGATGGTTACCCACAGCATGCGTCAGGCTCTGGACGTAGGTGATCGCACTATTATGCTGCACCAGGGCAATGTGGTTTTAGACGTATCGGGGCCAGAGCGTCGGGGTCTGGATGTTCCCGATTTGCTAGCCATGTTCGAACGTGTGCGTGGCGAGACGATCTCTGATGACTCCCTGTTGCTAGGGTGAATCTGGCGGTTGATTGTGTAGCAGCACGCTTTTTTAGCAGCACGATTCAGCCAGTCGAAGACGCGCTTACGGGGTGGCACGTTAATTGCTGCCGACGCTCGTATCTATTTTATGGGCGCGCATTATGCCTGTCGAGTGCTCTTCGCTAGTGATAAAAATTTTGACTGTAAATACTCACAAGGGTTTTACAATCTTCAACCGCCATTTCATACTGCACGAATTACGCGACGCAATCCGCGCTACCGGCGCGGATATTGTTTTCTTGCAGGAAGTGCTGGGCGCGCACAGGCGCCACGGACAGCGTCTGGCCCGCTGGCCTGACACATCGCAATACGAGTTCCTGGCCGACTCGATCTGGAGCGATTTCGCCTATGGCCGTAATGCGGTCTATCCTCATGGGCATCACGGCAATGCGCTCTTGTCCAAGTTTCCAATTATTCGCTCCAGAAATCATGATGTGTCCGTTGGAGCGCACGAGAGACGAGGCTTGCTGCATTGTGTTATTCAACCTCCGGGAGTCAGCAAAGAATTACATGCTGTTTGCGTGCACCTGGGATTGCGTGAAACTCAGCGTCGAAGCCAGCTCGACTTTCTGTGCAAAATGATCCAGAACGATATCCCCGGGGATTTGCCGCTGTTGATCGCTGGTGATTTCAATGATTGGCGGCTCAAGGCACAAAAGCGTTTGATGCGCTCCACCAAGGTGAGAGAGGTATTTTGCGATACGCAAGGGAATGTGGCGCGTACCTTTCCTGCGCGATATCCGGTATTGCGTCTGGATCGAATTTATGTGTGCAACACGCTGCATTTTCGGCCGGTGCCGCTTGCAACAAGACCCTGGACTCATTTGTCGGATCATGCGCCACTTGCTGCGGAGATTAGTCTATGACGACTTCCTGGACTTCGGGCAATTCGTTTACCCTGCTGGAGAACGGCGAAAGTTTTTTTCCTCGTGTTTTTGAAGCCATACGCAGCGCCCGCAAGCACGTCGTGGTTGAAACGTTTATTTTGTTCGACGACAAAGTCGGTCGGGAGCTGCGTCAAGTTCTGATCGAGGCTGCGCTACGCGGCGTGCATGTGGACATCACCGTGGACGGCTATGGTTCGGGTGATTTGTCTGCCGAGTTTGTCGAGGGACTGACATCGGCTGGCGTCGGGTTTCATGTGTACGATTTGCGTCCACGGCGATTCGGGGTGCGTACTAATTTATTCAGGCGCATGCATCGCAAAGTAGTGGTTGTCGACGAGAAAGTCGCTTTTGTGGGCGGCATCAATTTTGGGGTTGATCATCTGGCTGAATATGGGCCCGAGGCAAAGCAGGATTATGCCGTGGAGTTGACCGGTCCCGTCGTAGACCAGATTTACCGTTTTGAAGCAGAGGCTCTTGCGCCGGCGTTGCGTCGCTTTTCATTTAGGCGAAAACGGATGCCCGGCGTACGGGCCCCCGACCTGCATACGGATTCACAGGCGGCCTTTGTGTATCGCGACAATGCGCAGCACACGGGTGATATCGAATTGCAATACCGGCTTGGCATACGGGCGGCGCAAAACGAAATTACCATTGCCAATGCTTATTTTTTTCCTGGCTATCGTTTTTTACGTGATCTGCGTAACGCTGCCAAGCGCGGGGTTTCCGTGCGGCTCATACTACAGGGCGAACCGGACATGCCTGTGGCGAAATTTGCATCGACGATGCTGTATGACTATTTGCTTTCAGCGGGCGTACGCATTTATGAATATTGCGAACGCCCGTTGCACGGGAAGGTGGCGACGTTTGACGGAGTTTGGGCTACTGTGGGATCAAGCAACCTGGATCCGTTGAGCCTTTCTTTAAACCTGGAAGCCAATGTCATCATCCGCGATGAGAATTTCGCTGCGGGCCTTCTTGAACGGCTAGAGGACTTGATGAGGGACAAGTGCACCATCATCGAGCGTGCTTCGTTGCCCAGGCGCAATATTCAACGTGTTCTTGTGGGTGTTCTGGTATTTCATTTTTTGCGACGCTTTCCATCTTGGCTGGGTCGCTTGCCTGTGCGCAAACCGGAATTGACCACATTGGGGGTGGAGGCTGATGAGTCATTGCGGAGCGATTCATAATGAGCCCGCCCCGGAATGCGTTGGCAGCATGGTTCAAGGCTAATTGGCGAATTATTTCCCAGATAGCATCGGGCTGCTTTGTGGTTGCCGTGCTTGTATTGCTTGCGGTTCTTGCCGTCAAGGTCGACTGGGCTGAAGTTATTGAAGCGATGAAGGCCTATGACGCCAGGGTGTTGTGTTTAGCGACCTTATATTCTGTAGCAAGTTTTATTGTTTATAGCGGCTTTGATGCCGTAGGCAAGATTTATACCGAGCACGAGCTGTCTTGGTTCAAGACGATGCTGGTGGGTTTTATAAGCTACGCTTTTAGCCTGAATATGGGGTCTGCTGTAGGCGGGGCAGGTTTGCGGTTGCGGCTGTACTCCAGGCTCGGCCTGAGCAAAGGAGCCATCATGAGGGTGATCGGCCTTAGCGTGACTACTAACTGGGTGGGCTACCTGTGGTTAGCCGGGGCAGTGTTTGCGTCGGGGCTCATGAGCCTGCCTGCCCAATGGAAGATTGGTTCGCTTGCGTTGCAGCTTATTGGGTTTGTGCTGCTGTTGCTGGGGCTAGGGTATCTGCTTTTGTGTGCAACGTCGAAGAAGAGAGAATGGGAGATAAAAGGGCACAGCATTGAGTTGCCGTCGCTACGACTTGCTCTGAGCCAAGTCGCCATGGCGATGCTTAATTGGTCGCTTATGGCGGCCATCATTTATGTGCTTCTGGAGCAAAGTGTCGGCTATTTTGTCGTGCTGGGACTGCTTCTGATTACAGCAGTGGCCGGAGCCGTTGTGCACATGCCTGCAGGCCTGGGAGTTATCGAGACCATTTTTATTGGGGGGCTGTATTACTACTCGGTTGCCCGGGCAGATATTTTGGCGGCCCTGGTGGCGTACCGGGCCGTTTATTATTTAATTCCGCTTTTTTTCGCGGGGCTTAGTTACTTCGCGATTGAGTCCCGGATAAGTTCCACGGCCAATCTGGATTCCGAACCTTGAATGGGCATTTCAAGGCAGGGTAGCCTGACCTGTTTTTCTGACCATGTATAAATTACCGGTTCGGGGCGGGTTTTCCGATTATTCCTGGGCAGGCACGCATATTGCTGCATAAATCGTACATTAATCATCCAAAGAATGCAGTTTTGCGTGTTTAAAAAAGGAATGAACATGAACAAAGACAGACATCGAATGAATATATATAGGCAGAAAGATAGGGTCGCTTTCGATCTGAAAGATCTGCTGGCGGGAACTGAAGAGCTATTACGCTCTACCGCTTCCTATACCGGGGCAGAAGTAGACGATGCACGTAGCAAGCTGCAGCATCAATTGAAAATGGCCCGTGAGGCGGCAGGAGGGTGGAATCAGCAAACTATTGCCCGCTACCGTCAGGCCTCGGCCACTACGGACCAGTATGTGCACGAACGGCCGTGGGCTTTTATTGGCGTTGCACTTGTGATCGGGGCCATGCTGGGGCATTACTTACAAGGGGGCAAACCCTGGCGCTAATCATTACAGCGGTAATTGACCAAGTGGCCGTTGCGGCCACGAGGGAGGCGTCATGTCTTTAATTGTTGCTGCCCGTTTCGGAACCTTTGAACAGGCCGAAAATGCGGCTCAAATCTTGATGGATAAAGGCTTTTCACCAGATTCGCTGCAATTGTTTTTTGTGAATCCAGCAGGTGCGCACGACCGCTATCCGGTCGGTGGCGATTATTTTGCAGACCCGGCCTCGATCGGTGCACAGTATGGCGCCGTTGGGGGGGCTGCCGCCGTCGGAGTTCTGGGCGCTTTCGTCGGTGCGGTAATCACGTTCACGCTTACCGATTCTCTACTGCCTATTATCGGCGGCGCTGGCGTGGGAGCCTATATAGGCTCCCTGGCTGGCGCGCTGTATATTCTTGGCCGGGTCCGGCCGCGAGCGTTGAATCAGCCCGAGCTTGCGAAGGAGCGCTCGTCGGGCGTTGTGCTTGCTGTTCATGTTGAACTGGAAACCGAGAGGCAGGCGGCATCGGTGCTGCGTGATGCTGGCGGGATCGAAGTTGAACGGGCGCAAGGTCGATGGGTAAATGGCCGCTGGGAGGATTTCGACCCGCTCATCGCGCCAGAACTGAAAAAAGATTTCTGAGCCGGCGAGGAGGTGCATCGGCCGAGCGCCTGGCCGGATTATTTCTGGCGTACCTTTATGTCGTAATTGACCTCTTTGACGCCCGAGACATTCCGAGCGGCTTCGACGGCGTCAACAGCGGCTTGTTGGTTGTCGGCAATCCCCTTTAGGTCAACAACCCCACGATAGGTAGTTACCTGTATATCGTTGGCATGGACGCCCGGCGTGGAAACAACCGCTGCCTGGACGTTGGTGTTTATTGATGCGTCATCGTTATATTGGGCGGCGCTGCGTTGTGTTTCAGGGCTTGTGCATGCGCCTAGTGCTATTGCCATTGAGGTTGCTGCGACGATCTGGAGGAACTTGGATTGAGCCATAAAGATCTCCTTGGTCAGGTTTTTGATATTGTCCATGCCAGTGATGGCATTGCAGCAGCTTGTAGCAAGTGCCGTGCCGTTTCCTCGTTTACACTACGTCCGGAATGCGTTTGAATAAGAGTGCAGGGCCGCAACTTGTGGCGGTTCTTACATTTCTTTGATGACAAATCAAGCGTGCCTGGCGGTGTTTAGTCAAATACAACAAAATGAATTATTGGGCAGGGACTATCCATTTTCGTTTTATACTCCGCCTTTACCATAAATCAGTCTGGACACAGGCGCCTACGTTCGCGGATGCCTGTGAGTGGAGCAATAATAATGTTTAACCGTAGCTTGCCTGTAAGGCAAACAGTATTGAGTGCTGTCCTTTTTTCTTGTGTTTTGGTGTTGTCGGCGTGTGGCGATAAGGCCGCCGCCCCTCCTGGGGAAATGAAGGTGCCGGTTAGCGTTGTGACTGTTGAAACGACTCCGACAGAAATTTATGTCGAGCTTCCAGGACGTGTCGAAGCTATTAAAGATGCTCAAATTCGGGCCCGGGTCACGGGCATCGTCACTGAGGTCAATTTCAAGCAGGGTAGCGACGTCAAGGAGGGGCAGTTGCTGTTTACGATTGATCCCGCGCCTTATCGCGCCGTGCGCGCCCAGGCTGCAGCGCAGCTTGCAAAAGCGGAGGCTGATGCAAAAAGCGCGCGCTTGCTGGCGCAGCGCTACTCCACCCTGATCAAGGCGAATGCGGTCA
>DATCVA010000013.1:0-6206 GCA_036567205.1 Eoetvoesiella sp. | reverse complement strand
CGCAATTTCAGCCCATTCTCCGGCGCCCACGAATTCGCCCTCCAGCCTGAACCACCCCCGCCACGACTGCAATAAAGATAATTCAAGCAGCGACAAAGCCATTGGTATGTCAGACCTTGGCCTGGCGTCTATTTACGTGGGGTCTTGAGAGAGTTTAATGAGGCTTTGTAGCTAAGCTTTATCGCAACCAAGCGCCGCATGATCTTAAGCCCCAACAAGCGGGTCATAGACCCGAACACGGAATTCGGGACACTCTCGAGGCTTATAGGCCAACGACCCTCCACCAAACCAGGCTCCACACAGTTTCAAGGGGCGACGAACCGAGTTGAGCGGTCCCGCCCGGCACACGTCTAAAAAACAAACAACGCCTGAAGAAACATCAACGCACAATAAAATCGAGCCCTTCAAAAAGGGCTCGTATCAACTTATCACTTCAGCTTTACAGCTTCTCGGTCTCGCCCGCGCTGGGTTTCCAGACCATAAGACGTTGCTCGATCAGACTGACAATGCCGTCCAGCACCAACGCAAAAACCGTCAGCACCACAATTCCGGCAAAAACCGTGTTCACGTCCAGCGTACCTTCCGCTTGCAAGATCAGGTAGCCTACGCCGCTTGCCGACCCCAGGTATTCGCCGACAACCGCACCCACGAACGCCAGACCAACCGAGGTGTGCAAGCTTGAAAACACCCAGCTTGTAGCCGAAGGAATATACACATGGCGCAAAAGCTGCTTACGGTTCGCACCGAGCATGCGGGCATTATCGAGCAATGTGGAGCTGACTTCGCGCACTCCCTGATAGACGTTGAAAAACACAATAAAGAACACCAGCGTGACAGCCAACGCAACCTTGGACCAGATTCCCAGCCCGAACCACATGCCGAAAATCGGCGCCAGGATAACGCGGGGCATCGAATTGGCGGCAGTAATATAGGGATCGAGAATTGCGCTGGCCCCGCGTGACAAACCCAGCCAAAGCCCAAACGCCAACCCGGAAACAGTTCCGATGATAAAAGCCAGCACGGTCTCGGTCAGAGTGATGCCTAAGTGCCTGTAGATATCGCCATTGGTGACAAACCAGTCCCAGATGACTCGGGCCACTTCCAGCGGCCGGCCAAAAAAGAATGCAAAATTGATGTTTTGCGAAGCAAGATGCCAGCCACCCAGTATGATTACCAGCAGCAAAATCTGCCAGAATCTCATTGCAAAATTTGATTTTGAATTAAACAACGTCGACACCTTAAGCCCGCTTTTGTTGGGCATAGCCCTTTAACACTTCTTCACGCAACACATCCCAAATCGCCTTGTGCAGCTCGATAAATCGAGGATGCGTGCGCACCTCGGCCACGTCACGGGGCCGCGGAATATCAATATCGAACTCTCCGATAGGATGAGTGGCCGGCCCGGCCGACAACACCACCACCCGGTCGCTCATGGCAATCGCCTCATCCAGATCGTGAGTGATGAACAATACTGCCTTGCGCTTGGCCATCCAGATTTCCAGCACCTCGTTTTCCATGAGCTGCCGCGTTTGAATGTCGAGCGCGGAAAAGGGTTCGTCCATAAGAATAATATCGGGATCGCGAATAAGCGTTTGCGCCAGCATGACGCGTTTGCGCATACCGCCCGACATTTGATGCGGATAGCGATCTTCAAAACCGCCCAGACCTACCCGCTTCAGCCATTCATTGCCTTGACGATTTGCTTCGTCCTGAGGCACCTGGGCAAACTCCAGGCCTGCCGTCACATTGGCGAGCGCACTGCGCCATGGCAACAGGGCCTCGCCCTGAAACATATAACCGGCTCGATGATTAATCCCGTTCAAGGGCTTACCGAAGACTTTGATTTCCCCTGATGAAGGGGCAAGCAAGCCTGCCCCCACATTGAGCAGGGTAGACTTGCCACAGCCCGTCGGGCCTACGACGGAAACAAACTCGCCCGGGGCAATGGCAAGGCTTGCCTCCTTGACGGCCGTGTAGCTTGCGCCACTGCCGTCATTAGAGGCAAATGTACATGTAATGTTATCAAGCGAAAGTGCAGCGTCAGACATTAGGATATTTTTTATTGGCTTTAATAACGAAATCGTTAGTCCAGATTTTAGAGATGTCGATTTTATCAGCGGGGAAGTTGGGAACAAATGCTTCCATTGCTTTCAAGGCGGTTTGAGGACCATCTTCGGGCACCATGCCGTCGGGCGACAAAGCTTCTTTGTGGCCCTTTAAAGCAAGTTTGTACAGTTCCGGATCGCCTAACAAGTAATTGACGGGAACCACTTTGGCAATTTCGTCAGCACCTGCTTTCTGGATCCACTTGTCGGCGCGGACCATAGCATTGGCCAGGGCTTGCGTGGTATTGGGGTTGGCGTCGATGAATTTCTGCGACGTATACAGACACCCCGAAGGCATGTTGCCGCCAAAAATATCGATCGTGTCTTTAAGCGTGCGCGTATCGGCAATAATTTTAATTTCGTTGTCTTTCAGCAAGGTGCTGATGACAGGGTCCAGATTCGCCATGGCATCGATCTGCCCCGAACGCATGGCTGTAATGGCCCCGGCCCCTGCTCCGACACCCACGAACGAAACGTCGGAAGGTTTTAAACCATGTTTGGCTAAAAAGAAACTGGCCATCATATTGGTCGATGAGCCCGGCGCGGTTACGCCGATTTTTTTACCTTTCAGGTCGGCCGGCGATTTGTAGTCGGCCATAGTTTTGTTGGAAACACACAGCACAATCATGGGTGCACGGCCTTGCTGCACAAATGCCCTGTAAAACTGGCCTTTCGACTGCAGCGTAATGGTGTGCTCGAAAGCGCCCGACACGACATCGGCACTCCCGCCCACAACGGCCTGCAAGGCCTTTGAGCCACCGGCGAAGTCGATAACCTGAACGTTGAGACCCTCGTCTTTAAAATAACCATTCAGATTTGCAATGGACAATGGCAGATAATAAATAAGTGCCTGGCCGCCTACCGCAATGCTGACCTCTTTCTTTTCAAGGCCTTGGGCGCGTGCAATACCCGGTGCCACGGTTGCGGCGCCAGCCACGCCCGCCAATTTAAGCAAATCACGACGAGATATAGACATAATCGACCTCCTAAGTCGTAAAACCACAAAGAGTAAGCAACAAACCCGTCCAATCGTTATTATTCAGGAATTAATTAACTATTCTTGCAATGGTTCGTGCCAAAAAACCGGGTGCCGCTCGCAGAACAGTCCGCATAACGATAGCCCGCAAATCAGGTGGTGCGCCGCTCCATTAGCGCCCAGGCGATAGTGCCTGCATCCACATACTCCAGCTCGCTTCCCGCCGGAACGCCGCGGGCCAGACGCGTAACGGCAATGCCCTGCGCGCTGAACAACTCAGATAAATAATGGGCAGTAGTCTCGCCCTCGGCAGTAAAGTTGGTGGCCAGGATGACCTCTTGTACAACCCCATCGCTGGCTCGCTGTATAAGACGATCAAACTGCAATTCGGCGGGCCCCACACCTTCCAAAGGAGCCAGACGGCCCATCAGCACGTAATACAGGCCTTTATAACCATGGCTGGACTCAATCATGTTCTGATCCGCAGGCGTTTCAACCACACATAGAACCGAAGCGTCGCGTTTAGGATTAGTGCATGTGGCACAAATTTCGTGTTCGGTGAAGCTATTGCAGCGAGCGCAATGGCGCAGATTCTGCACAGCCTCTGCCAATGCCCGGCCCAGGCGATCAGCACCGGCAAGGTCGTGCTGCAACAAATGATAGGCTATGCGGCGGGCCGAACGCACCCCCACGCCGGGCAAGCGGCGCAAGGCCTCGATAAGCGCCTTCAGCGGTTCCGGTTCAGGCAGTGGGGCGTCCATTAGAACGGCAACTTCATTCCTGGGGGCAAAGGCATGCCAGCAGTAACGGATGCCATTTTCTCCTGCGAAGTTGTTTCAGCTTTGCGCAATGCGTCATTAAACGCAGCCGCCACCAAATCTTCAAGCATGTCTTTATCGTCGGCCAGAAGGCTGGGGTCGATCGTGACCCGTTTGACATCGTGCCGGCAGGTCATGGAGACTTTGACCAGGCCGCCGCCTGACCCGCCCTCGACAATAATTTCGGCCAGCGCATCCTGCGCCTTCTTCATGTTTTCTTGCATTTGCTGGGCTTGACGCATCAAACCGGCAATCTGACCTTTCATCATATTAGCTATCCTGAATAGAAAAGAATAAAAACGCCTAGGCGGATCGAACGATCTGTGCCGGACGTATAGAGTTGGGCACAATCTGGCCGCCAAACTCGTTAACGAGTATTTGAACAAAGGGATCAGCCTGCACCGCTTTCTCGGCCTCTTGCTGGCGTACGGCTTGCTGGGCCAATGCTACGGCATGAGCAGTTTCGTCTCCGGTAGCGCCGTACGCGACATTCAGCCGCACAACCGAACTAAAATGTTCGGACAGCAGTGTACATAAACGGGCTTTCCCCGGGCTTTGCGCCAAAGTCAATACAGCCACGCGCAACTGGATTTCATCGCCCTGTACCCCCAGCCATTCACTTTGACGTGCAAGTTCGGCTGCCAGGCCGGTAGCCGGAAGCTGAGCCGCCAGAGCCGGCCATGCCTGAGCAGTCATGTCGCGCAGTTTGGGAGACTTAAGTTTTTTTCGACCGCTCGCGAATACCGCCACCGAGGCTTCATCAATAATTTGTGCGGCAGGTTCAAACCCCTCGTCGTCCGCGTCAACGGGAACAAACCCTTGCAGCTCGCTGGACACTTCAAACTCTTGGGCGTCGTTATAGGAGTCGAAGCCGTCGGATTCAATGGGAGGCTCAACTTCCTGAGCCTGAAGATCGGCGGGTGCGCTGTGAGTATCGGGCGCGGCCGGCTGTGTATGCGTGCCGGCCATTGACTCAAACTCGTCAGAGCCAACGGGCGCGTCTTCCCAGGCTGGAATATCGCGCGATTCGGCCGACGGCGCCTGAGTGATTGACGGCTGACCATGTGTCGCCTCAGCCGCAGGTGCAGCAACGGCAATTGACGTAGCTGGCAGCGGGGGAACAATAGGAGCAACAGGAACAATAGGAGCTGCAGCAGGAGCAATCGAAGCAACCGGCGCAATGGGTGTAACTGGCTCTGGCGCAACGCGGGATACAGGAGCAGGCCCCGCTGCGGCCACCTGGCCGGACGGCTCGGGAGTGCTGGACGCGACGGATGGGACTGAAGCGGCAGACCCGCCCCCTTCGGCTGGGTTCAGATGCCCCGCATCGGTAGGCTCGGGGGCCAGGGCCAGCATGCGCAAGCAGGCCATAACAAAGCCCGCGTACTCGTCTGGCGCCAGCGAAAGTTCATGCCGGCTGTGCACCGCCACGGAATAAAACAGCTGGACCAGGTCAGGGTGAAGGCTTTGGCCCAGCGCCGCGATGTCGGCAGCCAGAGGGTCATCAGCCGGCACCGTGCCGGCTATTCGCTGCTCGATCGCCACGCGTGACAACAACACGGCCAAATCGGCCAGCGCCCCGGTATACGACAACCCCCGTGTGGCCAGTTCATCGGCTACGCGCAATACTTCGGCGCCGCTACCGGCAGCCAGGGCTTGCAGCAAACGCACCAGATAACGCTGGTCGAGCGTGCCCAACATGCCTTGAATTGCTTCGGTAGTAAGGTTGCCCGCACTGTAAGCAATAGCCTGATCGGTCAATGACAGGGCATCGCGCATGGAGCCTGATGCCGCCTGGGCAATCAAACGTAACGCGGGCGTTTCAAACCCGATGCTTTCTTGCCCAAGCACCTCTTGCAAATGGCCGACCATGGATTCGGCCGTCATTTGCTTCAGGTTGAACTGCAGGCAACGCGACAGTACTGTCACCGGAATTTTTTGCGGATCGGTCGTGGCTAAAATAAATTTTACATGCGGAGGCGGCTCTTCAAGCGTTTTGAGCATTGCGTTAAACGCATGCCCGGTAAGCATGTGCACCTCGTCGATCATGTAGACCTTGAATCGCCCAACGCTGGGAGCGTATACCGCCTGCTCGAGCAATTGCGTCATTTCGTCAACGCCGCGATTGGATGCCGCATCGAGCTCGACATAATCGACGAAACGGCCCGAATCGATTTCAGTACATGCGCTGCATACGCCGCATGGTGTTGCGGTTATTCCGGTTTGGCAGTTAAGCGACTTGGCCAAAATACGCGACAGCGTCGTTTTTCCCACGCCCCGGGTTCCGGTAAAAAGCCAGGCATGATG
>DATCVA010000012.1:0-15717 GCA_036567205.1 Eoetvoesiella sp. | reverse complement strand
CTGTAGGCCGCACCTACGACGCCATAGAGCGCTCTGGTTTGCTCAAGGGCTATCCCGGCCTCGTGCGCTATCCGTACGGCCGTGAAGGCGGGCTCATGAAACTGGTTGCCCGGGTCACAGATCAGCACAGTGGCATCCAGCCCCTGGACGGGGCTATTTACCTGATCGACCCAGTTGATCCCTCGTCTATTTTTCCCGAAGCCTTAGCCTTAAAGCGCCAATGCATTACGCATGGCCGCCCCTTCGTGTCGACTCTGGCAGGGGCGGTTGAGTGGATCGAAGTAGAGCGTATCCAGGCGGGGCTGGTCCCAGATCCGTCGCTTGATCGTCAGTTTGATTTTTCACGGCAAACCTTGGCGCTGATAGCGCACGATGCTTTAAAAGATAGCATGGTGGATTTTGCCGGTCAGCACTTCGATTTGCTATCGCAGTTTGCGATGCGTATCGGTACCGGCACAACGGGTCGGCGCCTTAACGAGTTAGCCCGTTCAAAGGGCTGGCCTGAACACAGACCGTGGGTTCAGGAGTATTTAAGCGGCCCTCTGGGAGGGGATGCGCAAATAGCCGAGCAAGTGTTGGAACGGCGCTGTCAGCGCGTGATCTTTTTTGAAGACCCGCATGTCGCGCGCCAACATGAGGCCGACATCCAGTTGCTGGAGCGTGCTGTTCGTGTGGTAACGGGCGAGGCCAGTTGCGCTACTGCACCGGCGGTCGCCCATAAATGGGCGCAGGCGATGTCGCGTTTTAGCCGCCTGCGGCCCATCTAACAGTCGGTCTCAGTCCTCGCGGCGCAAGTGCGGAAACAGAATAACGTCCCGAATACTGGCGCTGTCGGTTAACAGCATGACCAGACGGTCGATACCGATGCCGCAACCGCCTGTTGGAGGCAGCCCGTATTCCAGCGCGCGAATGTAGTCAGCGTCGTAAAACATGGCTTCCTCGTCGCCGGCATCTTTGGCCTGGACCTGTGCCTGGAAGCGTGCTGCCTGGTCTTCGGGGTCGTTCAGTTCCGAGAAGCCATTGGCAATTTCGCGGCCAGTCATAAACAGCTCGAAGCGCTCAGTAATGCCTGGTTGGGAGTCCGATGCGCGCGCCAGCGGCGACACTTCGACTGGGTAGTCAATAATAAATGTGGGGTTCCACAGTTTGGCTTCAGCTGTTTCTTCGAACAAGGCCAACTGCAATGCGCCAAGGCCGGCCCGGGCCAATACCGGTCCGTTGATATCGGCGCCATGTTTTTTCAGCTCAGCTCGCAGGAAGGCTTCGTCTTGCAAGGGCTTGCCGGCATAGTCCGGCGCGTATTTAAGGATGGCCTCAGCGATGGTCAAACGATCAAAAGGCTGGCTTAAGTCCAGTGTTTTTTCCTGGTAGGTAATAACCGCGCTACCCGTGGCGGCAATGGCTGCCTGGCGTATCAATGACTCGGTGAACTCCATGAGCCAACGGTAGTTGGTATAGGCCGCATAAAACTCCATCATGGTGAATTCGGGGTTATGGCGAGGGCTAACGCCTTCGTTGCGGAAGTTGCGGTTCAGCTCGAAGACACGCTCAAAGCCACCTACGACCAGGCGTTTTAAATATAGTTCTGGGGCAATACGCAAAAACATTTCCATATCGAGCGCATTGTGGTGGGTGGAAAAAGGCTTGGCCGCGGCCCCTCCTGGAATGGGGTGCAGCATGGGCGTTTCGACTTCCAGGAAGCCGGCCTCAAGCATAAATTGGCGAATGCTGCCTATAGCTTTGCTGCGTGCAATAAACGTACGCCGCGTCTCTTCAGTCATGATCAGGTCAACATAGCGTTGACGGTAGCGCAGTTCTTGATCGGCCACGCCATGAAATTTATCGGGTAACGGGCGCAAGGACTTGGTCAATAAACGCACACTGGCGGCATGCACCGAAAGTTCGCCCTTGTTGGTTTTAAATACTGTGCCTTCGACCGCCAGAATATCGCCGATGTCCCATGTTTTAAATTGGGCGTACACCTCTTCACCCACTGCGTTCTTGTCCAGGTAAATCTGGATTCGCCCGGTGCTGTCCTGCAGGGTTGCAAAGCTTGCTTTGCCCATAACGCGTTTTAGCATCATGCGGCCTGCTACCGAGACGGTTTTGGCCAGGGCAGCCAGGGCTTCCTTATCGAGCTCATCGTAGCTGGCGTGTAGTTCGCCGGCCGCACTGTCCGGGGTAAAGTCATTTGGGTAGGCAACCCCTTCAGCGCGGATTTTGGCCAGCTTGCTGCGGCGCTCGGCGATTAGATGGTTTTCATCGAGAGCAGGCAATGAGGGAGTAGGTTCGTTCATAGTTAATAGTATTAAGCGTAATTTCGGATGTCGTCGAGTACGGTGGTGCCGAAGTCATCCCGGTCGACATAATGAAGTAGTTGGGCAGCGACCGTTTCGGGTGAGGCCAATTGACCTTGCGCGTGCATATTAATAAAACGGGGCAGGTTGGGAAACTCGCATGGATCACTGGCTCGAATATGTTCCTGCATGCCAGTATTAATGACGCCAGGCGCGATCGATACGATACGCACGCCATGCTGTTCCGCATCGAGTACTTGCGAGTATCGGTCTAGCGCTGCTTTGGTTGCACAATACACGCCCCAGCCGGGCGTGGGACTGCGTCCGGCGCCTGACGAAATATTCAGTATGCGCCGATCGGCATTAAGTGACTGCGTCCCACGCAGGAATGCGGCGGTTAAAACCATGACACTGGCGACGTTCAGGCTGAATGCGGCGGTAATCGCCGCTGCGCTATCCAGGCCGGAGGCCGAGCTGACCGGGTCGACGGTGCCTGCGTTGTTAATAAGCAGATAGCGTTTTGCGGTTGCGGGCAGATCGGTAATGATTTGTCTGGCTGTTCGTTCGGCTGTTACTGGATCGGCCAGATCGGCCCGATACTGCCGTAGCGGGCTCGCTTTTTCGGCCGCCGCAGCAGCCAAAAAATCGCTGTGGCTGCGTGCCACGGTAATAACGAGCGTGTCGGGACTTAATAAAGCCTGAGCCAAAGCCCGGCCCAGGCCTTTGGAAGCGCCTGAAACTATGGCAACCGTTGAAGGGTTCATTGCAGTGTCGGCATCGCCATGGCCAGGCGACACTCTATGTTGGTTTTTACCGCCGTGATACGCATTTAAACCCCTTGTTTCAAGCTGGCTTGAATGAATGGATCGAGATCGCCGTCCAGCACTTTCTGGGTATTGGAGATTTCGACATTGGTGCGCAAGTCTTTGATGCGGCTTTGATCCAGTACGTAGGAACGTATTTGATGGCCCCAGCCGACATCTGTCTTGGCATCTTCCATTTTTTGCTGTTCGGCCATGCGCTGGCGCATTTCCAGCTCGTACAGGCGGGACTTTAGCATTTGCATTGCTTCGGCACGGTTACGATGCTGTGAGCGGTCGTTTTGACATTGCACGACTATGCCCGTGGGCAGGTGAGTAATACGCACTGCCGAGTCCGTTTTGTTAATGTGCTGGCCCCCCGCGCCGCTGGCTCGATAAGTGTCGATCCGCAAGTCGGCGGGGTTGACGTCGATTTCAATCGAGTCATCGATTTCAGGATATACGAATACGCTGGCAAACGAGGTATGGCGGCCGTTTGCCGAGTCGAACGGACTTTTGCGTACCAGGCGATGCACACCGGTTTCGGTGCGTAAAAAACCAAACGCATAGTCGCCTTCGATTTTAATCGTGGCGGACTTGATGCCGGCGACGTCGCCGTGCGATTCCTCGAGAACTTCAGCTTTAAAGTCTTTGCGTTCGCAATAGCGCAGGTATTGGCGCAGCAAAATAGAGGCCCAGTCCTGGGCTTCGGTTCCACCGGCGCCCGATTGGATGTCGACGAAGCAATTGAGAGGGTCGGCCGGATTATTGAACATCCGCCGGAATTCCAGGTCTTCGAGACGCGTACCCAATGCGTCGCAATCTTTTTCAATAGCGGTCAGCGTTGCGTCATCGTCGTCGTCGGCGGCCAACTCGAAAAGTTCCAGCGCTTCGGCTAGTCCTTTTCCTATTTCGGACAGACTCCGGACAACGTTTTCCAGGCTCTTTTTTTCGCGTCCCAGGTCTTGAGCGTGTTTTGGGTCATTCCAGACTTCAGCACTTTCGAGCTCGGCATTAACTACCTGCAGACGCTCCGATTTGGCATCGTAGTCAAAGATACCCCCGAAGTGCCAACTGGCGCTCGGCGTAATCTTCCAGACGTGCGGCAAGTTGATTCTGGCGTTCGGCTTCCATAAGTATTCCGTAAAAATATAGGTTTTTTCGTGTTAACGGAACATTTTACCGTACGTGGGGCGGCGCTGCGGGCAGTTGTGCTGCAAGCCCGATACTATAAGTGCGGCGTCCCTATAAAATAGGGCAGCTTTGAAATCATCCCGTCAAAATAAAATAGCGAACTTATGCCGACATCTACCGCTCATAACGATTCCCCGCTTGATAAGGTGCTGTCATACGCGCTGCCTTCGCAGCCCAGCTCGTTCGCCATGATGTCGCCGTCCTATTTTGGAATGGTCATGGCTACCGGCATTGTGTCGTTAGCTGCCCATTTTTTATCCAGAGACGTCATTGCGCATGCTTTGTTTATGGTGAATCTCGGGCTTTACGCGCTGCTTTGTGTTTTGACCCTGGCACGAGCTGCGCGTTATCCGCGTTTGTTTTTTGGCGATATGATCGATCACTTGCGTGGTCCGGGGTTTTTTACTTCTGTAGCGGCAACCAGCGTATTGGGTTCGCAATACATTGTGCTTTCACAGAACTGGCAGGCCGCCTTTGTTCTGTGGGCGGCGGCGATTGCTTTATGGCTTATCCTTACCTATACCATTTTTGCGGCACTTACCGTCAAGTCCAGTAAGCCGACACTCGACCGTGGCATTAATGGCGGCTGGTTGTTGGCAGTGGTGGCGACGCAGTCTATTGCTGTTCTCAGCGCCTTGCTGGCTCCGCATGTTGGTCAGCCCTATCGTATTGAGATGAACTTTTTTGCGCTTTCCATGTGGTTGTGGGGCGGTATGCTTTACATCTGGATGATGTCGCTGATTTTTTACAGGTATACGTTTTTCGTGTTTTCGCCAAGTGATCTGGTCCCGCCGTATTGGATCAATATGGGGGCCAT
Source organism: Eoetvoesiella sp. (assembly GCA_036567205.1). Taxonomy (GTDB): domain Bacteria; phylum Pseudomonadota; class Gammaproteobacteria; order Burkholderiales; family Burkholderiaceae_B; genus DATCVA01. The sequence goes on along the minus strand of DATCVA010000012.1, from coordinate 10,609 downwards.
GGCAATTTCAACGCTGGCAGGCTCGTTGTTGATTGCTAATGCTCCCAGTGCGCCATACCTGGTTTCGCTATTGCCTTTTTTGAAGGGATTCACGATTTTTTATTGGGCGACGGGTACGTGGTGGATCCCCATGTTGCTGTTGCTGGGAGTGTGGCGTTATGTGTACAAGCGGTTTCCTGTGCGATACGACCCGCTCTACTGGGGCGCCGTATTCCCTCTGGGCATGTATGCTGCCAGCACCCATAAAATGAATGCGGTGATGGGGTTCGAGTTTCTGGGGCTCGTGCCCATCGTGTTTTTTTATGCCGCGCTGGCTGCGTGGGCGCTGACCTTTGCCGGCCTGCTGTACGAATTGTGGCAGAACGCCGTTAAATATAGGCGGTCGATACCGCGTTAAATGTCTTGGGAAGCTCTGAGTAAGGGAGTTCGTGCCGATCGGTTATTGTATCGAGCTTGAACTGCGCTACCGTGGCTTCAAGGCCATCGGCTTGCTCCTGCTGATTAAGGGTGGCGCTTGCCGCTTCGTGCACCAAAAGTGCATTGTGTTGAGTGATGACGTCCATTTGATTGACGGCCTGAGTCACTTGATCAATGCCGTTGGCTTGCTCTTCGGAAGCAGAGGTTATTTCGGCCATCAGATCGTTCGCCTTCTTGACCGACATTACGATGTCATCCATTGCACGGCCGGCGTTATCGGCGAGTTGCCCGCCTTGTTGCATTTGGGTTGTGGATTGACGGATAAGTATCCCTATTTCTTTGGCTGAGGTGGCTGAACGCTGCGCCAGATTGCGGACTTCGGCGGCTACGACGGCAAATCCGCGTCCTTGCTGGCCTGCACGTGCGGCTTCGACAGCCGCGTTGAGCGCCAGAATATTGGTTTGAAAGGCAATGCTGTCGATGACGCCGACGATATCGGTCATTTTGCCGGTGCTTTGTCCAATGGCATGCATGGTATCGACAACCTTTTGCACTTCTTTGCTGCCACGCACCGCGCTGGATGATGCTTCAGACACCAGTGTTCTGGCCAGGTGGGCATTGTCGGTATTTTGTCTGACTGTGCCAGCCAGTTCCTCCAAGGCCGAGGCGGTTTGCTGAAGGCTGGCGGCCTGCGAACGTGTACGCTCGGACAAATTGACGTTACCGTCGGAGAGTTGCCGCGAGGCCGAAGCAATTTGCGTGCTTCGATCGCGTACGTCGCTTATGACTTTCTGCAGGCTTTGACCGATACCATTCAAAGCTGTTTGCAGGCTTCCCAGTTCGTCGCGACGCCTGACGTGGATTGTTGCAGTAAGGTCGCCCGCAGCTAATTTCTGGGCCAGAACAACTCCCTGGTCCAGAGGTTTTTTGATGGATCTGAATAATGTGAAAAGAGCCACGCCGCTGCAGACAATCAAAAGAACCAGAACCAATATGGCAATTTGGTAGGCCCTTTGACTGGCTGCTTCAGCGGCTTCGGCCTGTTGGGAAAAGCGATTGGACTGCATGATATTAAAATCGTCGATGTCTCGCACCATGTCGGCGGCGGCACTGATATATTGCTGGCCAAAAAGCATGACCTTAGCCAGCAGTGGCGCGGGCAGGGCGATTTTCAGGCCGCCCTGGCCGTCATCAACCAGTCCTTTGGCCGTATTCATGGCATTGATTTGTACTTTGATCAGCTCTGTGGTTTTTCCATAGGCCTTCTTCAGAGTAGCCATTTCGTCTTTACTGAATCCGGCTCGCTCGAGCTTTGCCAAAAGTGGTACTGTCGTGCCATCCGGATTAAGCGCCTTGCCTTGTAATACTGCGATACGGTGGTTATAGCGCTCTTCGAACTCGGGCTGTTCAGTCGCTACAAACGCCATTGCATCACGTGTGAGAGCTTGTGCGTGATCCTTGAATTCGTTGGCCAGTGCTGTGGCTCGGCTTTGCAGGGCCTGTGTTTCTTTTAGATGCTCGATGGTTCGTGTCAGGTTTGCCAGGGCGCTAAAAACCAGCAAGGCAAATAAGGTCAGAATCGCCAGGAAAAAAACAAAACTTTTCTTTAGCGTCAATAATTTCTTCATGTGTCGGTTTTTGAGGGTGTTACGTTGCAAGGGCAGATTTTTGCATTGTATTGTTACGGCCTGAAGTCATTGCGGATTGTCAAGAATCGGGGCAGTTTAATGAATCGTGGTATAATTCCGCCGTTAAGATTGGCTTGAATAAGTCAAGTGCTGATTTTTTTCGGGCCAATCTCACTAATTTTGTATTCACGGAGAAGATCAAATGCGTAAGATTACAACTTACTTATCAGCGATAACTGTCGCTGTGGGAGCGCTGGCTCCCGTCGCATCGCAGGCTCAGGAAAATTTCCCGAACCGCCCAATTAAACTGGTCGTACCGTTTGCCCCTGGCGGTGGTAATGACGTGTTCGCGCGTCTGGTAGCCCAGAAACTCAGTACCGATTTGCCACAGCAAGTGGTTGTGGAAAACAAGCCTGGCGCGGGCGGCAACATCGGCAGCAAGTATGTCGCCTCGTCCAAGGCAGACGGCTATACTTTATTGCTTGGCCATACAGGTACTATGTCGATTAATCCTACGCTATACGCGAATTTGGGATATGACCCTCGCGAAGAGCTGACACCGGTTGCTTCCATTGCTTCGACCCCGCTGGCTCTGGTGGTAAATAAGAATTCGCCGTTTACAACGCTGGGCGATTTGCTCAAGAAAGCCAAGGCTGATCCGGATTCGTTGAATTACGCATCAAGCGGGGCAGGTACCGGCAATCATTTGGCCGCTGTACTGATGGACCAGAACGCCCAGGTCAAAACAACCCACATACCGTATCGCGGTACAGGTCCTGCTTTGGCCGACTTGTTGGGCGGACAGGTCGATTTTACGTTCAGCGTGATTCCACCTGTTCTGGGCACATTGAAAGCGGGTCAACTACGGGCTCTGGCTATTACTGGCGAAAAGCGTTCGGCGCTGTTGCCTGATGTGCCTACGATGGCAGAGGCGGGCTTGCCTGATACCGTAAGCGTATTGAATTATGGTATTTTGGCGCCCAAGGAAACTCCTGAAAGCGTGATTTCTTATCTGCACGAGAAAATCGGCGCTGTTCTGAAAGACCCGGAGGTCATTGAGCGCTTCAACAAAGAAGGAGCCGATGTGGTGGTTTCATCCAACGAAGAATATAAAAAAGTATTAGAAACCGACCGCGAAAAATGGGCAAAGGTCTTGAAGGACGCCGACATTACGCTGTAATGGCCGGTATCGCATAACGTTTTAAAGCCCAACAAAAACCCGGCATTTTGCCGGGTTTTTGTTGGGCTTTTCATTATGTTAGCGAGTCCCGTGTCTGCGTATTGCGAAGGCAATCAGGGCAAGGACGACTATGGCGCCGAAAAGAATGATGCCGGTGCGAGCCAGTTTTATTAAATTGGACGATTCGCCGCCTTTGCGCAGGGTTTTTACCTGTGCGGTCGTGACCTTGGCTTCCGGATTGCCGTAATGCTGGGTCAGGTAGGTGCCCAGTGTCGCAATTTGTTGGTCCGACATGGTCGTTCGAAAGCCCGGCATTAGCCGTTCCGCAGTTTCGCCGTGCCGCGTAATGCCATCAAGAATCACCATAACCAGATTGTTGGTATTGGTTCGGCCCAGGGCCGTGTTGTGGAACAGTGCGGGAAGCCCGCCGCCCTGAGTGCCCTGAGCTTGTGCCTGATGGCAGGTGGCGCAGTGTGCATCGTATAGTTGCGGGCCCGTCATCTGGTTCGGATTATCGGGCCAGGGAATGCCGCGAATGCTGTTCAGATCGTCGCTTGCCTTGCCCCAGGCATAGACGGGTTTGGTGTCGGCTTTGTCGTGGATGGCCGGAACGCTTTTAAGGTAAACCGCGATCGCTTGCAGGTCGGGGTCGGTAAGGTGCCGTAAACTTAAGTCGATGGCCTCGGCCATTGGGCCCGATGCCTGGCCTTTGCTGGTGTGGCCGACTTTCAGGTAATCGACTATTTCCTGATCGCTCCATCCCCCTATGCCGCTGTTGGCGTCGGAGGTGATGTTGGGCGCATACCAGGGGCCAACGTCGCCGCCTGCCAATTCCTGGGAAAGGTTTTCTGCCATTAACATATTTCTGGGCGTATGGCAGGTGGTGCAATGCGTCAGTCCACGTGCAAGGTAAGCGCCACGGTTCCAGAGCTCGCCTTTATCCGGTTCTGGCTGGAAGGGCTTGTCGTCAAGAAATAACAGGTTCCATATAGCCATCGATTGCCGGATATTGAAGGGAAATGGCAACTGTGTTGGCGAAGGAGCCGCGTCGACCGGTTCGATTCCATTCATGAAATACGCATACATGGCCTTGATGTCTTCGTCGGTGACCTGGGCGTACGCGGTATATGGCATGGCCGGATAAAAGTATTTTCCGTCAGGGCCCCGGCCTTGTCGCACTGCTTTGCTGAAGTCTTCGAGCGTGTAGTTGCCGATTCCATGAGTTTTGGATGGCGTAATATTGGTGGCCACAATATTGCCCACCGGGGTGGGAAGCACAAGGCCGCCCGCAAAAGGTTTGGCGCCTTGCACGGTATGGCAGGCAATACAGTCGCCGGCCGTGGCCAGGTATTTTCCTCGTTGTATTAGTTCGGCGTCAGCCGTGCCAGCTGCCGTGGCTGCATAAACGTTCAGGCTCGCGAACGCCAGAAAGGCGGTGGCGACAGTAAGGTGCACGCGTGTCATTAGTTTCATGAGGGCTACCTTCGAAATTAGGACTTTGGCGCAGTCGTGGCTGGCGCTGGCACATGGGCTTGCTCTGACAGAATATGCTGGGCCGTTCGCAGCGCAAGCGCTAGCCCGTTCTCTGTGGAGTTACAGGTCGAAGAGGTTGGCAAGATGCCTGTACTGGCAAAAAACAGGTTCTCGTGATCGTGTGCACGTCCCCACTTATCGCAAACCGATATATTGGGATCGTTGCCCATGCTGAGGGTGCCGCAGATATGTTGATTATTGGCGAACTGACCTTCTTTGCTGAAGCGCAGGTTCGTGCCGCCCATAAGTTCGGCAATGCGTTTGAAGTCTTCTTTTGACCGCTCGTGCCCTCGGCGGGTGTACTCGTCGATGGAGTAGTGTGCTTGCGGTTTGGGCAAACCCATGGCATCTTTTTCGGAACTTAATGTAATCCGGTGTTCTGGACGCGGCAGGACTTCGAGCACATTTTTGACATTAAGCTCGCGCGCAGCGCTGTAACGCAGCCGCTTTTCGAACTCAACGCCATATACGCCCTCGGCAATTAACGATCTTGTGGCGCCATCGACCCTGGAAATGTTAGTAAAGTCCAGGCGGTAGGGGGCATGTTCGGATCGGAACAGACCGTCGCGCATGAAATTGATCGAGCTTGGGCTTTGCGGTCCGCGTCCAAGCCACAGGTCTTCTTCGGCATCGAATGACAGCGAGGTGCTGGGATGATCCATTAGATGGCGGCCGACCATGTCGCGGCTGTTGGCGATGCCATTAGGGAATTTATCGCTTTTCGACAACAACAAGAGCCGCGGGCTTTCGATCCCGTTGGCTGCAATAATAAAGGTTTTGCCGGTGACCCGGTGTGTGTTTTTGTCGGGGTCGTAGTATAGAGCCGCCACGATGTGGCCCTGTTCATTGTGTTCTAGCTTGTAGACGTTGGCGTTGGGAATTAGCCGGGCGCCAGCGGCTTCGGCAGAGTCTGCGGCAAGGCCGCCATGGTACTGCGCGTCGATTGGGCAAATTGGCTGGCAACTGTTATTGCCGCAACAGGCCGGGCGATTATCGTAGCTACGGCTGTTGCGTGCCGTTGTATTGCTGACTACTTCGTAGGTTGAAGCCAGCCGTTCGCGTATGCGGCGCATTGCGTATGGCTCGGTAACAGGTTCCATTGGAAACGGTTTGCTTCGCGGTGAACCTGTATTGGGCGCGCCCGAGACGCCCATGATTTCTTCGGATTCTTGATAGTAGGGCTCGAGCTCTTCATAGGTAATGGGCCAATCGACGCCTACCCCGTACAGGCTTTGAATTTTAAAGTCATTGGGTACGTTGCGCCATGCATGAGCGGCCCAGTGCCAAGTGGTTCCGCCTACAACACGGATGTATTCGGCAGGATAAGGATAGGGGCCGGCCTGCACCAGATAACCATTGTCTTCGGGCTGGTACACCGGGTGGGGAGCCCACGGAGAGAATGGGTAGGGCGACATCCAGTCGCTTCGGCGCGTTGAGTTGCGGAAATTGGCGACAAGCTGATCGCGAGTAACACGCGGCCCGGCTTCCAGAATAATGACGGATGCACCTTGTTCTAAAAGCTTGCGCGCAGTTAACGAGCCTATGATCCCTGATCCTACAACTATAAAGTCGGCAGATAATGCGTCGGCCATCTGATACTCCTTAGATTGGTTTTCTTGCCCAGCTTCCGTATTCGCCGTAGGCGTAGGTGGGTGGCTTCAGAACATCGGAAACGGCCTGCGCGTTAAGCGCATGTTCGTAGGCGAGTGCGCGTGCATTTGTGCCGCTGCCCACGACTCCCAAATACCATGCGGTGACGATCTGGCGTGGCAATAGTACTAGCGGGGATTTTTCGTCGTCGAGTACTTTTTGCAGATGAAGCGGGTCGATTTTTCGATCGTTGATAAGGGTAAGCAGTGCTTGCGCGGCCTTGGGGAACTCGGGGTCGTTGCGGACCAGTGCTTCGTAAAGACGGGAAGCCAGAACGGTGTCCAGGGATTGACGGCCCGCGAGAATAGCCGAGAGGGCAAGGAATGCGCCTTGCTGCTTATTGGTAATGGGTTGGGCTACGGCCCAGGGCACCAGTGTGGCCGTATAGACAGACAACAGACTTCCCAGCAGGCGCCTGCGCGTGGGGCTGGCTACGGGCAGCGCCGCATGACTTGAATCATTCATAGTGTACCTATCGTATGGTTAGCTGTAGGAACTAAGGCTGACTGGCTGCATCTTACGCTTTTTAGTATGGCTTGCAAATACGTTATGGATACCGGAGCCTTTGGCAGGGCCTTGTCTTACAGCAGTCTGGTCGGGGATTTACCCATGAGGGGGCGATACGCCTGTGCATTGCTTGCAATTCAAGGAAGCGCGTTATGGCCAGCGACGTAAACGGATATTTCCCGTTTCATTACAACTCGCATTTAGGTTCGTAAATTAGCGTATTGTTACGGTTGAGACACGCCACAAAAAGGATCGCACCATGGCTGGAAGTAGCTTGCTCGCATTGATCGACGACGTTGCCACACTGCTGGACGATGTGTCGGTAATGACTAAGGTGGCAGCAAAGAAAACCGCAGGTGTATTGGGCGACGATCTGGCCCTCAATGCGCAGCAGGTTAGCGGAGTCAAGGCGAGTCGTGAGTTGCCGGTGGTGTGGGCGGTAGCCAGGGGCTCATTTGTCAACAAGCTGATTCTTGTACCGGCAGCACTGCTCATCAGTGCGTTCGCGCCGTGGGCCGTTACTCCTTTGTTGATGGTGGGCGGTGCTTTCCTATGTTATGAAGGTTTCGAAAAACTGGCGCATCGTTTCATGCACAGCAAAGACGCAGACCGAACCGAGCATGTCCGGCAAATAAAGGCGCTGGCCGATCCGACTGTGGACATTGTGGCCTTCGAGAAGAACAAGATAAAAGGGGCGATCCGAACGGACTTTATTCTGTCTGCGGAAATTGTGGCTATTACACTCGGCACTGTTGCAGATGCTGCGTTCTCGTTGCAGGTTCTTGTTCTGGCGGGAATGGCATTAGCTATTACCGTAGGTGTTTATGGGCTGGTTGCGGGCATCGTCAAGCTGGATGACCTGGGACTATATTTGGTTGCGCAGGGCGGGTCGTTGCGCGAGGCAGTCGGCAAGGGTATTGTGCAAATGGCGCCATACCTGATGAAAGTACTCTCTATTTTTGGCACTGCGGCCATGTTTATGGTTGGCGGGGGAATCCTTACGCATGGAATACCTGCTCTTCATCATTTTGTCGAAGAGGTCTCCTTATCAACCGGAACAATTCCGGGTGTCGGCGCAATTTTTCCCACCCTGAGCGCGACTATATTCAACGCCGGATTTGGGGTTTTGGCGGGGGCGGCGGTACTGGGTGTCGTGACTGCGGTCAAAACCTTGAAACACAAAGTCTCCTGATGCGCTCGGCCGGGCGGAAAAACAATACATTGCGGCATATTATTGACCTGAAGCTTCCTTTGGCGTTGCCACGATGGCGGCTTGAAAGGCATCATCCACCGTTTCCAGCCAAATAAACTTAAGCTGATTACGAGCCTCGTCTGGAATGTCTTCCAGGTCTCTTTTATTGCGGGCCGGTAAAAGCACTGTGGTAATTCCGGCTTGCAGCGCAGCCAGCACTTTTTCCTTGACCCCGCCAATGGGAAGCACCAGCCCGCGCAGGCTGATTTCGCCGGTCATGGCGTGGTCGCTGTGTACGGGTTTATTGGCTAATAGCGAGGCCAGGGCTATGAACATGGCCACGCCCGCACTGGGGCCGTCTTTTGGAATGGCTCCAGCCGGAACATGCACGTGGATATCATTTTTTTCAAATAGATTTTCGGGTATGTTTAGCATTGGGGAATGGGCTTTGACCAGCGTTAACGCGGCTTGCGCGCTTTCCTTCATGACATCGCCCAGCTGTCCGGTAAGGATTAGCTTGCCGCTACCAGGCGTTCGGCTGGCTTCTACAAATAAAATATCGCCGCCCACCGGCGTCCAGGCCAACCCCGTTGCAACGCCAGGAAGGCTGGTGCGCATGGCAATTTCGCTTTCGAACTTTTCAGGTCCCAGGGCAGTATGCAGGCTATCGATATCAATGTGCACTTGTTGCGCTGTGCCTTCGGCGATGCGCATGGCTGCATGACGCAGAACACTGCCGATTTCGCGCTCAAGATTACGCACTCCCGCTTCGCGTGTATAACCGTGAATAATCGCATGCAGAGCTTCGTCGGTAATGTCGCATTGTTCTGGCGTAAGGCCGTTAGCCTCCATTTGCCGTCTGACAAGATAACGCTTGGCAATCTGAATTTTTTCTTCTTCGGTATAGCCAGGTAGCGCAATAACCTCCATGCGGTCGCGCAGTGGCCCGGGAATTGTATCGAGCATGTTGGCCGTGGTGATGAACATGACGTGGGACAGGTCAAAGGGCACAGCCAGATAGTTGTCGCGGAAGGTGTTGTTTTGCTCAGGATCGAGTACCTCGAGCAACGCCGAAGACGGATCGCCCTGGATTCCGCTGCCCAGTTTGTCTATCTCGTCTAGCATCATGACGCAATTCTTGGAACCAGCCTTGTGGATTGCCTGGATGATATTGCCCGGCAGAGCTCCAATGTAGGTGCGGCGATGTCCGCGGATCTCGGCTTCGTCATGGACGCCTCCAAGGCTGACGCGTGCGAATTTCCTGCCGGTGGCCTTGGCTATGCTTTGTCCCAACGATGTTTTACCGACCCCGGGAGGGCCTACGAAACAAAGAATCGGACTTTTTCCCAAGGGGTTCAACTTTCGTACGGCCAGGTACTCGAGGATGCGCCGCTTGATTTTCTGGAGTCCGTAGTGATCTTGATCAAGTATGGTGCGCGCTTCGGCGATATCGATACGGTCTTCGGTTGTAATGGACCAGGGAAGTTCGGTGACCCAGTCAAGATAGGTGCGCAGCATCGAATACTCGGCCGATGCTTCAGTCATGTGTTGCAACCGTTTTAATTCTTTCCTGACTTGCGTTTCGATTTCGTCGGGCATTTTTGCCTGAACTACTTTTTCTTCCAGTTCGGCAATTTCAGCATCGTTTCCTTCGGTTTCGCCCAGTTGCTTCTGAATGGTCTTGAGTTGTTCACGCAACAGAATTTCGCGTTGCCGGTCTTCGAAGCGTTCCTTGGTTTGCTGATCGATGTCCTGGCTTATCCGCAAGACTTCGATGTTATGAACGAGGAAGCCCAGTACTTTGTCCATACGGGTTCGCAGATCAAAGGTTTCGAGTATTTCCTGTTTTTCCTCGGGCTTTATGTCCATGACTCCCGCGACAAAGTCGGTCAACACGGCGGGCGATGCAATGCTTTGTGCCGTTGCCGCAAGTTCACTGGGAGCTTGAGGCAACATTTGAAGTATTTCCGTCGTGCGGGTTTTAAGCTGGACCATGCGCGCTTCAATGTCGACACTCGAGGTTTGTGGTTCTTCGAAACGTTCGATACGAGCCACCGAAAATGGATAGCCTTTCAGAAATTCGGTAATACGGTAGCGCTGCTCCCCTTGGCAGATTATGTGATGCGATCCGTCGGGAGCCGTAACGTATCGAAGAATGCTTGCAACGGTACCGACGTGATATAAATCGGCTGGTCCGGGTTCTTCGGCATCAGCCTTTTTTTGAAGAAGAATTCCTATTTGGCGTTGAGATCGCGCCGCTTCCTGGGCGGCTGCGACGGAATTTTCCCGTCCAACGCTGATGGGTACAACGAGTCCGGGAAAAAGCACCAGGTTCCGGACCGGAATGATAATTAGCGCATCGTCGGGAATGGCGATGGTCTGAGACGGCGGCTTCTTTTTGGATTGATCGTCCTGAGTTTCAGAACTTGCGGAGCCGGTAGTTTTATCGGAGAAGTCGTTTTCCATAGCTTGCCCGTCGTCCTTTAAGTTTCTACACGAGTT
>DATCVA010000011.1:0-19386 GCA_036567205.1 Eoetvoesiella sp. | reverse complement strand
GTCCTTGCTGAGGAACTATTAGCATTTCGCCGTCGGCATTGTAAAAAAAGCGCCCTTGCATCGACTTGTTGGCGATGTACAGGTTAATGCTGACGCCGGTTTGGTCGTTGCTATTGCCGTTGCCGGCCCAGGTAGTGATGCCATCAATGAAGTCGGTGGGGGCGGTCGGGATGGGCAGAGGATCCCAGCGCAACACATTGGGCGTGACGGGCCCATTGCCAAAAGTGTTGCTCCATCCTGTCAGATTATAGGGTTCGAATGGTTGCTGGTTGGCGGCCGCGGGGCGGATCCGGTATAGCCACGAACGGCGATTTTCGGATCGTGCAGCGGTAAATGCCGTGCCCGAGAGTTGTTCGGCGTAGAGCCCGTAGGGGCATACCTGTGGCGAGTTGCGCCCGACGGGTAGCGCTCCGGGTAGCGCCTCGGTTGCGCAGGCATTACCAAAGCCGGTTTGGTAGTGAAGTGTAGGCATGAAGTCTGTCCTTGGAAAGTCTGTTTCGTTTGGCGAGTCGAGGGGGCTTGGTTACGAACATGCCAGTTAATAGTCAGGCCGGGTTTTGGGCGCTCTGGCGTGCTTTTTGCAGAGCTTCGCGTATGACGTCGAGATCGCCGATATGATTGGCCAAAAGCAATACCAGCGCTGCATTCATGGCGTGGCTTTGGCCGGTGCTGAGATCGCGATGGGCCTGAATGAGGCTGTCGTAAAAATCGTCTGGCACCGCGAAGTTGGTTTGTGTATTTAAGGCAGCCATTTTTTATCCATTGTCAGGTAAGCCTATGGCGCGTTGCAGGGCGTCATGGATTGTGGTGGTGTCGCATTGACGCCAGCGAGCTGCAATGTGCTGGTCGGGGCGGATCAGGTAACAGGTGCCGTCGGTTGCGTCGTAGCGTTGCATCATCAGTTGTTCGTGGTCAATGACTACGTTCAGGACCCTTTGATCCCGTTCCGCTTTGCCGGCCATTCCGTCAGGTGGCGCATCAGGCTCGGGGAATTTGACCCGAGGGGCTTTAAGGCTTTGTGGGGCATGGCCGGAATTGGCGCCGGGGTCCAGGACCAATACCACTTTGACGCCCAGCGGGTTTTGTTGAAGTTCGGCCAGTTGCTTTAAAAGTTTGCCGGCCGGCAGTTGTCGTGTGCAAAATACGGCAACAACAAACATGCCGCTTAATTGCGTCAGCCACCATCCGGGTTGACCTTGTGCAACTATCGGAGCGTCGGGGGCAACTGCGCCGACCGTCAGGCTGGTGTTAAAACAATCGCTGTCGGGCGTATTAAGGGGGGATCCGGTGTAGGCGGCGGCTACCGATAAACGGCCGCTATTGATCAGCCTGCGCGCAAAGTCGAAGTCTTTGGCCAGCGTTAAAACTGTATTTCTGAAGAGCAGGCTGATTTCACTTTTTGGAGTAATAAAGTCTGTCGAGCGCGACGAGTTCATGATGTTTTCGTCTGCAGCCGCTTCGCGTTCGCCAGCATAGGTGCCAATTAACGAAGCCGGCGCCAGTCCGTGCGTTACCAGATGCAGCTTCCAAGCCAGGTTATCGGCATCTTGAACCCCGCTATTGGCGCCTCGTGCGCCAAAGGGTGACACGCAATGCGCCGCGTCTCCGGCGAATAAAATACGGCCATGCTGAAAGTCGTCCATGCGTTTGCAGGCAAATGTATAAATGCTGACCCATTTGAGTTCGAATTGGGTGTTTTCGCCAAGCAGTGCCTTGATGCGTGGAATGACATTTTCGGGCTTGACCTCTTCGACCGGATCGGCATCCCATCCAAGTTGAAAGTCGATGCGCCAGATGTTGTCGGGCTGGCTGTGCAGCAATACCGATTGGTTGGGATGAAACGGCGGGTCAAACCAAAACCAGCGCTCGGTAGGAAAATCGGCGGCCATTTTGACATCGGCAATCAAAAAGCGATCGCGAAAAATGCGGCCATGGCTTTCTTGCCCTATCATTTTTCGCAAGGGTGACCGTGAGCCGTCGCAGGCGAGCAGCCAATCGGCGCGCAGGGTATAACTTCCGTCGGGCGTTTCGACGGTAAGGTCGACATGGTCGGCATGCGCCTGTACGGCTATAGCCTTGTGCTTCCAGCGAAGCTCAATATTTGGATCTCGAGAGGCCAGTTCGTACAAAAAACCTTCGCAGTAATATTGTTGCAGGTTAACGAACGCAGGGCGCCGATGGCCTGGTTCAGGTAGCAGGTCGAAGCGCCACACTTCTTCGTTCTTGAAGAAAATGCGCCCCACATGCCACGAAATACCTTTGTCGACCATTTTTTTACCGGCGCCAAGACGATCCCATATGTCGAGCGTATGTTTGGCAAAACAAATTGCTTTGGATCCGGTGGAAAGCCGGTAGTCATCGTCGATGACCACAACTTTAGTGCCATGCGCAGCAAGATCGATGGCCATGGTCAGTCCTACCGGACCCGCGCCGACAATGGCCACCGTGTGGCGGTCGATGGCTCGGGCGGGCTGAGGTTTGTAGATGAACTCAAGCGCCTGATAGTCGATGTCTCCCACGCCGACTCTCCTGATGTTTTGTTTTTTATTGTGCTGGTAAAAACGGCCCGTCTAGCTGCTTTCGAGTTGTTTCCACATTTCAATATCGCGCTCTGCCGTCCAGATGCGCGGATCATCGTAGCCAGTGGCCTCGTCGTAGGCGCGTGAAACGTCGAAGGGCATGCAGTGGTCGAAAATGACCCAGTCGGCGTACCGGGGTTTCATGAAATCGTAGGTTTCGCGGTAAATGGTTTTAAGGTCTTTGCCGTTGGCCACACCAGTATTCACGCAGGCATAAAGGTCGGTAAGAAAAGCGCGTGTGCCGGCCAGCGCCTTGCGTACTTCGCCGGCCGACTTCAGGGCCGGGCCGCGGCCGGGCACCATTTTTTCTGCGTTGAAACCGGCCAGCGTGTCCAATGTATACGGCCATTCGCGAAAGTAACAGTCGCCGGCATAAGGAGTGGACTGATATTCGACCAGGTCGCCCGCAAACAAAATTTTCTGTTCAGGCAGCCAGGCGATGGTGTCGCCTTTGGTATGGCCGCGCCCGATCTGCAGAATCTGGACTTCAAGATTGCCCAGGTTGACGGTCATTTCCCCTTCGAAGGTGATGGTAGGCCAGGTCAGGCCAGGGGGTATTGATTCGACATTACGGAACAAACGTGGGAAGCGGGCAATTTCACTGGCTTTGTCTTGCTCGCCCCGTTCCACGATAAGGTCGTAGGTATCGCGGCTGGCAATGATTTCCTGTGCATGATAGGCAGAGGCGCCGAACACGCGCACTGCGTGATAGTGCGATAGCAAAATATATTTAATGGGTTTGTCGGTAACTTCTTTGACCCGGCGGATGACGTCTTGTGCCATGACCGGAGTGGCTTGCGTGTCGATAACCATAACCGCATCGTCACCAATAATAATACCGGTATTGGGGTCGCCTTCGGCGGTGTAGCCATAGGCGTTATCGGATAGTTTTTCAAACGATACGGCTTTGTCTTCCAGGTCGGCCTGCGACGCAAATTTTTTGGTCATGCGATGTCTCCATTAGTTTGTAAAAATATAGTAGAAAATTCGCTTTTATTCAATGCATTCGTTATAGACAAATTGGATCGGGTTTTATTTACGTTGGCATTTAGGACAATAATAGGTCGCCCGCTGGCCCTGCACTATGCGCCGTATGGGGGTTGCACAGACGCGGCAGGGCTGGTTTACGCGGTCGTACACGGCAGCGTGCAAGTCGAAGTACGCACCCGGCTCGCCTGTTGCGTTTACGTAGTCGCGCAAGGTGCTGCCCCCTGATGTAAGCGCGTCCTGAAGCGTTTGCCGAATATTGCCGCATAAGACTTTGCATCGGTTAAGCGACAGTTTCCCCGCCTGGGTTTGGGGGTGTATGCCAGAGCGGAACAAGACCTCGGAGGCATAGATGTTGCCAACCCCGACCACAATGCTTCCGCTAAGAAGCGCCTGTTTGATGGCAAGCGTCTTGCCGTGCAGCTTGCTATGCAGATATTGCGGGGTAAACAAGGGGTCGAACGGTTCGAGGCCGAGCTTGGCAAGCAGTGGGTGGGCGCTTATGGGGCCGCTGGCCACGTCGTGCCAAAGCACAGCTCCGAAACGGCGCGGATCGTGCAGCAGGAAACGGGCATGAGCGAAAAGCCATTCGACATGGTCGTGTTTGCGTCGGGGCTCGTCCAGAGGGACGCGACGCAGCGAGCCTGACATGCCAAGATGAATAATCAGCGTTCCATGATCGAATGTGATCAACAGGTATTTGCCCCGGCGATCGCAACTGCGCACAGTTTTTCCGGCGAGCGTTTCAGCCAGGTCGGCGGGTACGGGCCAGCGCATGCGCGACTCGTGAACGAGCACTTGAGTCAGCGCGTGGCCGGGCATAATCGTCGCAATTCCGCGACGTGTAGTTTCAACTTCTGGTAGTTCGGGCATATAGGGGTGCTAAGATCCTTGAACCTTTGTGTGTTATTTTGCCATCTCGCGCCTTATCATAGGCGTAATGGCCGACGGTTCTAATGAATGAAACTTCCAATTTCCTTGTGTCTTACCATTTTCACGGGTTTGAGCCTCCAGTTTCCAGCCGTTGCCGCTGCCGCGCAAGCTGAGAAATCGCGCGAGCGCGTCGAACAAATCCATTTGCGCGCCGGGGAATTCCCGGCGGTGACGCTCACCGCCGATATTTTGTATCGCATATTGGCGTCTGAAATTGCAGCGCAGCGGGGTGAATACGACATGGCCAGCCAAACATTGCTGGATTTGTCTAAAGATACCTCCGATCCGCGACTGGCCAAGCGCGCATTTCAGTTCGCCATGGCTGATCGCGATGTTTCCCGGGCCCTGTCGGCGGCGCGCGAATGGGCCCAGCTGGCGCCTGACGACCCTGAAGCTGTAGCCAGTTCGCTGGCATTGGCTGCATCAAGGGGCGAGACGGCAGGGCTGGCGGCCGCTCTTTGGAATCGTATCGATAAGGCAAGCGATAAAAACGCCGCTATTGCCCAGGCCGCAGTTATCGTCAATAAAATGAACGACAAGCAAATGGCGCTGGAGGTTCTGGACAAAGCCTTGCGTGAGCCTGTCCGGAATATACTGATTACCCGCTTGGCGTTGGCCGACGCGGCCTGGGCTGCCGCCGATGCCCCGCGTGCGCTGTCCGAAGCGCAGCAGGCCCTGGCGCTCGATCCTAATTCAGAGCCCGCCGCTCAGCGCGTACTTGAGTACGGCTTGAAGGTGGATCCTGTGGCAGCAATTAATGCCACCCAGACGTTTGCTGCCAAACACCCCGAAGCCCGCAAACTGCAACTGCTGCTTATAAATCGTCTGGCGCAGCGCAATGATTTCGACGGTGCGCTGGCGCAAATGGCAAAGATGCGTAAAACAGCCCCCGAGGACTTTGACTTGTTGTACACCGAAGCGGAAATCAACTTCCACGCCGGACGGTACGATCGTGCCAAAGCCTTGTTGAACGAGTACATCAACGTCCAGATGCAGCGTCGCCGCTCTATTAGCGATAAAGCCACCAATGCCATGGCCGATGCGTCGGACGCCCGGCTGTTGCTGGTAAAAATAGCTGAAAAAGAAGGGCTGCTGAACGAAGCCATTGTGCAACTGGGTCTTATCGATGACCCTGCTTTGCGTTTTCAGGCGCGGGTCCATCAGGCCGTACTGCAAGCTCGTCAGGGCAACTTGAATCAGGCCCGGAAAACAATCGAGGACCTGAAGCCGCAAGACAAGCGCGAGCGCACGGTGGTGGCGCTTACGCTGGCGTCAATATACCGCGAGTCGGGACGTACTGATTTAGCGATTGAGACCTTGGCCGAGGCTGACAAGGCAATGCCCGATACGTCGGAAATCAAATACGACCTGGCCATGCTGTATGAACGTCAAGGCAAGTACGAGGAATTCGAAAAACTTCTAAGACGCGTCATCGAGCTCGAGCCCGAGAATTCAAATGCCTATAATTCGTTGGGCTATACCTTCGCCGACCAAAACACGCGACTGGACGAAGCACAGGAACTTCTGGATCGTGCGCTTGAGCTCGACCCCGATAGTCCCTTTATTCTGGACAGCGTTGGCTGGTATCTGTTTCGAACCGGCGCCAACGAAGAGGCTCTGGAATATTTGCAGCGCTCTTACGAACAAATGCCTACGGCCGATGTGGCGGCTCACCTGGGTGAAGTCTTGTGGAAGCTTAAACGTTACAACGCAGCCAAACAGATCTGGCGCGCAGGCCTGGCCAAAGATGCCAGCAACGAGACATTGCTGAAAACATTAAAACGTCTGGAGGTCAGGTTGTGATGATGTTGGCATGGTTGAAGCAGTTTGGCCGCAGTGGCAGTGCCGTGTTTTTATGTCTGGCGTTGGCGGCTTGCGCCACTCCGCAAAAAATCGGTAATAACAATGGCTCGCAAGTGTTCGAGCGCACAGGGCGTTTCGCGCTGAATGTCACTTACCACGACAACAAGCAGGACGCGGTGCAAGGGGGCTTTGCCTGGCAGGATGATGGCCGCAACTTAACCCTTGATCTGGCGAATCCGCTGGGAAGTACTTTGGCGCGGGTTGATGTGGTTCCCGGGCATGCAAAGCTGACTCGCAGCAACGGGGCAACAGAGCAGGCGCCTGGCCCGGATGCTCTGGTGGAACTTGTATTGGGCAGCCCGATACCTGTGGCAGGTTTGCGTGATTGGCTGCGGGGCCGTACGGGCAGTTCAGCGACAGTGCAACTGGAAAAAAACGAAGCAGGCCAAATTACAGGCTTCGAGCAAAATGGCTGGCGGGTCGTCTTGTCGCGTTACGACGCGCAGGGGCCCAGGCTGTTGCAAATGAATCGCAACGAGGCCGGCCGCCGTATCAGTGTCCGGCTTGTCGTCGATGGCCAGTAAACGGAGCTAGGCGTGGTTTTGTACGATGTTCCGGCTCCCGCCAAAATCAATCTGTTCTTGCATGTGCTGGGCCAGCGCGACGATGGCTATCATTTGCTGCAAACGGTGTTTCGTTTCCTTGATCTGTGCGATACCCTGAATTTTGAAAAGCGCAGCGACGGCGAAATTATTTGCGAAGGTCAGATTGAGGACCTTGCGCCCGAAGACGACCTGGTCGTGCGCGCTGCCAAGGCGTTGCAGCACGCTACGGGCACCCCCTATGGGGCGCAAATCAACTACCAAAAAAAAATTCCATCCGGCGCGGGACTGGGCGGCGGGTCGAGCGATGCCGCCAGTACTCTGATTGCATTGAATCGATTGTGGCAAACTAATTTAAGCCGCCAGGAACTGATGCGGCTGGCGCTGCCGTTGGGGGCTGACGTGCCCGTGTTCATCTTTGGCCAGCCAGCATTTGCCGAGGGTGTGGGGGAAATTCTTACCCCTGTAAACCTGCCCGAGCGGTCTTACGTTGTTGTACAACCAACTCAAAATGTCCCGACTTCAGGAGTATTTTCGTCGCCCGATTTGACAAGAGATTCTCCTTGCGTCAGAATATCGGTCTTTACTGATTGGCAAACAGTTGAAGCGGAAAAAAGCGCAGGCGGGCCGGCTGCACGGCAGACGGTACAACCAGCTTATTTTGGACGCAACGATTTACAGCCAGTTGTTTGTGCAAAGTATCCCGTAGTTAACGAGCTTGCCTCGTGGCTTGCTTCACAGGGCATCAACGCACGAATGACAGGGTCTGGCGCCTGCTTTTTTGTTGAATTTGTAACGATCGAGCAAGCGGTGCTTTGTCAGCAGGAAATTATCGTTAAAATGTCTTGTCGCGAAAACGATAAGACAGGAATGATTAAAAATACCTGGGCTTGTTCAGGTTTAATAGATCATCCGTTACGATACTGGGTACACAGTTAAATTGGGGAATCGCCAAGCTGGTTAAGGCACTGGATTTTGATTCCAGCATGCGAAGGTTCGAATCCTTCTTCCCCAGCCACCTTTTCTAAGCCTTTCTGGCTTGCAGTTAACATTCAAGCTGTTGAGTCGGCCCCAAACGGGTGTGCTGGTCAACAGCTTTGTTGTTTAACGCTTCGGAATCTTTACCATCCATCATGGCAAACGATAGATTCATGATCTTTACCGGCACTGCCAACACTCGCTTGGCAGTCGATGTAGTTAATCACCTCGATATGTCTCTCGGGAAAATGACTGTAGGCCGCTTTTCAGACGGCGAAGTCATGGTCGAGATTAACGAAAATGTGCGCGGTAAAGATGTATTCGTGCTGCAGCCTACGTGCGCGCCAACTAACGACAACCTGATGGAAATCATGGTTATGGTCGATGCGCTGCGCCGGGCTTCGGCGGGGCGTATTACCGCCGCCATTCCATATTTCGGCTATGCCCGCCAAGATCGGCGCCCGCGATCGGCACGCGTATCGATTTCGGCTAAAGTGGTTGCCAATATGTTGCAGGTGGTCGGTGTTGATCGTGTCATGACGATGGACTTGCATGCGGATCAGATCCAGGGCTTTTTTGATATTCCTGTCGACAACGTGTATGCCAGTCCTATTTTGCTAAGCGATATCTGGCGCCGCAACTACGAGAACCTGGTGGTCGTATCTCCGGATATCGGCGGTGTGGTTCGCGCACGCGCCCTGGCAAAGCAGCTCGAGGCTGACCTGGCCATTATCGACAAGCGCCGCCCGCGTGCCAATGTGTCCGAGGTCATGAACATTATCGGCGAGGTCGATGGCCGCACTTGCATCATCATGGATGACATGGTCGATACGGCAGGTACGTTGTGTAAAGCCGCCCAGGCTCTTAAAGAGCGCGGAGCGCTGAACGTTTACGCTTACTGCACCCATCCTGTCTTGTCCGGCGGCGCTGTCGAACGCATTGTCGAGTCCGAACTTGATGAACTGGTGGTTACCGATACGATTCCTTTGTCGGAGCCCGCGCGGGCCTGCGGGAAAATCCGCCAATTGTCCTGCGCTTCATTGCTGGGCGAAACGATTTTACGTATTTCAAACGCCGAATCAGTCAGTTCGCTGTTCGTCGATTAAACCCAAACCGTTGTTTGCTGGTCGCGGCAAACAACGCTCTTCGTAGCGATTAACGCTACGTTTTTTAACAGGGCATAAAAGCCCCTTGTAATTGGAGTTTTCCCATGAAATTCAATGCCACTTTGCGTAGCGTTCAGGGTACGAGTGCGAGCCGCCGCCTGCGCCACGCTGGCCGTGTTCCCGCCATTGTTTACGGCGGTACTGCCCAGCCATTAAGTATCGAACTCGATCACAACGAAATCTATCACGCACTGCGTAAAGAATCGTTCCACGCGTCCATCCTCAGCATGGAACTCGATGGCAAATCCGAGCAGGTTTTATTGCGTGCGGTGCAATGGCACCCATACAAACAACTGGTCCTGCACGTTGACTTCCAGCGCGTCGATGCTTCTCAGGCGCTAAATACCAAAGTGCCTCTGCACTTTATCAATGCTGAAGTCTCGCCAGCTGTTAAACTTAGCAGCGCGATTATCAGCCACGTGGTTACCGAGCTCGATATTACGTGCTTGCCAGCCAATCTGCCTCAGTTCATCGAAGTCGATTTAAGTAAGCTGATCGCCGGCGGAACATTGCACTTGGCCGATATCACTCTGCCTAAGGGTGTTACGTTCGTTGCTCATGGCGGCGATGCCAATCCAGTGCTTGCTGCTGCGATCGTTAAAGGCGGCGCCGCTGCTGAAGGCGACGCCGATGCCGAGAAAGCAGCCGAATAAGGGTTTAATCACTTATTCGCTAGCCTGACGGTTTTATATAAGCCTGAAGGTCTTGGCATAAACCCCTGTTTAGCCTCGGCTAGCAGGGGTTTCGTTTTTCGATTCATAACTTTACGTTCCAAACGGAATGGCTTGTTTATCTGCTTATGACGCTACCTATACGCCTGATTATTGGGTTGGGTAATCCCGGCCCCGAATATGAAACAACGCGCCATAACGCAGGTTTTTGGCTCGCCGATCATTGGGCGGACGACCTGAAAGCCAGCTTTTCTTTCGAGAAGAGTTTTTCGGCGTCAGTCGCCAAGGCGCGTTTTCAGGGCGAAGCGGTGCTGCTGGCCAAACCAATGACATTTATGAACCGCTCGGGGCAGGCGGCGGGCGCCTTAATGCGGTTCTACAAATTAACCCCTGAGCAAGTGCTTGTACTGCATGACGAGCTTGATTTAATGCCAGGGCAGGCAAAGCTGAAACAAGGGGGCGGCCATGCCGGACATAATGGCTTGCGCGATATCCAGTCGGCATTCGGCAGTCCGGATTTTTGGCGTTTGCGCATCGGCATTGGCCATCCGCGCACCTTGGGATTGGCCCAGCAGGTAGCCGCCTTTGTTCTTAACGCTCCCCGACGCGACGAGTTAAAAGAGATCGAAGGCGTAATTGACCGCTGCCGGGCAATTGGTCCCGCATTGCTGCGTGGTGAGTATCCGCAGGCGATCAGCCAGCTGCACGAGGGTAACAGTGGCTAATGCCGCGGAGGTCTCGTTTCGCTTTCGCGATGAAGTTCGGGATTTTGTCCGCTTCGTTCGTCATCCGCGCGTCACACCCCGTTTACCCGGCCGGGCCGCAGCCAGCGGCTGGTGGCAGGATTGGTTTCCTGCCTTGTCGGTTGGAAGACTGCTTAAATGGGCTTTTTTGCTCTGGGCTGTGAATCTTGTTTTCCTGGGCCCCATTGCGGTTTTGGCGGCTGGCGCGGGTGGCGCACACCATAGACTGGACATACAAAATATTCCGTGGCTGCAGGCGCTGTTGTGGGCTCCCATTGTGGAAGAGCTGGTTTTTCGTTATGGCTTGCGGCATGCCGGTCTGGCTCTGTGGCTGGTGCCTGCGATGGTGGTTGCATTGGTTGCGGGGCCCAATTGG
This sequence comes from Eoetvoesiella sp., assembly GCA_036567205.1. Taxonomy (GTDB): domain Bacteria; phylum Pseudomonadota; class Gammaproteobacteria; order Burkholderiales; family Burkholderiaceae_B; genus DATCVA01. The sequence continues at coordinate 8,548 of DATCVA010000011.1, read as the reverse complement.
GCTACTGTCGCATTGGTGGGGGCCGCTTTGCTCCTGTGCTGGAAGCCATATTTAAAAAAGAATGGCGGCACGCCCAAAGCACTGGCGTGGCGCCACCGGGTTTTGTATTTGCGCTGGTTTCCGTGGGTGTTTCATGCAGCGGCATTGTTGTTCGCCGCAGTTCATTTGAATAATTTTTCATTGAACCAAATGCCGTACTGGCTAATGCCGCTTTTGGTGCTTCCGCAATGGCTGACCGGGCTTGTGCTGGGATGGCTGCGTGTTAAGCGTGGAATAGGGGCATCCATGCTGCTGCATGGCATTTTTAATAGCGGCCCCTTGCTGGTGGTGTGGCTGGTGCTTAATGCATTGCCCAATCAATTGTGAACACGAAGGCGCAGGGCAGGCAGTATATTGGTGCGGCAAGCTAAGCCTACACAGCTCGCCGTTGATTTAAACGGAATTAATGCCCTTACCGAGTTGCCGGCGTACTAGTTGCGCCACTCACGTTAAAATACTTTCTTTATCTGGCTTTAGTTAAATTTTCAGGATACTCATGGCTCTGCAATGTGGCATTGTTGGTTTACCCAACGTAGGAAAATCTACTCTTTTTAATGCGTTGACCAAGGCAGGCATTGCGGCAGAAAACTACCCCTTCTGCACAATCGAACCCAATGTCGGCGTTGTCGAAGTTCCAGACACGCGTCTTGACGCCTTGGCGCAAATCGTCAAGCCCGAACGCGTATTACCCGCAGTGGTCGAGTTCGTCGATATTGCAGGCCTGGTTGCCGGAGCATCCAAGGGCGAAGGACTGGGCAACCAGTTTTTGGCCAATATCCGCGAAACCGATGCCATCGTCCATGTGGTGCGCTGCTTCGAAGATGAAAATGTTATCCACGTGGCCGGTAAGGTCGATCCATTATCGGACATTGAAGTAATTAATACCGAGTTGGCGCTGGCTGATTTGGCTTCAGCAGAAAAAGCCTTGCATCGCTATCAAAAAACCGCTCGTGCCGGCGATAAGGAAGCCATCAAAATGGTGGCTGTGCTGGAAAAAGTAATGCCAGTGCTGAACGAAGCGCGTCCCGTGCGCTCTTTAGATCTGGATGACGACGAGAAAGTGTTGTTGAAGCCGCTGTGTTTTATTACCGGCAAGCCTAGTATGTACATTGCCAATGTCAAAGAGGACGGTTTTGAAAATAATCCGTACCTGACCATGGTGCAAAAATACGCTGAAGCGGAAAATGCACCTGTCGTAGCGGTATGCGCGGCTGTCGAAGCCGAAATAGCCGACCTTGACGACGAAGACAAAGGCGAATTTCTGGCAGACATGGGCATGAATGAACCAGGTCTGAACCGCGTAATACGCGCCAGCTACCGCTTGCTGGGCCTGCAAACTTACTTTACGGCCGGCGTTAAAGAAGTGCGAGCCTGGACCATTCGTATCGGCGACACCGGGCCCAAAGCCGCAGGCGTTATTCATACCGATTTCGAACGCGGCTTTATCCGCGCCCAAACTATCGCCTATGACGATTTCATCGCATTCAAGGGCGAGCAGGGTGCTAAAGAGGCCGGGAAAATGCGTGCCGAGGGCAAGGAATACGTGGTTAAAGACGGCGATGTGTTGAACTTCCTGTTCAACGTGTAAAAATCAGTGTGGGTCCGAAACGATCCTATCGTTTCGGACCTGCCTGCTCTGATGCCAGGTTCTGTCGAATGAATTGGCAGTGTCTACATGTCAATCTTGCGAGGAAAGACGGTCTGGCAGATCAGTGTAGACACTGCCGCGCAAACCAGCATCACCAGGATTAAACCCATTCCACCCAAATGGACCAAGGCTCCGGAAATGCCGGTAATGATCGCGCCCGCGCCAAATTGCATCGAACCCATCAACGCCGAGGCTGTGCCCGCGTATTGGCGCTGCTGCATCAGCGCCAACTGGCTGCCCGTGGGCATGATGAAGCCCAATAGAGATACCGTTACAAACAGTCCTGCGCTTAGAACAATGAGATGGGACCGGCCGCTTGCCATATAAGACAGGCCTGATTTACAAACCATCTATGCGTCTGTCGAGTATGTGATCGCAAGCTTGTTTATAGAGCGCGTAGAGGGGATTTCAGCGAATTGAACTATTGGACAGAAAAATGGCAATCAAGCTTAAAAACGAAGTAGAAGAACAATTGCTTGGTTCTTTGCGCCGCTACTGGAAACAAGAGGAAGGCGAAGACTTGGGCGAGCTTCGCTCGCGGCTGTTCCTGAGGTTCATTGTTGAAGAGGTGGGGCCAAGCATTTATAACCAGGCCATTCAGGATGCGCAGGAATACATGCAGGAAAAGACCTCGGAAATGGAGATATCTTGCTATGCCGAAGAATTTACTTACTGGTCCAAGCGAAAAAAGAGCACACGCGGTTAGCGTTGCTATGGGTTGCCCTACACCGGGTAAAACCCGCATGGACACAATTTTTGGCATTGTAAAAAAGGTGTATGAGATAGTATAAGTCTTCTAACCCCTCTTTTTTTAAAGTGGGCCGGTGCGTTCTTATCGCGCTAATTGTTGGGAAGCTAATCATGAACCTAAGGAAAACTGCCTTGAATATGGTGTTGTTAACTGCCTGCGCAACGTCTGCGGCCCTTGCACAAGATAAGCCTGTGGTTCAGTTTATTGCCACCGGCGGAACCATTGCCATGAAGATCGATCCGGTGAAAAACGCTCCGGTGCCCGCCATTTCGGGTGATGATCTTCTTGCCACGGTTCCCGATATTGGCAAGTACGCCACGATTCAGGTGAATAATATTTCGAATGTGCCGTCCGATTACATGGATCCTGTTCGTTGGGTTCAACTGACGAAGGCGGTTCAGGCCGCGCTGGAACGTCCTGAGGTTGCCGGGGTAATCGTGTCGCATGGTACCGACACGCTAGAGGAAACCGCGTATTGGCTGGATTTAACCGTCAAATCCAGCAAGCCTGTTGTATTGATCGGTGCACAGCGCAATGCGTCTTCGCCGGATTTTGACGGCCCGCGTAATTTACTTAATGCGGCTCGTATTGCTGTCGATGAGCAGTCCAAAGATAAGGGCGTCATGTTGGCAATGAACAACCAGATCAATGCTGCCCGCTATGTGACCAAAACACATACCGCCAACACAGAAACGTTTAACTCGGGCGATTTTGGATTCCTTGGCGAGGTTTATCCAGACAGGGTGGTGTTTGCCAACGCTCCCTTGCGGCGTCAATACATTCCGCTGCGTGCCGAGAAAATGCCGGAAGTAGAAATTGTGGCCATGTACGGCGGCGCCGACGGTGCCGCTTTGCGCAGCGCTGTCGACCGTGGCGTCAAGGGCATTGTCGTGCAGGCGCTGGGCATGGGCAACATGAACGAACCTATGTTCGAGGCTGTTAAATATGCCTTGTCCAAAAATGTGCCAGTAGTTATTTCGACCCGCGTGCATAATGGCCGCGTCTTGCCAAATTACGGCTTCGTCGGCGGCGGCAAAGTAAGCTTCGAGGCAGGGGCCGTGATGGCAGACGACTTGAAGCCGGCCAAAGCGCGCATTTTGTTAATGTTGTCGTTACAGAATGGTGTTACTAGTCAAACCGACCTGCAAGCCGCCTTCAACTGTTAAGTTAAAAGCCCTGGCTTGATGGGAATAAGTAGGTAGCCACTACCTTCCCAAGACTGGATAGCTGGGGTCGTTATAGCCAGGCGTGGAACAATGCCCCGGCGTTACAAGGCTGTCGATCAGCGCTTCATCGTCGGCGCTAATCTGTATGTCCAGCGCGGGATAATAATCTTCCATTTGAGCCAGGGTGCGCGGCCCGGCTATTACCGCGCTTACGTGGCGATTGGCCAGCACCCACGCGGCGGCAAATTGTCCAAGTTTCATTCCCCTTGCTTCACAATGGCGTTGCAGCTTTTGTGCAATAACTAGCGATTCTTCCCGGAATTCGGTTTGCATGATGCGCTTGTCGTTGCGGCCCGCGCGGCTGTCTTGCGGCGGCGTCTGGCCCGGTTGGTATTTGCCGGTAAGCACGCCGCGAGCAATAGGGCTGTACGGCACGACCCCCAGTCCATAATGATTGCAGGCAGGCAGAATTTCGATTTCGGGGACGCGGTTAAGCAGGTTGTAATATGGTTGGCATACTATGGGTTGCGGCACATTGGTTTTCTGGCACAGGCGGATTATTTCAGCAATGCGCCAGCCGCGAAAGTTCGACAGGCCGTAGGCGCGTATTTTGCCGGAATGTATCAGGTCGCCCAGTGTACGTACCGCTTCCTCCAGGTTTTCTTCGGGGAAATCGCGATGCAAATACAAGATATCCACATGGTCTGTTGCCAGCCTGCGTAAGCTGTCTTCTACTTCGCGCGTCATCCAGTGCCGCGAGTAGTGCGATTGATTGACTTGCCTGCTCATGGCGTTGCCCAGCTTGGTGGCCACTACCCAGTCATGACGGCCAGACCCCAGCAATTTTCCCAGCATTTCTTCCGAGCCGCCTCTGCTGTAGACATCGGCGGTATCGATGAAGTTGACGCCATGTTCGTGTGCCGATGCCACAATGGCCTGTGCTTCGTTAAAGTCGGTTTGATCGCCAAACATCATTGAACCCAGGCATAGGGTTGAAACTTTCAAGTTGCTGGAGCCAAGGCGTCGATAGTTCATTGTTTTTCCTTGCATCAAAAGCTGACTGGATCGAGAATTGAATAATAGCCGAACTAGGCGGAGGTCGCGATGCGGGTTCTGGTAATAGGTGGGACAGGCTTTATCGGCCGGCATTTGGTGGCCCGTCTGGTTGCGGCAGGGCATGCGGTTTATGTGCCGACGCGCCTTTATCAGCGTGGCCGCGATTTGCTGGTCTTTCCGTCGGCGCATTTGCTCGAGGCCAACATTCACGACGATACGGCGCTTGAGCAACTGCTGGCCGAGTCGGATGCCGTCATCAACCTGGTCGGAATCTTGCATAGCAGGCGCGGGCAACCCTATGGCGCCGATTTCGCGCACGTGCATGTTGAGCTCCCGCGGCGGATTGCGGCCGCTTGCCGTAAAGTGGGGGTCAAGCGCTTACTGCATGTCAGCGCGCTGGGCGCCAGTGCCAGTGGTCCCAGTCAGTACCAGCGCTCGAAGGCTGCAGGCGAGGCTGCCCTGATTCAGGAGTTCCAGTCATATGCTGGCGCAGCTTATACTATTTTTCGCCCGTCGGTCGTGTTCGGGCCGGAAGATAACTTCATGAATATGTTTGCCCGGCTGGCACGCTGGCTTCCTGTCGTGCCTTTGGCCGGGGCCAAGGCGCGCCTGCAGCCGATTTACGTGGGTGATGTGGCCGATGTCATCGCCGGAGCGCTTAACAACCCACAGACGTATGGGCGTATTTATCCGTTGGCCGGTCTTACGGTTTATACGCTGGGTGAGCTGGTATCGCTGGCTGCCCGCTGGAGCGGACATCCGCGCAGGGTGTTGCCGTTGCCGATGGCAATCGGACGTTTGCAAGCCTTGTTTTTTGAGTCTTTGCCCGGTGAACCGATTATGTCGCGCGACAATCTGGATTCGCTGAAGGTCGACAACCTGAGCCCGGAACCTATGGCGCCCGAGCTGGGCGTCATTCCAACGCCGCTCGAGTCGGTGGCGCCGCGCTACTTGCGCGGCGCAGGGGCTTAATCGACGGCTTTGACCATGTCTTCAATGACCTTCTTGGCATCGCCGAAGACCATCATGGTTTTATCCATGTAGAACAGTTCATTGTCAAGGCCCGCATAGCCGGCTGCCATGGAGCGTTTGTTGACGATAACGTTGCGTGCCTTGTAGGCTTCGAGGATGGGCATGCCGGCAATGGGCGATTGAGGGTCGTTTTTGGCAGCGGGGTTGACCACGTCGTTGGCGCCCAGCACCAGCACGACATCAGTTTGCGAAAACTCGCTGTTGATGTCATCCATTTCGAAGACCTGGTCATAGGGGACTTCCGCTTCGGCCAGCAGCACGTTCATGTGGCCGGGCATGCGCCCCGCTACCGGGTGGATGGCATACTTTACCGTGACGCCGTTTTCGGTAAGCTTTTCGGCCAGCTCTTTAAGAGCGTGCTGAGCCCGTGCAACCGCCAGGCCGTAGCCTGGAACGATAGTGACGGTTTCGGCATTGCTAAGCAGGAACGCAGCGTCGTCCGGGCTGCCTGACTTGACGTTGCGCTGTGTCTGGTCTGCGTTTTGCGTGGTGCCGGGGGCAGCGCCAAAACCGCCCAGAATTACATTGAAGAAAGACCGGTTCATGGCCTTGCACATAATGTAGGACAGAATGGCTCCGGACGAACCCACCAGCGATCCGGCAATGATCAGCATGGGGTTGTTCAGTGAAAAACCAATGCCGGCGGCCGCCCAGCCCGAATAGCTGTTAAGCATGGAAACCACCACAGGCATGTCGGCCCCGCCGATGGGAATGATGATAAGCACGCCCAAAACGAAGGCCAGCAGAGCCATGATGATAAAGGGCGTCCAGGACTGCGTGACGACGAACCAGAGGCCGCAGGCAATCATGGCCAGGGCCAGTATCAGATTGAGCAGATGCTGGCCGTTGAATGTGACTGGGGCGCCTTGGAACAGGCGGAACTTGTATTTGCCCGATAGTTTGCCAAAAGCAATGACAGAGCCGGAAAAGGTAATGGCGCCGACAAACGTGCCAATAAACAGCTCAAGCCGGTTGCCCATTGGGATGGGCAACCCTGGTTCAACGATGTTGAAGGCATGCGGTTCGGCGACGATGGCGATGGCGATGGCGACCGCGGCCAGGCCGATCATGCTGTGCATGAAGGCGACAAGCTCGGGCATTTTGGTCATTTCTACACGCCTGGCCATAACGGTGCCAACGGTGCCGCCAATCAATAGGCCCAGAATAATCCAGCCCAGGCCGATGCCGGCCATGCCGTCTTTGGCCAGGCCGATAATAAGCGCGGCGGTGGTCAATATGGCAATCGCCATGCCAACCATGCCGAATGCATTGCCGCGCCGCGATGTGGTTGGGTGGGACAAGCCTTTAAGCGCTTGAATAAAGCAGATTGATGCGATCAGATAGAAAAGGGTAACAAGGTTGGTGGAGATCATGCTTGACCTCCAGCCGATGTTTTTTTCTCTTTTTTCTTGAACATTTCCAGCATCCGTCGAGTTACCAGGAAACCGCCAAATACATTAACGGCCGCCAGGGCTACTGCAAATACGCCCATGAAGCGGGCAAGGTTGCCTTCGGTCAGGCCGGCGGCGAGCATCGCGCCCACAATAACAATGGCTGAAATAGCGTTAGTTACGGCCATTAGCGGCGTATGCAACGCCGGGGTGACGTTCCAGACAACATGGAAGCCCACATAAATGGCCAGAACAAAGATAATGAGATTGATCAGGGTAGGGTTGACTGCTTCCATCAGGCGCTCCTTAATACATTGCCGTCGGTACACATCAGGCAGGCGGCGACGATTTCGTCTTCGCGCTGAATGGCCAGGTTGCCGTCGGGGCTGGTAATTAATTTCATGAAGTCGAGCACGTTGCGTGCATACAGCGCCGAAGCGTCGGTGGGGACCATTGCGGGTACATTGCTAAAGCCAATAATGGCGACCCCATGTTTTTCCACTATCTGATCTTTTTCGGACAGTGGGCAATTGCCACCCCGCTCGACCGCAAGATCGACAATGACCGAGCCGGGCTTCATGCCCCGCACGGTTTCTTCAGAGATCAGGACTGGCGCCGGGCGCCCGGGAATAAGTGCTGTGCTGATGACAATGTCGGCTTGTTTGCAACGCTCGGATACAAGAGCAGCCTGACGGCTCATCCAGGCAGCGGGCATGGGGCGGGCGTAGCCGCCAACGCCTTGTGCTATTTCGCGTTCTTCATCGGTTTCGAATGGGACATCGATAAACTTGGCTCCGAGCGATTCAATTTGCTCTTTGGCTGCAGGGCGAACGTCGGATGCTTCGACCACGGCGCCCAGCCGTTTAGCAGTGGCAATGGCTTGCAACCCCGCAACACCTGCGCCCAGAATGACCGCGCGTGCCGCCTTGAGGGTTCCCGCCGCTGTCATCATCATGGGAAAGAGGCGCCCGTATTGGTTGGCCGCCAGCAGTACTGCTTTATAGCCCGCCAGGTTGGCTTGCGAGGAAAGGACATCAAGGCTTTGCGCTCGTGTAATACGTGGCGCCGCTTCCAGTGCGAAGGCGGTCAGGCCGGCGCCGGCCAGCGTGGCCAGCCCTTCTGCATTAAAAGGATCAAGCATGCCCACCAGGACGGCGTTGCGCTTCATTTGCATGAGCTCGCTATCGTTGGGCGCCCGAACTTTCAGAACGATGTCGGCGCCCAGGGCTTGCGCGGCATTGCCTATGGTTGCGCCAGCGGCCGTATAGGCTTCGTCAGTGAAGTGCGCGGCCAGCCCGGCGCCTTGTTCGACAATGACGCTGTGGTTTGCGCCAATGTATTTTTTAACGGTTTCGGGCGTGGCCGCAACCCGTGTCTCTCCTGATAGGCTTTCTCGCGGAATTCCTATTTGCATAAAGCTTCTCCTGCTTTGCAACATTATTTTTAATGAGGGGTACTATACCTG
>DATCVA010000010.1:0-11974 GCA_036567205.1 Eoetvoesiella sp. | reverse complement strand
GCGGGGCGTAACGTAATAAATTTGGGTAGCAATGGTCATTATTGGGTCTTGGTTATTGCAGACTGGCCCATTGGGCGGCTGCTTCAATGGACATAACTATATCATCGACTTCAAGATTTCGCACGTCTTGCCCCTCGTTATAGCCGTAGGGGACGGCCAGAACCGTAATTTGCGCAGCTCGTGCTGCTTGCGCGTCGTTAATGGAGTCGCCGATTGCCAGGGCTTTGGACGGGGGCATCTGCAACAAATCGCAGGCATGTAAAAACGGCATGGGATGTGGTTTTTTTTCGACGCAAGTGTCGCCGCAGACAATATGGTCAAAAAAATGAGCCAGGCCTGTGCGTTCGAGCAGTGGATGCGTGAATTCGGTGGGCTTGTTAGTGACGATTGCCAGTTTGACGCCTTGTTCTTTAAAGGCGTTCAAGCCTTCCAGCACGCCGGGGTACAGCGTTGCCCTAAGGCCATTAACCCGGTGGTAGTGTTTTTCAAACAAGCCTAGTCCTTGTTCGATTTGTTCCGGTGTTGCCGGTTGTTCTTCGTGTGCAAGCGAGCGGATAACCAGGTTTTTTGTGCCTTTGCCCACGTAGGTGGCGATCACGTTTTGAGGTAGCGGCGGCATGGCCATATCGGCGCGCATGGCGTTGGCCGCATCGGCCAGGTCGGGGATGGTATCAAGTAATGTACCGTCCAGGTCAATAAGTGCAGCAGTAAAACGCATGAAAAAATCCTGGTGTTAGTGTGCCAGGGGCCCTTTGATCAAGTCGACCGGCTGCTGCATCCCGTCAAGGGCGCATCAGACTCGGGAGACTTGGTCAGAGGCCGCCTAAATTGAAATAGTTTCGCCGTTCAGAATTTCGGCGCGCATTTTGCTTATGATTTGTTCATAATTTTTGTGACCAAAAATTGCCGAGCCGGCGACGAAAGTGTCGGCCCCCGCCGCGCGAATGGCAGCGATATTATCCGCTTTGACCCCTCCGTCGACTTCCAGGGCAATGCGCTGCCCGCCCTGGCTTTCCCAGTCCTGGATTTTTTTTCGTGCCTGGCGCAGTTTGGCTAACGTGGCTGGAATAAAACTTTGGCCGCCAAAGCCCGGGTTGACCGACATTAGCAGCACAATATCGAGTTTATCCATTACATAGTCCATCCACTCGAGCGACGTGGCGGGGTTGAAAACCAGGCCCGCCTGGCAGCCGTGCTCTTTAATCAGGGCAAGGGTGCGATCCGGATGGCGCGATGCTTCGGGGTGGAAAGTAATGATGTTGGCGCCCGCCTTGGCAAATTGCGGGATAATGGCGTCGACCGGCTCAACCATAAGATGCACGTCGATGGGCGCATCAGTGTGCGGGCGTATGGCTTCGCATATCATGGGGCCCATTGTCAGATTGGGAACGTAATGGTTGTCCATGACGTCAAAATGTATCCAGTCGGCGCCAGCCGCCACAACGTCGCGGACTTCTTCACCCAGGCGGGCAAAATCGGCGGCAAGCAGGCTGGGGGCTATACGGGTAGGGTGTGCTGTTGACATGGGCGTAAACTAAATCCGTTGGTCGTGGGAAGATTCGAGAATAGTGTGCCATTATTGCAGGTTATTCCATTTCCAAATCAATTGCGAACACGAAGGTGCAACGCACACAGTACATTGGTACGGCTGTTGCGCCGACACAGTTCACGGTTGATTTAGAGCTTATTCCTTTTAAATACCGTGGAATCATTTAATTTGGAACCTCTTCATGAAGCCTTATGACCTAACTGTTACCGTAACGCCGCAGTACCTGCCAGATCAATCTGAACCGTCCGAACAGCAGTTTGTGTTTGCGTACACTGTGCGTATTACCAATAACGGCGAGCACGCGGCACAGGTCATCAGCCGCCACTGGATCATCACCGATGGGCAGGAGAACACTCAGGAAGTGCGTGGCCTGGGGGTGGTGGGGCAGCAGCCGTTATTAGGCCCGGGTGAAACATTTGAATACACCAGTGGTTGCCCGTTGCCGACGCCTATAGGTACGATGCGGGGCACTTATCATTGTGTCGGCGATAATGGCATTCCGTTCGAGGTCACCATCGATGAGTTTGTCCTGGCAATGCCGCGTACCCTACACTAACTTGCATCGGCTATTGGTTGGTTATGAAAAGAATTTTGATTTCGTCTGGATTACTGGCGCTTTTGGCTGCGTGCAGCAGCGTTCCTCCGGAACCAGAGCAGGGTGTTTCCACCCAACCCGGTAAAGTAGAAAATATTGCCGAGCAGCCTTTACGCGTGCCCGGCCTTAGCTCAATGCCCGATACGAAGCCGCGGGCGCTGGCAGGGAAGTTTCAGGCGGTTAATTGGTCTGCTTTGCCTGGCTGGTCCACAGACGATCTGCATTTGGCCTGGAAGGGTTTTGTCAATAACTGCAAGGGTCTCATGAGGCCGGTTTCGGGTTCGCTGAATATGCAGGCGCGCGCAACGCCGAAGGACTGGCAGCCGGTTTGTGCCGCGGTCTTGCAGTCGGGCATACCCACCGTCAATCCCAATACGGCCGACGTGCGCCAGTTTTTGCAAACGCATTTACAGCCATGGCGGGTGCTTGATGCCGCGGGCCGCCCCGCCCAAAATACCGTTACTGGTTACTACGAGCCGTTAATACGTGCTTCCCGTACACGTGGGGGTGAGTATCAATGGCCTTTGTATTCTGCGCCCGATGACTTGCTTACGATTGACCTGGGTACGGTGTACCCGGAACTGGCGGGCAAACGGGTTCGTGGAAAATTGGTGGGCAAGCGGGTGGTGCCATACGATACACGTGCTGAAATTGCCAGTTCGGCTAAGCAGCCTCCGGTAGTGGTATGGGCCAATGATCCTGTTGAAGCGTTTTTTTTACAAATACAGGGATCGGGCCGCGCCCTGCTGCCCGGCGGCGAAACCATACGTCTGGCTTATGCCGATCACAATGGCCGGCCGTATGCGTCCATAGGTAAATGGCTGGCCGACAAGGGGGAAATTCCGTTGGCCCAGGCCTCTATGCAAAATATCAAAGCATGGGCTAAAAACAATCCGTCCCGGGTGCAGGAAATGCTTAACGCCAATACGGCCATGGTGTTTTTTAGCGAGGAAGCTGTGATTGATCCCGAGCTGGGTCCCAAAGGGGCTTATAGTATTCCGCTCATCGGGCAGCGCTCAATTGCGGTCGATACTTCATTTGTACCGTTGGGGACACCGGTGTTTTTAAGCTCTACGTACCCGGGGTCCAGCAAGCCCTTGCAGCGGCTTGTGTTTGCGCAAGATACCGGAGCGGCGATCCGCGGCGCCGCACGTACTGACTATTACTGGGGGTTTGGCGACGATGCCGGAGCGCAGGCCGGGCGCATGAAGCAGCAAGGTCAGATGTGGGTGTTATGGCCTAAAAAAGCCGGTGCGCCATCAGCAAGATGAGTAAAGATTCAATCGTTGTTTGCGGTAGCGGCATTGTCGGGCTAGCGGCTGCGTTGGGCATGACGAAAGCCAGGCTTAATGTGACCCTGGTCGGGCCGCGGCAAGTGCCCGAGCCGGCGCAGGCCGATGCGTATTGTCCCAGGGTGTATGCCATTTCTCCCTCCAGTCAGCGGTTTTTGACTCAACTGGGCGTCTGGAATATGTTGGACGAAGCACGTATCACCCCGGTTGAAGCGATGGAGATTTATGGCGATGCCAGCGGTCACGTTACATTGCAGGCATGGCAAGCGGCGCAGCCGACGCTGGCCTGGATCGTTGAGTCCAGTGAACTCGAGCGGGTCTTGCAGCAAGCTGTTCAGGTATTTGGAATCAGCTGGCATACCGAGAAGCTTAGCCAGATCGAGCCGCCGTCCGGCGCGGCCGGTTCATCGACGGTCATAACCGAGTCGGGCCGCAGGCTGAAAGCGGAACTGCTTGTGGGGGCCGATGGCGCTCGTTCACCGGTACGCGAGGCCTCTGGCATTAACTTGAAATCCACCCCTTATGGCGATACAGGCCTGGTCACGCATTTGACCAGCGAACACTTTCACCAGAATATTGCGATGCAGTGGTTTACGTCGGATGGTGTTTTGGCGCTCTTGCCTTTACCGGATACATCCGATGGCCATCAAGTATCGATGGTTTGGTCCATGCCGCGGCATTTGGCCGATGAGCTGCAGGCGTTGCCCCAGGCGGAGCGCAACGCGGCATTGGAAACCCGCTTGTTGCATGCCAGTACTGGCCGGCTCGGCCGGCTGCAAGTGCGCAGCTCTTTGCACGGGTTCCCGTTGTTTCTTGAGCAAAGCGCCATGGTCGCGCACGGTGTGGCACTGGTTGGTGACGCTGCGCATCGTGTCCATCCATTGGCGGGGCAAGGGCTTAATCTGGGGTTGGGCGATGTCGACGAACTGATTCGTGTGCTGGTCAATAAAGAAGCGTACCGGCACGTGGGAGATATGCGGGTATTGCAACGTTATCGTCGTGCGCGTGCAGAACCGGTATTGGGCATGCGTTTAGCCACCGACGGGCTGCATCGCCTGTTCACATCGCAGGCTGTGCCGTTTATGTTCGCTCGCAATCTGGGCATGCAGGTTATTGACCGCATGCCGTTTATTAAGCGACGTTTAATTGCCGGGGCATCCGGCGATTGAAGCCGTCAACAGGAGTATTTATGGTTTCGGGTTTTTCAAGATTGCTGGCAGCTTTGCTGTTTAGCGGCTTAAGCAGTCTGGTTTTTGTAGGGACGTCGCAGGCTCAGTCGACGGCGGCTTCTCAGGTGGCGACGACTTCCACAGAGCAAGGCGCGAGCGTGTTAAGTTCAATCAAGGCGCTATTTGAAAGCCGTTTTGAAAGGATCAAGGTGACTGCGGTCAAACCTACGCCCTTTAGCGGTCTTTATGAGGTACAGCTTGGCAGCGATATTTTGTACACCGATGCCAAGGTCGATTACATATTACAGGGCAGTTTGATCGACGCTAAGACGCGCCGCGATTTAACCGAAGAGCGTCTGGCAAAACTGGCCGAAATATCGTTCGATGCGTTGCCGCTGCATTTGGCGATCAAGCAGGTCAAAGGCAACGGCGCGCGCAAACTGGCCGTGTTTGAAGACCCGAACTGCGGTTACTGCAAAATGCTTCACAAGACTCTGGAGCAAATCGATAACACGACTGTTTATACGCTTTTGTTCCCGATCTTATCGCCGGATTCTGAAGTAAAAGCCCGCAATATATGGTGTGCCAAAGATCAGGCTGCAACCTGGCGAAATTGGATGATAGAAGGCAAAACGCCCCCAGAGGCCAAGTGCGAGACGCCCGTGGACGAGCTGTTGAAACTGGGAAGGAAATTGATGGTACAGGGGACCCCGGCGATTATCTTTGCGGATGGCAGTCGCGTAAACGGCGCCTTGCCCCTTGATGCGCTTAACCAGAAGCTGGCCAGCGTCAAGGTAGTCGCTAAGTAATAACTCCATCTTTAAATCAGCCGTGAACTGCGTCGGTTTCGCTTGCCGTACCAAATGTACTGTCTGCGCTCGCCTTCGTGTAACCGCCTTGACGGCCAGCTACCAATTCAGCTTCGTAATTTTGCTGCCTTCCAGCGTAAGACCCGCCATTAGTCCACTGTTGGTCAGAGCAAAACCAATAATAGGTTCCTGAATCGTATTGCTGTCGATAGTCCCGTTGGCTCCGACTTTAGCCACGGCTACAGAAGCGTTTGCGCCTACGGTAAAGCCGTTGCTGCTGCGAAATTTTTGCAAGGCTTCATCGGTCATGAACATAAGGATTAAAGCCTTGGACTGGGCGCCCGCCTGCCAGCCAAATGAACCCGTTGTGGTTTTATAGTAGTCGACAGTTTTTCCGCCAACGCGCAAGGCGCCTTCGCCGTATTCGCCGCCGACAATCAGCCCTGCGGCAAGCACGGAAGGAAACACCAATATGCCTTTTGCTTTCTGGGCAAGCTCACGCGAGCCTTTGGCCGACGTATAAAGCCGGTCTAGAGTGGAGTCGATGCCTGCATTGATTTCGTTTTTCTTGGCTGTGGCATCTTCAGGCGTACGTGGCGTTGTGGTGCAGCCGGCGGCCAGGCCAGCAGTTAGTAGAGCGGAACCGATCAAAAAGTGGCGTCGTTGCATGATGAACTCCTTTGTCGCTTGTTTTTAAAATTGCACAGGAAAATCAAAACATTCGAAGCGGGCCATAAGGCCGTAAGTGCGGCGTCCTTATTCGGTTTGTACCTTTCGCTGCACAATCGTCACTACTTGCCAAAGTGTAAGTCTGGCCAGATGGAGCCACAAGATCGGTTCGACCGGCAAAGGCCGGTAAAAACCTTTGAAACAGGGGAAATTTGCCTTCTTCATAGGGAGGCTAGCGTAATCTTTAGCGACAAAAGAACGCTATTTGTATAAGGGGGTAATGCGCAAAGCAGACTCACCATAATTGCCTCCTTGCAGTCAGGGCGAAGTCTGCCTGGGTTATATGGGGGACAAGACGTGTTTTTATAGGGCCGCGTGATATCCTATACAACGCCCGGCGGCTATTTGCAGTCCTATAGCATGCACGCCTTTATTGTTTATTGATTTTCAGGTCCCTGGTTTTTATGGATACTTCTGCGTCGGTGCCACGGATTTGCCTGAATCGCTGCGGTGGGGCTGTAGCGCTAATGTTGGTGCTGATGGCGCCGGGTCTGGCCGTAGCTCAGGCTTCTGCGGCAACGCCACCCGTTGGGGCTGTAGAAGTATTAAAGCCGGTGGTTGTCACCAGTACCCAGATTGAACGGCCAATTTTCGATGTGCCAGCGTCGGTCGACTTGATCGACGGCGACTTGATGCGCGACAGTCGAATGCAGGTCAATCTTTCAGAAGGCTTGGGTGCAGTTCCCGGCATGCTGATTCAAAACAGGCAAAATTACGCGCAAGACCTACAGATTTCCGTGCGCGGATTTGGTTCGCGATCCACATTCGGTATTCGTGGTGTGCGTCTGTATGTAGACGGTATTCCGGCCACCTTGCCCGATGGGCAAGGCCAAAGCTCTAACATTGATATTGCCTCCATAGACCGCGTCGAAGTGTTGCGTGGCCCGTTTTCGGCCCTGTACGGAAATTCATCCGGCGGGGTTATTCAGGTGTTTACCGAAGAGGGTAGCGGCCCGCCGAAAATCACGTCCAGCTTTGCCGCGGGCAGCGACAACCAGCGCCGCTATGGGCTTAAGGCCAGCGGATCCACCGGAGACGAGGCAGGGGATATCAATTACCTGCTCAGCACCAGCCGCTATACCACTGACGGTTATCGAGACCATAGTGCTGCCAGAAAGAATTTGGCGAATGCCAAGCTGGGTATGCGACTGGATAATGACAGTAAGCTGACCCTGGTGGTTAATAGTGTGGATATCAAGGCCGATGATCCGCTTGGGCTGACGTATGACGACTTCATAGACGATCCGCGTAGTGTGGCTGACGTGGCAACCCGGTTCAATACACGCAAGACCGTCAAGCAGACGCAAGGCGGACTTATCTACGACCGCCGCATCGATGCCAATAACGATCTGCGACTAATGGCGTATTACGGTCAGCGCAAGACCGAGCAGTTTCAGTCGATCTCTCCGGGTGCACAAGCGAATCCGCGGCATGCGGGCGGGGTAATTTCGCTGGGCCGCGATTATGGCGGTGTCGATGCGCGCTGGACTACGCGGCTGTCTTTGGCTGGCCGGCCTTTTACATTAATAGGCGGCGTGGCTTACGATACGCTAACCGAGGACCGTCGCGGCTACCAGAACTTCACAGGTCCGGCTGCAAATCCGGACCAGGTGGGCGTGAAAGGAAACTTGCGTCGCAATGAAACCAACGATTTATGGAATATTGATCCCTACCTGCAAGCCTCGTGGGAGTTTTCCGACTCCTGGTCGCTAGAGGCCGGCGTGCGCTACAGCACGGTTCGATTCGATTCCAATGATCATTATGTAAATGGCGCAAACGGCGACGATAGCGGCTCGGCGCGTTACAGCAAGGTGCTGCCTATGGCGGCTTTGCGCTTTCAAGCTACTCCAGATCTTAGCCTTTATGCGACCGTCGGGCGCGGGTTTGAAACACCCACTTTCAACGAGATTTCGTATCGGCCCGAATCACAGCCCGGACTGAATTTTGACTTGCAGCCTTCGGTCAACACCAGTGTCGAAGTTGGGGCGAAGATGCGCATCGGCAAGGGCATGCTAACAGCGGCCCTGTTTCAAACAAGAACCCAGGACGAAATTGTCAGCGCAGGTTCGGACAATGGCCGCTCCACTTTTCAAAACGCCGGGAATACACGCCGTAACGGCTTTGAACTGGGCTGGGCCGGCGAGTTCGGCCGTAATTGGCATGGCCAGCTTGCTTACACCTGGCTCGATGCTAAATACCGTGACGATTTCCGCGCAGGCAATGTCGACAGCCCGCTGATTCCTTCTGGCAATCGCATTCCGGGCATAGCAGAGCAATCGTTGTTTGCTGCACTGACGTGGGCGCCGCGCCAAGGCTGGCGCACAGGGGTAGAGGGCCGGTACCTAAGCAAAATCTACGTTAACGATAGCAATGAAGATGCCGCGCCCAGTTACTTTACTGCGGCGGCCCATGTTGGTTACTTATGGCTGCTTAACAACTGGGACGTAAATACGTTCGTGCGTGTCGACAATGTATTCGATCGCCAATACGCGGGATCGGCCATTATTAACGACTTTAACGGGCGTTATTACGAACCTGCTCCGGGTCGTAACTGGACAGCGGGCGTTACGGCGTCGTATCAGTTCTAGCAATTTCGCCGGCCGCAAAACTGTCCTGACGAATTGGAAGCGGCGCGCTAGAATGGCGACCTGCAAAAATATATTTGAAAATAGGATTCGTAATGAGATTTTTGATTGCCTTGATTTTGCCATGGCTGGCATTTTTTACTATTGGGCGCCCCATAGCGGGCATCATTTGCCTGATCTTGCAGATTACCGTGATTGGCTGGATTCCTGCGGCAATTTGGGCTGTGTATGCGTTAAGTCAATACAACACTGACAAAAAAATAGAGAAGGCATTAGGGCAACGTTAGCCATGGAAATCCGCCAGCTGCGTTACTTTACCCGTGTTGTCGAGCTTGGCAGCATGGGTAAGGCCGCACGTGAGCTGGGGGTGGTTACTTCGGCATTAAGCCAACAGATCAGCCGCCTCGAGGGCGAGCTTTCGACCCGGTTGTTACAGCGTACTTCCACGGGCGTTATTGCGACGGATGCGGGCATTGCTTTTTTTCGCCAGGCGCAATTGGCGTTGCGGCATGTGGATCAGGCCGTGCTGGCTGCACAGCAGGCACGGCTGTCCGGCCACGTCAGCGTAGGAATGGCCCCGACTACAGCTTCTGTTTTGGGGCTGCCTTTAATGCAGGCTATGCGACAGCGCTATCCTGATGTGCGTTTTCATTTAGTGGAAGCCTTGTCGGGGCATTTAGCCACCATGCTCAATGCCCGGCAACTGGACCTGGCCATTTTATTTAATAGCGAGGCGGGCCGCAGGTGGTCGGTGATGCCATTGCTTGATGAGCGTTTGTTTGTCATTGCCGTAAAAGGGTTCAAAAAATTCCCCAGGAAAAAGCAAGTGCATCTGGCGGATTTGACTGAAATCCCGCTAGTCTTGCCAACGGGCCAGCACGGCTTGCGTTCACTGCTGGCTTCGGCATTCGGCCAGCAAGACCTCAGCCCCACGCTTGTTCTTGAAATTGACTCTCTGGCCATGTTGATGGACGCGGTTGGCGCCGGGCTGGCGGCCACCATACAGCCGGGGGCCGCGATTGCGCGTTTGGGTGCAGACGCATTCGCCATATCTGAAATTGGCGATGCCACGCTGGTGCGGCGTAATCTTCTTGTCAGCCTGTCTGACGACGAACTGTCGCCGGCGGGGCTGGCGACTCGAGTCGTCATACGGGACATGGCGATTCAACTGGTAAAAGAAGGGCGCTGGATCGGGGCGTCCCTTAACAACGAATAAATGTTTTTCAGGCTAACCCGTTATCGCCTGTGCGATGTCCGCAGCAATGTATTGAACAACAATGCTTAGTCATATTTGTCGACGGGCTTTTTAGGGAGCAGGATTTGGACTTCGGCCTTTTAGTGTTGCTGGCATTGGCCGTGCTGGGAACGTCTTTTATATCGGGCGTCTTTGGTATGGCCGGCGGTATGATATTGATGGGTTTGTTACTGGCGGCGCTGTCGGTGCCGGCCGCCATGGTCTTGCATGGCGTAACTCAAATGACGTCGAACGGCTGGCGCGCAATACTGTGGCGCAGCAAAACCGACTACCGGATTTTTGTGCGCTATTTGGGCGGCTTGCTTGTGGCCGCAGTGCTGTTCGCATTCGTGCGCTTCGTCCCTGATCGTGCTCTGGTGCTTATTTGCCTGGGCATTGTCCCGTTTCTTGTGGTGCTGACGCCCGAGAAATTCGTGCCCCAGGCAGATACACGATTTGGCGCTGAAATTTGCGGGTTTCTGAATGCGGTGCTGCAGTTTATTGCTGGTGTGTCGGGCCCCATGCTGGATGCGTTTTTTGTTCGTAGCCAAATGGACCGCCGTGCCGTAGTTGCGACCAAAGCCGCCTGCCAGACGGTCAGCCACCTTGCCAAACTTATTTATTTTCTGAATATCACGGGGACGTCGGCCGGACTCGAAGTCGAAGGGATAATGATGGGAACGGCCGTTTTCATGGCTATTGCCGGTACCAGCCTAAGCAAGCTCTTGCTCGAGAAAATGTCGGACATGCAGTTCCGACGCTGGACTCGCCTGCTTATTATGACAATCGGTACTGTGTACCTTACACAGGGAGTTTATGCCTATCTGGTAAGGCTATAGAGCCATGCCGCGACTGTGCCGCGGCGTCTCGCAACATTATTCAGAGCCTGGCTCTTCACGAATCGTGAAGAGCCCTTGCAAGAACGCCCACTAGCGCACCAGCCATATTTTCTCTACTCTATTATGTGATATTCAGTGTTCCGGCACTTTGATACTTGGAGAGATTTATGTCTGGCGCAGGCGTTTTAAATATTAGTTCCATGCGGGACAAGTGTTCTGATGAAGAGTGGCAGGCCCGAGTCGATCTGGCCGCCTGTTATCGATTGGTGGAAATGTATGGCATGGCCGATATGATGGCTAACCATATTTCCGTACGGGTGCCTGGACCGGAAGAAGCGTTCCTGATCAATCCCTACGGCATGATGTACGAGGAAATTACTGCCTCCAGCCTTATCAAAATTGATCTCCAGGGTAATATTTTGTCCAAACCGGACTTTGGCGCACTGGACTATGGCATCAATAAGGCCGGCTATGTAATTCATAGCGCTATCCACGAGGCGCGTCCCGAGGTCGCCTGTGTCATTCATACTCACAGTTGGGCCTCAATGGCTGTCTCGTCGCTCGAGTGCGGCCTGTTGCCTATTACTCAGACTGCCATGCGGTTTTTGAAAATTGGCTATCACGGGTATGTTGGCGTGGTCTTAAAGAATGAAGAAAAAGTATCGCTGGTAAAAGACCTGGGCGATGGCGAAGCCATGATCCTGCGCAATCATGGCGCCCTGACCGTCGGCAACAGCGTGGGCGAGGCTTTTAACTGGATGCATCGGCTCGAGCTGGCTTGTAGGTCGCAGTTGGCCGCCATGGCATGCAATAGTCCGCTTCACAAAGTAGACGCGGCTGTACTGGAAGAAACATGGAGCAATTACCAGCCAGGCACTCGCCGTCCTTATGGCCTTATGGAATGGCCTGGGCTGCTCAGGAAGCTCGATCGCCTGGATCCCTCGTACCGCACATAACGCACGCAATACTGGTAGTCTTTGCGATACCAATAACGAACAGGATCTTTTGATGAGCGAGTTGTACATACTTGTTTCGACCAAGGCGCGCCAGCATATACAGGGCCCTATTGCCCACGCACTGGGCGGCGTGCCGTACCGGTTGCTGGAAATCGAAACGGCTTTGCCGCACGAACTGGAGGCCGTTGATGTTGCATTTATTTCACGTGACATCACC
>DATCVA010000009.1:0-12374 GCA_036567205.1 Eoetvoesiella sp. | reverse complement strand
GGCTTTGCCCTAGGTTGGCGGCATGTCCGGAAAACCTGTTGCAGCCGACCGTGCCGCCGATGGCCTGGATGTCTATATTGTGGGTGGTGCGGTGCGCGACGCCTTGTTGGGCCTGCCGGCCGGCGATCGGGATTGGGTTGTGGTGGGTGCAACGCCCGAGGCCATGGCCAAACGCGGATTTATTCCGGTTGGCGGCGATTTTCCGGTTTTTTTGCATCCGCAAACTAAAGAAGAATATGCCCTGGCGCGTACAGAACGCAAGTCGGGTCGGGGGTATAAAGGGTTTACGTTTTATACCGGACCCGATGTTACGCTTGAAGACGACCTTAATCGCCGCGATTTAACCGTCAATGCGATTGCTCAGGCTCTCGATGGCCGGTTAATTGATCCGCTGGATGGACAAACCGATATCAAAGCCAAAGTGCTGCGCCATGTCGGTCACGCCTTTATCGAGGACCCTGTCCGTTTGCTAAGGCTTGCGCGGTTTGCTGCGCGTTTTCACGATTTTTCTGTAGCGCCTGAAACAATGAAGCTGGCATGCCAGTTGGTGACGGACGGCGAGGTCGATGCCCTGGTTCCCGAGCGTGTCTGGCGCGAGATGGTTAAAGGCCTGGGGGCTGATCAGCCCGGGCGAATGTTTGACGTTCTGGAAGAAACCGGTGCACTCGGCCGCGTGGTGCCCGGCCTTGTATTCGATGAAACGATTGCAGCGCAGTTGGCCTGCGCAAGCCGCTCAGACCTTAATCTGGCGTCTCGATTCGCCTTGCTATGTCACCGGTCGGAAACGCCCGATGGCATCGGTAAACGTTTGCGGGCTCCTGTTGAGTGCCAGGATTACGCGAAGTTGCTGCCCGTGATTTTGGCGGGCATCGAGGCGGCTAGTGCGGTCGATCGTCCAGCAAGTTCGCAAATATGGCTGAATCTTATAGAGCGATGCGATGCGCTGCGCAAGCCGCAGCGCTTTCTGGAGCTAATTGCAGCGGCTGCGCAGTGTGTGACGGATATCGATGTGGCTGCCTGGTGCAAGCGTGTGGAGGCGGTGCGGGGTATTGATGCCGGGGCCATAGCCAAGGAGTGCCGGGGGCAGGCCGATCGGATCAAAGAGGCGCTGCGTGAGGCGCGGCTGGCTGCGCTGGCGCAGTCGACGTTCTAGAGCTGGTTGATGAATTTATCAATTGTGACATGTTGAGTCTGAACGCAGGCCCTTATTGGTCAGCCAATAGTTATAAGTTTTTGCAGCAACTCATCTGTAGTACCAATGTCGGCATATTTTTCCGACATGTCAAACAGGTTGACGGCATGAGATACCTGGCTTCTGTCGTACACACAGTCTTCGGGCACGAATACTTTAAAGTTTAGGGAAAATGCATCGACAACACTGCCGCGCACGCAGCCACTGGTCGAGCAACCAGTGATAATCAGCGTATCGGCCTGCAGATCGATCAGATGGCTCGTCAGTGCAGTACCAAAAAAAGCGCTGGGATGTTTTTTGGGCAACAGAATGTCGCCCTTCTGTGGTGCGATTTCTTTGGGGAATTCGTAGCCTTTGGCCGGAATGTTCATGATTGCAGGAATTTTTTCAGCCAAACGTCCGCCGTCGGTCGCTTGCTTGGGGGCGACATAAGGGTACAAGACTGGCCAGCCGCGTTCACGAAAGGTTGACAAAACGCGTTGAATATTACCGATAGCGTTCCAGCCGGCCTCGCCGCAACTGGTGGGGAACTCTTTTATTGCTTCCCAGAAAGATTGAGATGTGGTGCCAACAGTTCGGTATTGCACATCGATAATAATCAAGGCAGGCCGCTTGCCCAGTCCCGACGCTCGGCCAAAGCCGGCTGCGCGGTATGCCCGCTGTTCTTCAGCGCTAATAATGCCATCCCAGGGTTTCATTATTACTCCAGTGTTTCGGCGTATTAAAGTCGGTGCCGACGATCGCCAGATGCGAAGCCTAGCAGTGGTTCGTCAATATCGCGGCCGATTGCCAGGACTTTGAAAAGCTCTCCCATTTCGGCTTCTGAAATCAGCTTTTGCACGGGGCCTATTGCTTTGGCATAGTCCCGGGCGTTGCCGGGGTCCAGCTGCCCGATTAGTTCGGTCAGACCTGCATTCATTAGAAAGCGCGCTTGCGATGTGTAGCCCAGGACGTCGAGACCTGCATCGAGGGCTGCATCGGCCATGGCCGTAAAGTCTACATGAGTGGTGATGTCTTGAAGGCCGGCATAAATAAGGGGCTGGCTATGAGCGTGGTGTCGAAAGTGGCACATCAGGGTGCCGGTGGCACGCTGGGGGTGGTAGTACTCGTGTTGAGGGAAGCCGTAGTCTATAAGCAAGGCGGCGCCTTTTTTAAGCCAGCTTCCCATTTGCCGGACCCAGGCTTCGGCTTGCAGGTTGATCTCGGACTGGTATTCGGGCAGAGGCGGCATCCGTTGGGCGATGGTAGTTTGCAGCTCGGCGCCGGCGGGGCGTTCCGTTAAAAGAAATGGCGCCCCGCGATCGCCTGCAGAGGCGTTGTCGTTGTCGAGATCGGTTTCATCCAGATGCACGTGGCCAAGACTGGCGTCAATGCCGCCGGTGCGGCGGCGCCGGAAACTGAGCTCGTCGTTGTCAGAGCGGCTCAATCCAAGGCTGACGCCCAGTTCGAAGATGGTTGCATCATCGCCCCAGCGGAATAGCGTGGCCGGCATAGCGTCGAGCACTTCATTGGCTATTACGCAACCCGAAAAATCGCGAGGAAGCTGGTCTAGCCAGATTACGTTGCTGCCCAATTCCGATAAGCGCTGTTGCTGCCGCGCGCGCAGGTCGGGAGAGACTTCCAGTATCTGGTAGGCAGGTTCAATGCCAAGCTGCCGCAAGGCAGGAATGATGGCAGCTGCCAGAGCACCCGAGCCAGCGCCGAATTCAAGCACGTTCATGGAGTTGCTGGCGGTCAGGATTTGGGCAATTTGACGGGATAGTACCTGGCCAAACATAGGGGTCAGTTCAGGGGCGGTAGTAAAATCGCCTTCCGGTAAGTCGCTGCCGAATTTTGTATTGCCCGAGGCGTAATAGCCCAGGGCGGGCGCATAGAGTGCCAGGTTCATCCATTGTTCAAAAGGCATGAAGCCCCAAGGCGCCTGTTCGATTTGTTTAATCAAAAAGGTTTCGACGGCCTGCTTGTGGGCGGTCGAGTCGGCGTCCAGGGCGGGCAAGCCTGTGGGAATATGGGATTGTTTACTGAAGGGCATGACTTATCCGTTCTTATTGGCGTTTTTTAAACCATGCACGTTTGGCTGGCTGGTCGGCACCGGTGGTATTGCGCCGTTGCAGGACATACAGCGCGTGGCACATGGCGATAAAAAATGCCAGCAACAGGCCGGCGGAAGCGGCAACAATAAAATTGCCGAGCAGTATCCATAATGGAAACGTCAGAATGAAGGCAAGTAAAAGGGGCTTGCGGGCAAGTTGTTTCATAGGCCACATTGTACGTGTGACAGATGTGGCCTGTTTAAAAGAAAAGAGATATGTCATGACGCTATAGCTTCGGCCCGCAAGGCTGCTTGTGTGTGTCTGCCTACGTGGCCGGTGTTGGCCGGCAAAGCTTATGGCAGGTCAAACAGAAGCACTTCAGCGTTTTTGCCGTCGGCCAGCGTCAGCAGCGATTCGCCGGAAATTTTTGCGCCATCGCCGCCCTTTAGAGTTTGCCCATTCAAGGTCAGCTCGCCGCGCGCGACATGAATATAAGCGTTGCGGCCTGTTGCCAGCGGGCTTTCAATACGTTCATCGCCATCCAGCAGTGCAGCGTACATATAAGCGTCTTGCACGATGGTCAGAGACCCATCGCGACCGTCCGGCGAGACCACAAGCCGCAGTTTGCCGCGCTTCTGGGCAGCGTCGAAGAATTTTTCCTGGTAGTTGGGTTTGACACCGGAAAATTTAGGAACAATCCAGATTTGCAAAAAATTGACGGGATCGGAGTGCGAGTGATTGAATTCGCTGTGATGTACGCCTGTGCCGGCGCTCATTAGCTGCACGTCCCCTGGGCGTATGACTGAACCCGAGCCCATTGAGTCTTTGTGTTCCAAAGCCCCTTCCAGGACATACGAAATAATTTCCATGTCGCGGTGGCCATGGGTGCCGAAGCCTTCACCCGCCTGCACGGTGTCGTCGTTGATGACGCGCAGCGCGCTCCAGCCCATTTGCTGCGGGTCGAAATATTCGGCGAACGAAAAAGTGTGGTGGCTATTTAGCCAACCGTGTTGAGCATGGCCGCGATCAGCCGCATTACGTACTTCGATCATATTGGGCTCCTAAAAGTATTTATCCAATGAGATAATTCTAATTCTTATAAATTAGATAAAAAAGCGCTAATATTTGATTGTTATGATCTGATTTTTAGATGTTTATGCGAATTCCAAAAACGACTCTTGACCAGTGGCGCGTGTTGCAGGCTATTGTTGACGAAGGGGGTTATGCCCAGGCGGCTCAAGCGCTTCATCGCAGTCAGTCGTCTATAAGCTACATGGTGGCACGACTGCAGGAACAACTGGGAATGGATCTCCTCGTCATCGAGGGGCGTAAGGCCAGGCTTACGCAAAACGGCAAAATACTGCTTGCAGAGGCGGTAGAGCTGCTTTCCCGGGCGAATAGTCTGGAACAGTTGGCCAGTAATCTTCAACAGGGTTGGGAGGCCGAGGTGCGGCTGGCGGTAGATGTCGCATTTCCCACGCCTTTATTGCTGCAAGCCTTGACGCAATTTACGCGCCTGGTCAGTACGACGCGAGTTCAGCTAACCGAGGTGGTTCTGTCAGGCGCTGAAGAAGCGCTTTTGGGCCAACAGGCCGACATTGTCGTCGGGACTCGAGTGCCAGCAGGGTACCTGGGTAATCTCTTGCTGGATGTCGAGTTTGTCGCGGTGGCCCATCCGAATCACCCCCTGCATCAGTTGCAGCGTGAACTTCTGACTGAAGATTTGAAGAGGCATATGCAAATTGTTGTGCGCGACTCTGGAACCGTTAGTCCACGCGACGAAGGATGGCTGGGGGCGCCGGAGCGCTGGACCGTAACCAGCATGGAAACTTCCGTCGCGATGGTGCAGGACGGTTTGGGATTTGCGTGGCTGCCGCGCCATCTGCTTCAAAAACGTTTGCAGGCGGGAAGTTTATGGCCTTTGCCGCTGCGTCAGGGGCAAGTACGGCAAGTGCCGCTTTATCTTATATTCGGGTGCACTGGCCAGATTGGCCCCGCAACCCGTCAGCTGGCCACGGCCCTGGAAGAAGCGGTTGTGGCACAGCGATAAATCGCCGGGCTTTAAATGTATTCGCTACAGAGGCGGGGTGTTTCATATCTCGTTTTACATGTTTCCATAATTTAGAAATATTGTTCGCCATATGGCAAAAGAATACTATCTTCGAAAATCAATAACACAAGCCGGATAGATTCCACTATTACTGCACGAACCAAGACCGTTCTCGAGGAGAAAGTTTGAAAACATATACTTCCGCCCATTGGGGGGTATACGAGGTTGAGCATGGCAATTCTGAACAGTTGCTTCTGAAACCTCTTGCTTCCGACTCCGCCCCCTCGCCTATCGGCTTAAGTATGGTGGATGCCTGCCGCGATACGTCGGTGCGTGTAAAACGGCCATCCATTCGCTCTAGTTGGCTGAAGCATGGCCCGGGTTCCCGGCCCGAGCTGCGTGGTCAGGAGCCGTTCGTGGAAGTACCCTGGGATGAAGCGCTGGATCTGGTTGCGGCTGAACTGGATCGTGTTCGTAAACAATTCGGCAACCAGTCCATTTTCGGTGGTTGCTATGGCTGGTCAAGTGCGGGGCGATTTCATCACGCTCAAAGCCAGACTCACCGATTTCTGAACTCGATCGGCGGTTATGTCAGCCACAAGGATTCTTATAGTCTTGGAGCGGCCCGGGTACTGATGCCGCATATTGTCGCTCCTATGGAAGAGCTGATGGTCAGCCATACCTCATGGAATGTCCTGGCCGAACATACACAGCTATTTGTGACCTTTGGCGGAGTTCCTGAAAAGAACGCACAGATCAGCCCAGGGGGCGCCAGCCCGCACAGGATTCCCGGCGCACTTAAGGAACTGGCGCAAGCGGGAGTGAAGTTTGTCAACATCAGCCCTGTGCGCGACGACCTCATGACGGGCGAGGCGTTCGATTGGTGGCCTATCCGGCCGAATACCGATACCGCTCTGTTACTCGCGCTGGCGCATACCCTGTATGCTGATAATTTGCATGACAGGGGTTTTCTTGAAAAGTATTGTGTGGGCTTTGATGCATTCGCCCGTTATTTGACCGGAGTCGACGACGGTCAGCCAAAAAGCGCAGAGTGGGCCTCCCCGATTTGTGCAGTTTCGTCAGAACAGATACGCCGCCTGGCTCACGATATGGCGCAAAGCCGCACCATGCTTAATATTGCGTGGTCGGTGCAAAGGGCGGATCATGGCGAGCAGCCTTTTTGGATGATCGTTACACTGGCCGCGATGCTTGGACAAATTGGTCTTCCGGGCGGCGGCTTTGGCGTGGGTTACGGTTCGACCAATATGATGGGAAGCTCGGTGCCGCGTTTTTCGGGGCCGACACTGTCTCAGGGACGAAATGCCGTATCCGATTTTATTCCCGTAGCGCGGATTGCCGATATGCTGCTAAACCCGGGCGCGCCCTTTGCCTACAACGGCAAGGTTCATAGCTATCCTGATATACAGCTTATCTACTGGGCTGGCGGCAATCCATTCCATCATCATCAGGATTTGAATCGCCTGCATCAGGCGTGGCGTAAACCCGCCACCGTTATCGTGCATGAGCCATTCTGGACGCCTACGGCAAAGCTGGCCGATGTGGTCTTGCCAGCGACGACGACGCTGGAGCGCGATGACATCGGATATTCGAATCGTGAACGGTATATGGTCGCCATGAAGCGGGCTATGCCGCCCGTGGGCGAGTCGCGTGACGATTATGATATTTTTTCGGAACTGGCGCGCCGATTGGGCGGATACGAGACCTATACGGAAGATAAAAATACCTTAACCTGGTTGCGGTCCTTGTACGAAGACTGCATCGAGCGCGCGGCGGCGGCGTCAGTTCATTTGCCGGATTTTCAAACATTCTGGGCCGAAGGCCTGATTGATCTGGCGCCCGACAGCCAGCCCGTGGCGCCTGTGATTTTGCTTGACAGGTTTCGCCGGGATCCGGCGCAGCATCCATTGAATACGCCCTCGGGAAAAATAGAAATTTTCAGCGAGAAAATAGCGGGATTCAATCTGGCCGATTGCGGCGGCCATCCGCAATGGTACGAGCCAGTGGAGTGGCTGGGTGCGGATGCGGCATCATCGGATGACTTGCATTTGATTTCCGATCAGCCCAGTACGCGCCTGCATAGCCAGCTGGATCACAGTCAGCATAGCCGGAGCGCGAAAATCCACGGCCGGGAACCCGTGCAGATGCATCCGGACGAGGCTCGGCGCAGGGGAATCAATGCCGGTGACATCGTTTGCCTGTCCAATGCGCGCGGCTCGTGTCTGGCCGCGGCGGTACTGAATGACGGCATTCGTCCGGGGGTCGTTAAGTTGTCTACGGGGGCATGGTTCGATCCGGTTACTCTGGCCGGCGATGCAGTGATGGACAGCCATGGCAACCCGAATGTTTTGACGCGCGACGCTGCGTCGTCGCAGTTAAGCCAAGGGTGTTCAGCCCAGTCGTGTCTGGTTCGCATGTCGCTGTACCAAGAACCTCTGCCACCCGTCTGCGCGTTTGTCGCCCCTGTCATCGAGAACCGTTAAAGGCGGTCCAGGCGGTATTGCGGCATGGTGCGGGACACGGCGCTCTTCCTATTCAGGCAGAGGTATTCAGGCCTTGGCGAGCGATCATTTGGCGGGTGGCGTGCTCTAACGATTGGTGACCCGATCCGCCGCCCAGGCTGGTTGTTATTTCGTCGGCGGCCCGCAGCAGCAACTGGGCAAACGATTTGATTTTTGCTGCTTTAAAGCGGCTGGCTGGTCCGGAAACGCCGATCGCTGCAATGACGTGTCCGGGGGCGTCAAAAATAGGAGCGGCAACACCGTAGACGCCTTCGCGCCACTCGCCGCGGTTGACTGCGTACCCTTGTTTGCGAATTTTTTCGATTTCCTGCATAAATAATTTGGGACTGGTAATGGTGGCGGGGGTAATTTGAGTCAGGTTTTCCGTTACCCGCCTGATAATTCCTTCAGACTGAAATGCAAGCATGGCTTTGCCCGTAGCCACGCAATACACGGGGGCACGCCCCCCAATCTGGGAATAGGCCCGTACTGGACTGGGACTTTCTATTTTGTGCACATAGACGACTTCAAAGTGATCCAGTACCGACAGATGAACGCTTTCTTCCGTTTTTTCCATGAGCTTGTCCATCAGGTGCTCGGCATGCTGGCGCAGGTCCAGTTTAGAAAGGACTGCCGAGCCTAGTTCCCAAAGTTTGATCGAGGCAGTGTAAGCGCCGGTGGATTCATCTTTGACGATGTACCGCAGTTCGGTCAATGCCTGCAAAAGCCGATGTACATTGCTTTTGGCCAGGCCCAGATTATTGGCGATGTTGGTAAGGTTTTGCGGGCGTTCGCTGTGGGCCAGAAGCTCGATGACTTGCAATCCCTTTATTAGGGTGTTGTTCATTCTAGTGTTCCATTATGTAGAATATTTTTATTGTATTGTAGAACTAATATAGAATCAAAAAATATTGAATGAATTGTTGAGAAGGGCATACATGAAGCAGCTAGACAGTACTGATCTACCATTGGCCGGCATTAAGGTCATTGAGTTTTGCTCTGTGGCGGCGGGGCCGTTT
Source organism: Eoetvoesiella sp. (assembly GCA_036567205.1). GTDB lineage: Bacteria > Pseudomonadota > Gammaproteobacteria > Burkholderiales > Burkholderiaceae_B > DATCVA01. The sequence goes on along the minus strand of DATCVA010000009.1, from coordinate 3,561 downwards.
TGCGGCATGCTGCTCGCTGACATGGGGGCGGAGGTTATCAAGATCGAGCCGCCAGAAGGCGATGCCTTGCGTCAATGGCCGCCCATTACGGGCGGGTTCAGCGAGAACTTTGCTTCCCTGAATCGCAACAAGCAATCGATAGTGCTGAACCTGAAGGATCAGCAGGATCTTGAGCTGGCGGGGCGTCTGGTCCTGGAAGCCGACGTGTTGATAGAGAATAATCGACCGGGCGTCATGGAACGTCTGGGTTTGGGGTACTCCCGATTTTCGGTTGAGCATCCATCGCTGGTTTACTGTTCGATATCCGCGTATGGCCAGACGGGGCCTCGTGCAGCCGAAGGTGGTTTTGATCTGACCATTCAGGCGGCTGCAGGGGTAATGAGCGTTACCGGTGAAACAGACGGGGCGCCGGTCAAGTGCGGCGTTCCGGTGTCGGACTTTGCGTCGGGGCTGTATGCCGCTTTCTCAATTTCGTCTGCATTAATGCGCGTACGCTCGGGCGGGGTCGGCGCGCACATCGATATTCCCATGTTTGGCTGTACGCTGGGCATTGGGGCATTGCAAACAAGCCAGTATTTCGGAACTCAGGCAAGTCCCGGAAAAATGGGTTCCGCCCATCCTCGTAATGCGCCATATCGGGCCTTTCAGGCCGCCGACGGGTACTTCGTGATTGCAGCCGGCAACCAGAAGCTGTGGTTTGCCGTTTGCCAGGCGGTTGGCATGGAGGCTCTTTTCAATGATCCACGCTTTCTTACAACCAGTGACCGGGCGGCAAATCAGGATGTTCTGAAGGAAATCCTTGAAGAACGCTTCGTTCTGGATACAGTGGATTATTGGATCGATACTTTTGGCCAGGCCGGCGTGCCGCATGCGCGCATCAACGATTTTGAGGCCGCATTGAACGATGTACAGGTAAAACATATGGACTGGGTCCAGAGCATCGAGTTGCCGGGCGGCATAAACGCCCAGACATTCGCTTCGCCAATAAGCTTCGGCGGAGCTGGGTTTCCGATCAGGATGAACCCGCCCGCCCTGGGCGAGCATACGGAAATGATACGCGCCCGTTTCGCAGAGCAACAAAGAGCATAACCATGAAAAACAATCGACTTTTGACAACGGTATCCAGCATCAGCAACTTGGTGGCGCGTCACGGTTTGCAAGAATCTGACGCCCTGCAAGAGGCCGCGCGCGCAATGCAGGACTTGGTTGCCGTAGACGACTGGCTGCCCGGGGCAATGGCGTTGCCGCATCCCGATTATTACCGCCAGTACCTGCTCTATGGCGATCCGCTTGACCGATTTTCGCTGGTTAGCTTTGTGTGGGGACCGGGTCAGAAAACGCCCGTGCACGATCATACTGTTTGGGGCGTGATCGGCATGTTGCGCGGAACCGAGGCCAGCCAGCCATATACCATGACGCCCCAGGGCTTGGCGGCCAGCGGACCTGAAGAGCTGTTGACGCCGGGCCAGGTTACTTGCGTTGCTCCGTCGATCGGAGACATACATAGCGTCCGCAATGCATCCGAAGGCCAGGTCTCGATCAGCATTCATTTGTACGGCGGAAATATCGGGCGTGTCGAGCGCTCGGTCTATGTTCCGGGGTCCACAGAGCGAAAGTTGTTTATTTCAGGTTATTCAAACCAGATGGCGCCCAATCTTTGGGCCCCGCAAGAGTAAGGCGAGCATGTCCGATTCTTTGATTGTTCAACGTGGGGATGGAGTGACGCGTCTTGTTCTGTCCCGCGAAAAGGTAGGTAATAGCCTGTCTCTGGATTTGGTCTGCGCGTTGCAGCAACACGTCGACTGCTGTTATTCGGACGGCACGCGCTTGTTGGTGCTGGAAGCGCAGGGTCGCCATTTTTGCACTGGCTTTGACTTGTCGGATCTGGATTCTGAAACGGACGACACGCTACTGGCCCGGTTTGTGAGAATCGAATTGCTGTTGCAAGCGATTCATCGGGCGCCATTTACGACAGCAGCCCTGGGTCACGGACTCGTCATGGGAGCGGGGGCCGATCTTTTTGCCGCTTGTGAAGTTCGATGGCTGACGGGGCCGGCCAGTTTTCGTTTTCCGGGCGCCGCTTTTGGACTGGTGCTTGGTACGGGCCGGTTGGCCCGGCTGATCGGTGCTGCGCTTGCTCGCGATTGGGTCGGCAGTGGACGTAAGGTGGAAAGCAAGGAAGCGCTGGCAAGCGGGTTTGCGACTGCGCAGATTGAACCAGAGTCATTGGCTGATGCGCTTGAGGCGCTGGCCATACGTGCCAGGCGGCTGGAGCCAACGACTCAGGGGCAGGTGTACGAGGCATCCGGCGGCGATCCAGGCCTGTATGCAAAAGATTTGTACGCATTGATCCGTTCTGCCGCCCGGCCGGATTTGAAAAAGCGTATCCAGGAATACCGAGCCGCTGGCAAAACTAATTAGAACGGAACACAAAAAACTTATTATGAAAATTATTGAACCCAACGTCTCCATAAATAACGATCAGGCCGCTGTCGGTCTTGACGAGCTCATCAACCCCAGATCGGTGGCGGTCATCGGCGCGTCCGAGGATCAGACGAAGTTTGGCGGTCGACTGTTCCGGATGTTGATCAAACATGGTTACCAGGGAACCATTTACCCCATAAACCCCATGCGGGAAAGTTTATTCGGAATCAAGACCTTCGCGTCCATAGAAAGCCTTCCCGAAGCGCCCGACATGGTGATCATGGCGATTCCACAGACGAAGGTAAAAGGCGAGATCGAGGCATGTGTGGCTCGCGGGGCGCGCTGCGGCATCATCATTACGTCTAAATTTTCGGATGCGGGTCCTGAGGGGGCTGCATTGGAGCGCGAAATAGTTGAGGTCGCGCGGCGGGGCAATATGCGTTTGATAGGGCCCAATTGTCTGGGAATGATCAGTCCCGCGAATCGCCTGGTGTTGTGCTCATCACCCGCCCTTGAGGTTGATGCATTGATCGAAAGCCCAATCGGCTTCCTGAGCCAGAGTGGTGCGCTGATGGGGACCCTGTTCGATCGAGCCCACAGTTTGGGCATTGGATTCAGTCATTGTATTTCCCTGGGAAACCAGGCAGACCTTGAGCTTTGCGATTTTATCGAACTGCTGATCAATGATCCGAAGACCCAGGTAATTTGCACTTACATCGAAGGCGTCAAGTCGCCTGCCCGGTTCGCTGAGCTTGCGCGCAGGGCACGCAAGGCGGGCAAGCCATGGCTGGCGGTGAAGGCCGGAAAAACCGAGGATGGAAGCCGCGCGGCGTTTTCGCATACGGCCAGCATGGCGGGCGATTTCGCCTCGCTCGAGGCGGTCTGCAAGGCCGAGAACATTGTGCTGATGGATGATCCGGCCGCCATGCTGCTGCTGGCTTCGGCCATGACGCGGTATCCGGGGAAAAAGGTGGATCGTGCGGCTATCATCACAACATCAGGCGGTGGCGGCGCCTTGGCCGCTGACCGCTTATCGGAAGGGGGGATTCCGCTGGCGCAGTTCGAGGCGCAGACCCAGGCGACACTCAACGAGTTCTATTCCGATGGCCAGGCGCAAAACCCAATCGATGTCGGTGG
>DATCVA010000008.1:0-7904 GCA_036567205.1 Eoetvoesiella sp. | reverse complement strand
GAGCCAGCCTTCCAGGAAGGCCCATCCTGTCAGTGCAAGCCCCAGGCCTGCGAATATATAGGTCAGAGCGATCATTTTGCGGCGTCCTACGCGGTCGAAAAGCGGCCCTAGCATCAACGGCCCCAAAACGTTGCCCAGCGCGAACGGAAAAATGTAAAGCCCGACACGGTTATCGGGCACGTCGTAGAAGCGCGTCAGCACGAGTGCATAGGTAAAGAATATTGCGTTATAGAAAAATGCCTGCGACACCATCAAGGCAAAGGCCACAACGCTGCGGCGCCGGTAACTATGCAGCAGCACGCGTGCGATCTCGCCTAGCCGTGGGGCGACGCGGGCGCCAAGGCTGACCCGGGCGCTTTGGGGCACCGGCGCAAGTGCGCCATGTTGTGCCGCGACGCGCAATTCAATATTGGCGACGATGCGCTCGGCTTCGTCTACTTTGCCACGCACTAGCAGCCAGCGGGGACTTTCGGGCACATCGCGGCGAACAAGCGCAATAGCCAGGGCCAGCACCGCTCCCAGAATAAACCCCAAACGCCAGCCCCATTCAACCGGAACGAGTGCTTCGTCCAGCACAACCAGGCTCAAGCCGGCGCCCAGGGCCGCGCCCACCCAGAAACTGCCGTTGATCGCCAGGCTGACCCGGCCTCGGACGCGTGCCGGCACCAACTCGTCGATGGCGGAGTTAATGGCGGCGTATTCTCCGCCTATCCCTATACCGGTTGCGAACCGGCATAGGGAAAAAAACCAGGCCTCAGCCGCAAACCCCGTCGCTAACGTGGCGATCATATAGACAGTTAGCGTGACGAGAAAAAGTTTCCTGCGTCCCAAAATGTCGGTCAACCGTCCGAATATCAGTGCACCGATCACCGCGCCGGCAATATAGAGCGACCCCGCTGAGCCGACTTCAGCAGCGGTCAGCCCCAGTGTTTCCGGCCGTTCCAGGATGCTGCCAAACGAGCCTACAAGGGTGACTTCTAGGCCATCGAGCACCCACGCCACACCCAGTGCGATCACGACGCGCCAATGCCAGGCCGACCAGGGCAGGCGGTCCAGGCGAGCGGGTATGTCGGTGTATGTATTAGCGTGGGAGACGGAACCTGGATTGGCCATAGCAGTCATCGGGGGCGTCCTGACGGATTGCAATAATCCATCTTACCGCTGCGCTATAAAAAACCAATCCATCTTCCCGCCAGCACTGCGCCAAGCCAGAAGCACAGAGACGCAGCGGCGTGCATCCGCACTGTCATCGGTATGGTAGATTCTGATATCAGTCTAGAGTCCGGATGCCAGGCCAGTCAATGTTCAAGGCCGAGTCGTCTACAATACTTTGTGGCATTTTCTTCGCCTTTTGGCGCGCGCCACGGCGCGCCATTCCAACGGGCCTCCAATGACTGAATCCGTACGCCTGAGCAAGTATATTGCCGATCGATTTTCCTGTTCGCGCCGCGAGGCCGAAAACTATGTGGAAGGCGGCTGGGTAAGCGTCGACGGACAGGTAGTTGAAGAGTCCGGCTTTCGTGTTGAGCCGCAGCACGAGGTCCGGTTAGCAAAGGACGCGCGTGCCGAAGATCATAAACCCGTCACTATCCTGCTTCACAAACCCACAGGCTTTGGGGGTGGCACGGAAGCCCGGCCTATATTGGATCTGCTCGTGGCCGCGAACCAGTCGCCCGAGGACCGTTCGGGCCGGCATCTGGTGAAAAGAGATCTGAGGGAACTGGATCTTGTTATGCCGCTGGACCCGGATGCCAGTGGGCTGGTTGTTTTCACACAAGAGTACGGCATTGCCCGCAAACTACTGCAAGATGCGGCCAAGATCGAACAGGAGTACGTGGTAGAAGTCTCGGGCGAGCTTTCGGCCGACGGCCTGAAGAAACTAAATCACGGCTTATCGTGGCAGGGTGTTCCTCTGGCGGCTATCAAGGTCAGTTGGCAGAACGAAACCAGATTGCGCTTCGCGCTTAAGAATCCACCGCCCGGTTTGATCCCGGACATGTGCCGTCAGGTTGGGTTGCAAGTGCTAAGCATCAAGCGCATTCGCATCGGGCGCCTGCCCATGTCGGGGTTGCCCTTGGGACAGTGGCGTTATCTATTAGGCTACGAGCGCTTTTAGACGCGACGGCGCGAATCGGGGCTGCTTTTGTTATGACGATACAGGGTTGCATAAACGGCAAAATTGCCAATAATAAGCAGCGCGGCCAGAAGCATCTGTACTTCCCGCGTCAGACCCGGCGGGTAAATTGCAAACAGCAGGTAATGTTCGATAAAACTGACGCTGTAACTTTCCTGGCCCGCCATCTGCCGTAAAGCATTTTCAAGCGGCGTAAGAGGGCATGTCCAGCCCATGGCGATAACAATGGCCCCCCAAATCAGCGCAGGCAAATGCAGCCACAGCAGCCAGCGCTTCCATAAAACCAGGATGCCGCCCAAGATGACAAACACCATGAAAAAAGCGTGTGTCAGCAGGACGAGGTCGGCCAGGATTCTGTATGTCATAAAAGCACCCTCGTTGTCGCTCCCTTTGGTCATTATATGGATGACGGCATTAGAAGATTCCATTTCCAGATCAATCGCGAACTGTGTCGGCGCAGCAGCCGTACAAATTTACTGTCCGTGCTTTGCCTTCGTGCTTACCATTGGTTTGGAAATGAAATAAGTGTTTGCCAAGGAACGCCAGTAGAGCAGTACCTGTCGCGCTCATAGTAAGATTATTGTCTACGCTAGGGTGAATGCTGAAGGCACTGCGCGCAAAAACGGTGATGGCACTCGCCGGGAATTTCAGACGATTTCAGGACCAAAGACGCTTCTTTACTAGGTGGTGGAATGACTGATGACGAACATGCCATACGCGAGGTGGTGGGGACTTGGCTCGCGGCCAGCAAGGCAGGCGATCTGGCAACGGTGCTGGGCTTGATGACGGACGACGTGATCTTCATGGTTCCGGGTCAGGAGCCATTCGGAAAAGCAGAGTTTTCGTCTATCTCGGAAAGCATGAAGAATGTCCGAATCGAGGGCAAAAGCGATATTCAAGAGATTCAGGTCTTTGGCAATTGGGCTTACCTTCGAAATTACCTCGAGATGACAATGGCTCCGCTTGGCGGCGGTACGCCAGTACGTCGATCAGGATATACGTTGACTATACTTCGTAAAGAGATCGACGGGCGATGGCGGCTTGCGCGAGATGCCAATTTGCTGGCGGAAAGTACGTAAACTTGTCGCGCTGAGGCTTGCTTCTCTTTCGGGCCTTGCCCTGTCTGGCCCAGTGGATAATCAAGGAATTTATGATGCACTTCGATCCAGTAATGATCCAGCGAATACGCCAGGCGCAGCATGTCGTTGTGTTTACGGGCGCGGGGGTTTCGCAAGAAAGCGGCATTCCCACCTTTCGCGATGCGCTTACCGGCTTGTGGGAGCGCTACGACGCTCAGCGCCTGGCAACACCAGAGGCTTTTGCTAACGAGCCGGATTTGGTGTGGGGTTGGTACGAGTGGCGGCGCGCCCTGGTGTTGCGTTGTGAGCCGAACGCGGCTCATGATGCGATTGCTTCCATGTCAGACAAAGTAGTCACGCTTACCCTTATTACACAAAATGTCGACGATTTGCATGAACGGGCCGGTAGCAAGAATGCCATTCATCTACATGGCAGTCTGCATGCCCCGCGCTGCCAAGCCTGTGGCAGTTTGCATGGATTGCCTGCCGGCATTCCCGACGAGCCCGACGGCGGGCGCAGGCAAGAACCGCCTGAATGCGGACATTGCGGTGGCCGCATTCGCCCTGGAGTGGTGTGGTTTGGGGAATCGCTGCCAGCCAATAGCTGGCGCCAGGCGGAAGCCGCAGTTAAATCATGTGACGTACTTTTCAGTATTGGTACGTCTTCGCTGGTTTATCCAGCGGCTGAACTACCTCATCAAGCCGCGGCAGGTGGCGCGTGCGTTATTCAGGTGAATCCCAATGCGACAGAGCTTGACGCATTGGCGCATTACAACTTGCGGGGCAAGGCGGGAGACGTAATGTCTGCCCTGGTTGAAGCCGTTTGGGCTGAAGCGTCCAATTCTGGTCATGCCCATATCCACAATGCAACATAGCTGTGGGTGACTCCGTTATTCGCTTGGGTTACGATTACATTCCAACTAGCAGGGAGGTCCCATGAAAGAACGGGAAGAGATCGAATACGGTGGAAACTGGATTGAAATAACCACACGCGAATCAAAGGGGCTTTTTATTGCCGAGGCTCGTATAACAGGGCGCCGCCCTGGCGAGCCAGGTCGTCAATGGGCCATTCTTGAACTTCCCGAGAAGCCGGTTTTTGTAGACCGTATATCGGCGCATAATTTCGGCGTGAAGCAAGCAAAAAGCTTCGTCGATAAAATGAGTTCGCCCCGAAGTACCGATTGAAAGTGATGCTGCGCGGGTATTGGCTTTTAGCTGCTCAAAGAACCTTATACCCGCGCCTTTATTGCTCCGTGGCGATATGTATCATTGTTTTCCCCATGGTTATGCACATAATGTGGGGATAAGTGCTTACGCGGCCATAGGTCCGACATTACGTTCAATAATGTACGGGTGCCGGCGTGATCACGCCGCTCGGTACCTCGGTACATTAGCCTGCCACATCTGCATTGCACAGCAAGGAAGGCCGGAGCAGCCTGGATTTTTCCAGTGTTATTCAGCATTTTTTATAAGGCAGGGCAATACCGCTCAAGATCGTATCGTTAAGATACAAGATGCCAGGGTGCAGCGATTGCCTCGCGCCCGATCAGCGGTATTATTTGGTATAAGGGTATAGGCAGTGCTCGTTCTTGATTCTTCTGTCGAGCGAGCCTGATCATCAAGGAATTAACGATGCAAAAAATCGAAAGCAGCGCGATCGCGCTGGCTGAGCCACAAGATATTTCAACTGAAGTTCTTATTGAAAAGTACGCCAAGGGCAGCGAAACCGGTATTACTGAAGTACGCGCCCGCGTGGCACAGGCCCTGGCACAAGTCGAGACGCCCAAGCAACGCGCAAAACACGCCGACGAGTTTCTGTGGGCCATGCAAAACGGATTCATCCCGGCCGGCCGGGTAAATAGTGCTGCCGGCACCGATTTGCAAAGCACACTTATCAACTGCTTTGTCCAGCCCGTAGGCGACTCCATAACCGAACGTGTGGACGGCAAGCCCGGTATTTATACGGCCTTGGCGCAGGCGGCCGAAACAATGCGTCGCGGCGGCGGCGTGGGCTATAACTTTTCGGCTATTCGGCCTAAAGGCGCTCAGGTGAAAGGCACGGGAAGCAGCGCGTCGGGGCCTATTTCGTACATGAGGGTGTTTGACCGATCATGCGAAACGGTTGAATCGGCCGGTTCGCGGCGTGGCGCGCAGATGGCGGTGCTTAATGTCACACATCCCGATATCCTGGATTTCATTACAGCCAAGCAAGAACGCGGCCAGTTGAATAACTTTAACGTGTCTGTGGGCGTAACCGATGCGTTCATGCGCGCGGTTGAAGGCGACACCAGCTTCGAACTAACGCATGGCAACGAGCCCAACGCCGACTTGAAAAGCGGCGGGGCCTACCTGCGTGACGATGGCCAGTGGGTATATCGTAGCGTTCAGGCTCGCGCAGTATGGGATCTGATCATGCAAAGCACGTATGCGGCGGCCGAGCCGGGCGTATTGTTCGTCGACCGCATCAATTCCGAAAACAATCTGTCGTACTGCGAGGTTATCGAAGCTACCAATCCATGCGGCGAGCAGCCTCTGCCCGATTATGGCTGCTGCTGCCTGGGCAGTCTGAATTTAACGGCTTACGTTACGGACCCGTTTACCGACAAGGCGGCGTTTGACTTCGACATGATGGCCAAGGTTACTAAGCTGGCCGTGCGAATGCTGGACAATGTGCTGATCGCTACGAAATGGCCGCTTGAAGAACAGCGGCTCGAAGCTGACGCCAAGCGCCGGCTGGGCCTGGGCTTTACCGGCCTGGGCGATACCCTGATCATGCTGGGCGTGCGGTACGACTCCGAACAAGGACGTCAATTGGCGGCGGATATGGCGCGCGGCATGCGTGATGCAGCCTATGAAGCGTCGGTTGACTTGGCTAAAGAGCGCGGGCCCTTTCCGATGCTGGATGCCGAAAAATACTTGCAAAGCGGCTTCGCGGCCCGTTTACCCGATCCGATTAAAGAGTCGATCCGTAAGCACGGTATTCGCAATTCGCACTTAACATCAATTGCCCCGACGGGCACGATTTCGCTGGCGTTCGCCGATAACGCCTCCAACGGCATCGAGCCGGCTTTTTCGTGGTTTTACAACCGCATGAAGCGCATGCCCGACGGTTCCAAAAAAGAATACACCGTCGAAGATCACGCCTACCGCGTCTACCGCGCGCTGGGTAACGACGTTGATAACTTGCCTTCTGCGTTCGTGTCGGCGCTTGAAATTTCGGCCACGGATCACATGCTGATGGTGGCCGATGTTGCCCCGTACGTGGATGCGGCCATCTCTAAAACCGTTAACGTCCCGGAAGATTATCCTTACGAGGACTTTAAAAGTTTATATATGCAGGCCTGGCACCGTGGCCTGAAGGGCATCACCACTTATCGTCCCAACAATATTTTGGGCGCGGTATTGTCGGTAGGGCCTGCGACAGCGGAAGCCAGTACGCCTCAGCCCATTACTCTGTCGGAACAAGACAAGCGCATGGTGCTTAAAGAGGTAGCCAAGTCGCCGCCACTGGCCTCGTTGCGCTGGCCGTCGCGTCCCGGATTGCCTGCCGGCGCCTCGGGCTGGGTCAGCGAAACCGTTCGCACCCCGCAGGGCGATTTTGCCGTGGTTGTTGCCGATCAGGCGCAGGTGCCCTTCGAGGTCTGGGTGCTGGGCGGGCAGCCGCCCCGTGGGCTCGATGCCATTGCCAAAACCTTGTCGGCCGATATGCGGGCCAATGACCGCGGCTGGTTGCGCAAGAAACTTTCGATATTGGCGAACGCCTACGGCGACGGCTTCGAAATGCCCATGCCGCCGAACGGCGAACTGGTTGCCGTGCCCAGTGCCACTGCCGCGCTGGCCAAGCTGGTTGAGTGGCGTTATAACGCGCTGGGCGCGCTTGATGCCAAAGAAAACGATCCGACTCCGGTGCTTAATGCCTTGTTTGCGCCGCACGAACCTAAAACAGGTACCGATGGCACGCTGGCCTGGGTAGCCGACGTACGCAATCCCTCCACCGACGACGACTTCGTGTTAATGCTTAAAGAGCTGCAAATGCCCGACGGCAGCCGCCGCCCTTACAGCGTGTGGCTTACCGGCGCCCATCCGCGCGCACTCGACGGGCTTTGCAAATTGCTAAGCCTGGACATGAGGGTAGTGGACCCGGCCTGGATCGGCATGAAGCTGCGCAAGCTGCTTAACTACGCCGAACCGCGCGGCGATTTCCTGGCACGTGTCCCGGGCAGTGAAAAACAGGCGAACTATCCGTCGACAGTGGCTTATATTGCGCAGTTGGTAATTCACCGCTATGCAATGCTGGGTATCCTGACTGAGGAAGGCATGCCGGTTAACGCCATGGGAGTGGTCGCCGATGAACCGACCCACGGCCCTCGTCCTGCTTTAAGGATGGTGGGCAAGCGGTGCAGCGAGTGTGGAAACAGTGCGGTTATCAAGAAGGATGGCTGCGAGTTTTGCACGGCTTGCGGGGCTATCGGAGCCTGCGGGTAAGCCATGTAATCAAGTAGCGTGTCATGCCCGGGGTTCAACTGATGAAGCAGCCAGCGGCTCGCGGGTATATTCGATGGGGGTTTAAATCATTTTGCGCTGGGCATGATCGAACGTTACGAACGTAATACTCTTGGCCGCGATTTTGCAGTAGGCGACATTCACGGCTATTTCACCCGATTGCAGACCATGCTGGACGAGGTGGGCTT
>DATCVA010000007.1:0-15065 GCA_036567205.1 Eoetvoesiella sp. | reverse complement strand
CTGTCAGATTTTGGTCTGACAGGGCTTAAGCTTCAGCACAACATAACACCGCTAACGTCCCGAGCGAACGTTAGCGTTAAAAATTAAAACGGAATGTCGTCATCCATATCGGCCAAATTAGCCGCAGGCGAAGCTTGTGGTGCTGCCGGGCGCGGCTGGGCCGGGCGTTGCTGCGAGCGCTGTTGCTGCTGAGGCGCCTGGTTGTAATCGCCACCGCCGCCGCCCATGCTGGAATCGCCTTCACGGCCACCCAACATCTGCATCTGGTCAGCCACAATATCAGTGCTGAACCGGTCGGCGCCGGTGTCTTTGTCTTGCCACTTACGCGTTTTAAGACGGCCTTCCACATACACCGAACGGCCCTTTTTCAGGTATTCGCCGGCAATTTCCGCCAGACGGTTATAAAACACAACCCGGTGCCACTCGGTTTCTTCACGCTTCTCGCCGCTGGCCTTATCTTTCCAGGTAGACGTTGTTGCAATAGACACGTTACAAATTGCCGCGCCGTCGGGGCTGTAACGCACTTCGGGGTCTCGTCCCAGATTGCCGACGAGAATTACTTTATTGACTGAGGCCATGGCGGTACCCTTAACTTAAAAATTCAGATGATTAGCTATTATCGACTATTTTAGTTCTACATCGACGACGTACTAGAAGAACTACGCAGGCATGCTTTTGTCCTGTTGTGCAGGCCACTGCAACGCTGCGCCGCTTAATTCGATTTAAACCCCCGTGCGGTCAGAAACCACACGAACGCCAGGGAAGCGGCCACTAAAAAAACGTTGGATTCGCCCCCTTGCGAGGCCAGCAAGCCACCAATGGCAGCACCGGCGAAAACCCCCAACGACTGTGCCGTGTTGTAAATACCCATGGCCAACCCCTTGAAGGTTGACGGAGCAACACGCGAAACCAGCGATGGCTGCAAGGCCTCTAGTATATTAAAGGCAATAAAAAAGCCCACAAACATAATGACCACAGTATAAAAACTATGGCTGGCAAGCGGCATTAGCGCCAGCACCGCCACCAGGCCAGCTACCGCAACCTCAAGCGCTACCTTGTGCACACGGCGAGTTTCCGTATAAAACACGGCCGGCACCATCAGCACAAATGACAGCAAAATAACCGGCAAATACACTTCCCATAAATGGGCCGAATCGTAACCTCCCAATCGAGCCAGCAAGCCCGGCGCCACGATAAAAATTGACATCAAAATGAAGTGCAGGCAGAAAACGCCAAAGTTTAGACGCAATAAATCGGCATGATGCAGTACATCGCGTGCGCGAACCTGGACGATGGGCGTTTTATCGCGAGGCACGGCCGGAACCACGAAGGCCGCGATCAGCAAACACACGAAACCCAGCAAACTAATAGCCCAAAACAAGCCCGACAAGCCAAATTCGCCCACCAGCAGCGGTGACAGCACCAGGGAAGCGGCAAACGAGATACCGATTGAACCGCCCACCATAGCCATCGCGCGGGTACGAACCTCGGGACGAGTAGCGTCGGCGACCCAGGCGGTAATAGCAGCCGACACCGCCCCCAAACCCTGAATAATGCGCCCTACGATGACCCAGTTAATGTCGCTTGCCATGGCACAAATAACGCCGCCTGCAATAAATAAAATCATCCCGAACACAATAATTGGACGACGGCCATAACGGTCGGAGGCCATCCCCAAGGGGATCTGCATCACGGCTTGAGTCAAGCCATAAGCGCCTAGCGCCAGGCCCACTTTAGCGGCATTATTTCCGCCGGGAATAGTCGTTGCCACCACGGCAAATACAGGCGTCAGCAAAAACAGACCCAGCATGCGCGATGCAAAAAGCAAAGCCAGCGTGATGCTGGCACGGCGCTCAACTGGCGTTAGCCTAAGCTTGGCGCGATGGGATTTACCGACAGTAGCGGTACGTTCTGTCATAGATACTCGTGGATTTAACAAGGCGGCACACTGGCAATATACAGGCGCCGCTTTAGAGGAACGCCACCATTTTAGCCTTAGCCGCCTTTACAGCCATTGCAGACGGTATTGCTCCATGTCTTCAAGCGTGAACGCGAAGCGCGCTATAGTAGCAAGTTAGCCTTTGAAAGACCTGAAGAACCAGATGGAAGCTATTCGCATCCGCGGCGCCCGTACGCACAACCTTAAAAACATCTCCGTCGACTTGCCTCGCCACCAGCTTGTCGTGGTGACCGGGCTGTCCGGCTCGGGAAAATCGTCGCTGGCGTTCGATACGCTATACGCTGAAGGTCAGCGGCGATACGTCGAAAGCCTATCGGCATACGCCCGGCAGTTTTTACAGCTTATGGACAAACCGGATGTCGATCTGATCGAAGGCTTGTCGCCCGCGATTTCCATCGAACAGAAGTCGGCCGGACACAACCCGCGCTCCACCGTCGGTACGATTACCGAAATCCACGACTATCTGCGCCTGCTATACGCCCGAGTGGGGACTCCTTATTGTCCCGACCATGGTTTGCCTCTGCAGGCACAGAGCGTCAGCCAAATGGTGGACAAAGTCATGTCCTGGGCTGCCGATACCCGCCTGGGCATTTTGGCGCCCCTGGCACGATCCCGCAAAGGAAGCTTCGAAGACGAGTGCGCCAGCTTGCAGGCTCAAGGCTTCGTACGCTTGCGGGTTAATGGCGAAATGGTCGAAATCGACAGCATCCCGCCTTTGAAGAAAACGGAAAAACACGATTTCGATGTCGTCGTCGACCGCTTGCGCATCAAGCCCGAAAGCCAGCAGCGCCTGGCCGAGAGCTTTGAAACAGCCCTTAACCTGGCCGAGGGCCGTGTAATTGCGTTGAACATGGATACCGGCGAAGAACACGCTTTTTCAAGCCGCTATGCCTGCCCGGTTTGCCACCATAGCCTTACTGAACTCGAACCGCGACTCTTCAGTTTTAACAACCCTGTTGGCGCCTGCCCCGCTTGCGACGGTTTAGGCCATGTGGACTTTTTCGACCCCAAGCGCGTCGTCGCTTTCCCTGGCCTAAGCCTGGCCAGCGGCGCCATTAACGGCTGGGACCGGCGCAATGCCTTTACGCATACACTTTTGACCAGTCTGGCCGCGCACTATGAATTCGATGTCGAAACCCCGTTTGAAGACTTAAGCAGCCAAATTCAAAATCGTGTTTTGTACGGATCAGGCGATGAAGAAATTGCGTTTTTATACTTGAACGAAAAAGGCCGTACCAACGTTAAAAAACACCCCTTCGAGGGGATTATTCCCAACCTCGAACGACGCTGGCGCGAAACAGATTCCAGCGCGGTACGCGAAGAACTGGGCAAATACCGCCACACCAAAACCTGCCCCGCCTGCGAAGGATCACGCCTGCGTGTCGAAGCGCGCAATGTATTAATCGGCAATGAAATAGGCGTGGTTGAACGGCGTGGACGGGCTATATTCGAAGTCGAAGCGCTTCCGTTGTCAGCCTGTCTGGCCTGGTTCCAGGCACTTGAACTGACCGGCTCCAAAAAAGAAATTGCCGAGCGCATCGTGCGCGAAATTGAAGCCCGCCTGCAGTTTTTGAATAATGTCGGACTGAATTACTTATCGCTGGATCGCAGTGCCGACACGATCTCGGGCGGCGAAGCGCAGCGTATCCGCCTGGCCAGCCAGATAGGATCGGGCCTGACCGGGGTGATGTATGTGCTGGATGAACCGTCGATTGGCTTGCATCAGCGCGATAACGACCGGCTGATCGAAACCCTGCAGCATTTGCGTAACCTGGGCAACAGCGTCATTGTGGTCGAGCACGACGAAGACATGATACGCGCAGCCGACTTTGTCATCGACATGGGACCCGGCGCGGGCGAGCATGGCGGCCAAATCGTGGCGTACGGCACGCCGGAAGCGCTTGCTCAAAACCCCGAATCGCTGACGGGCCAGTATCTAAGCGGTTCTCGCCGCATCCAAATACCCGAACGCCGCCCTGTCACGCACGAGCTGGCCTGGCTAAAATTGAATGGCTGCACGGGCAACAACCTGAAATCAGTCAATCTATCCATCCCGGCGGGACGCCTGGTATGCATTTCAGGTGTATCAGGCTCGGGAAAATCCACTTTAATTAACGATACCCTGGCCACCGCCGTATCACAGCAGTTGCACCGGGCCCAGACCGAACCCGCCCCCTACGAATCGCTCGAGGGCTTATCTCATTTCGACAAAATTATTAATGTCGACCAAAGCCCGATCGGACGCACTCCTCGCAGCAACCCGGCCACCTACACTGGCATGTTCACCCCCATACGCGAACTCTTCGCCGGCGTACCTGAATCGCGAACGCGCGGCTACGACCCTGGCCGCTTCTCGTTCAATGTCAAAGGCGGACGCTGTGAAGCTTGCCAGGGCGATGGCGTTGTCAAGGTGGAAATGCATTTCCTGCCCGACATGTACGTTCCCTGCGATGTGTGCGCCGGAAAACGCTATAACCGCGAAACACTGGAAATCCGCTACCGCGGCCGCAATATCAGCGAAGTGCTGGACCTGACCGTCGAGCAGGCGCTGTCCTATTTTGAAGCAGTGCCCTCCATAGCGCGCAAACTGACGACGCTCATGGACGTCGGTCTGTCCTACATACGACTGGGGCAAAGCGCCACCACGCTGTCAGGCGGCGAGGCCCAGCGCGTAAAACTGTCGCTGGAGCTTTCCAAACGCAGTACGGGCCGAACTCTTTACATTCTGGACGAACCCACCACCGGCCTGCACTTTCAAGACATTTCACTGCTGCTCGAAGTACTGCGGCAACTCGTTGAAGCAGGTAATACCGTGGTCATTATTGAGCACAATCTGGACGTTATTAAAACCGCTGATTGGGTCATCGACATGGGGCCTGAAGGAGGCAATGGCGGCGGGCAGATTGTGGCGCAAGGCACGCCTGAAGACATTGCCGCAAGCCCCGCGAGCCATACAGGACGGTATTTGAAACCCTTGCTGTCGATCTAGAGACCCGCAGCGCCAACGCACGCCGGCCCTGCGGGACAACGTTTTTACGAAGGTGAAGCTGTTGCCGTTTCTGGCTTCAGCATAGCGCGCCATCGCACCAGCTCACTGCGCAAGAACGTATCGAACTCTTCCGGAGAAGATACTTTAATTTCTCCGTCGATAACGGCCAGACGTTTCGCCACCTCGGGATCGGCCAAGCTTTGTTTCAATGCCTGATTCACCTTCTGAACAATTGCCTTGGGAGTGCCAGCGGGCGCCAGAACTCCCCACCATACAACCGCCTCGAAATCCTTCAATCCTTGCTCGGCAATGGTTTTCGTGTCAGGTGCCGAATTTAGCCGTTTAAGCCCCGAGGTAGCCAGCAACTTGACACGTTTACTGTCCAGTTGAGGCTTGATTTGCGACAGGCCTGTGAACGCCAAATCCACATGGCCACTGGCCACGTCTAATAGGGCAGGTCCGGCGCCTCGGTATGGGACGTTAAGAAGGTCGATACCGGCGGCAGATTTAAAAAGCTCCAGGGCCAGATGCGATGCCGAGCCATTGCCTGACGTAGCAAGCGTAAGTTTGCCCGGATTTTTCTTCGCCATTTCTACAAGCTCGGGAATAGTATCGGCCGGCAGCGTAGAGCGAGCCGCCAAGCCCATGGCGTATGTAATGATTAGCCCAATGGGCGTGAAATCGTCTGGAGTTTTGTACGGAAGACTCGCCAACAAAGTTGGGTTGGTAGCAATGCTGGGGCTGACAACCAGTAAGGTATAACCATCGGGGGCCGCTTTAGCTACCGCCTCTGTGCCGATTACCGTATTGCCGCCGCCGCGGTTGTCGACAATGACGGGTTGTTTAATAACCTCGGAAAACTTGTCGGCCCATGCGCGAACAATGAAATCGCCGCCTCCGCCGGCTGCGAACGGCACCACAATACGTACGGGTTTTTCGGGATAGTTATCGGCTGCGACCACGGGCGATGATGTAATGGCAAAGATAGCCATACATGCGGCCACGCTCATCTTGAATTTCATAGGTTCCTCCTGGATTGGTAAATATTCGATTTGAATTATGCGGCCCCATGAATCGTGGGGCACCTTTATATGCAACCAATCGCGATTGTGCACCGCTGTATTCATAAAGTAAACTTCGACTCACTCAACACTTCCCTGCTGCCTATACTAATCTAATGAAAAATCCACATGCGGTTCTGAATAGCTATCCCCCACATAACGGTACGATGCACGAAGCCTTTCTCAGCCGTTGCAAAGTGCAGGCGGACGAAATTTTTCTAATTCAAGATGACATCGAACTGACATGGCGGGAGTTCGGTACGCGCTATCAGAAGCTGGCCTGCGCACTGGCGGCACGGGGCATAGCAAAGGGCTCGCGGGTTGCGGTAATCGGCAAAAATGACGTGGCCCACGTACTGGCGTTGTTTGCGCTCGCCCGGTTAGGCGCCGTCATGGTGCCCATTAACCCGGCTTTCGGTTTGCGGGAAATGGACTACGCACTTAAGCACGCCGATGTGCAAGGCATTATTGCCGAGCAAAGCGTGCTTCAACTCGTCGACGAGGTCATTTCGGGTTTCGAAGCTGCTCCTTGGGTATTGACCATGGACGGCCCTGTAACCGAAACATCCAACTCGCTGCAGTCAGCAATCGATACAGCACCTTCAATGAGTCTTGACAATGACGTCCAGGCATCGGATACCTGCGTAATCATTTACACGTCGGGTACGACGGGGTTTCCCAAGGGGGTCATGCACAGCCAGCGCAACTTTATGCTGGCGGGGGAATCCAACGTATCGCGCATGCACCTGCAAGCCAATGACCGCCTGATGGTTGTTTTGCCATTCTTTCACATGAACGCTTTGTTTTATTCCGTCGGAGGGGCGCTGGCGGCCGGCGCAAGCCTTATTGTGGTGCCACGCTTCTCGGCATCAAGCTTCTGGGATACCGCGGCGGACAAAAAAGCCACCATCGTGAATATTATTGAAGCCATTGGCACAATTCTTTGCACGCGCGACCGCAGCGAATACCGCCCCGATCATCGCCTGCGTGCCGCATATGGCGTACGTGGCAAGTCCGCTCCGGTTTTCCGTGACGACTTCGTGATTCCTCATTTGTTTTCCGGTTTCGGCATGACCGAGATCCCTGGTGTCACCTGCAACCCGTATGGCGGCCCCGGAAAAGCAGGCAGCATGGGAATTGTAGGCATCCATCCCGATCCGGCCCAGCCGTGGGCACAATGCCGCATCGTCGACGATGAAGGCAACGACGTCGGCGACAACGAGATTGGCGAGCTTTGGGTCAAAACGCCTATCGTCATGCAAGGTTATTTTCGAGACCCCGAACAAACCCGCGCGGCATTCAACGATGGCTGGTTAATGACCGGCGATCTGGTCAAACGCGATGCCGATGGTTTCTTTTTCCATATCTCCCGCAAAAAAGACATCATCCGGCGACGCGGTGAAAACATTGCGGCCGCTGAGATTGAAATGATCATCAACGAGCATCCAAGCGTGTATGAAGTGGCTGCACTGGCCGTTCCGTCGGAGTTGGGGGAAGACGATATTCTCGTTGCCACCGTGGCCAAGCCCGGCATGCCGCTTGACGAGGCTGAAATTGCCGACTGGTGCAAACAAAGGCTTGCAGCCATCAAAGTACCTCGCTATGTCGTATTGCTGGATACGCTTCCACACACGCCCACTCATAAAATAGCCAAAGCTGTCTTGCGCAATGATCCGCAAGTTCTTGCCCGCGCAATCGACATGCAACGTTGATCCACGCATTGCCGCTCGACAAGCTTTTTGCTATCAACGGAACGCTTCAGGAAAACAGACACTCATGACCAAGCGCAAACAGCTTAAAACCGATATCAGCTGGAGCACGGAAGACAAGATCACCATAAAAGGGCTGGATCTTTGCCGGGATATTATGGGTAAAGTATCGCTCGGGGACATGGCCTTTCTTGAATTGACCGACCGCCTGCCCAATGAACGTGAGTCCCAAGTCTTTAACGCGCTCGCCGTGGTCCTGGTTGAACACGGCATGACGCCCAGCGCCATCGTCACGCGCCTTACCCTGGCCGGTGCACCCGAGGCTATGCAAGCCGCCGTTGCTGCGGGTCTGAGCGGGCTGGGAAGTGTGTTCGTCGGCAGCATGGAGACCGCTGCACGCATCCTTCAGGAAGCCATACCCAACCCGGAAGCGCCTGGCGATATCGCAACACTCGCGCAAAAGATTGTAGACGACCATATCAAGAAAAAACGCTCGCTTCCCGGCATCGGCCATCATATCCACAAGCCTGTTGACCCGCGCGCGCCTCGACTGTTCGAGATCGCAACCGAGAATGGTTTTTCCGGTCCTTATGTGGCTTTAATGAACGCGGTGGCAGATGAAGCGCAGAAACAGCTAGGGAAGAGTTTGCCCGTGAATGCAACCGGTGCAATCGCCGCTGTAGCAAGCGAGCTGCGCATTCCATGGAACGTCGTACGCGGCATCGGCGTAATGGCGCGTGCAATCGGACTTGTCGCGCACGTACTTGAAGAGCTTCGTGACCCAATGGCGCGTGAAATAAAGGCCATGGTTGAAGAGCAGGCCACAGCACATCTGCGTTGACGGGCGCACTGGCGACGACTACTCAATGTCGCAGCACGTTTATAAACCCCTTGCTGCTGGCTACTCCATCTCGAACAACTGCCGATGCTCGCGAATCGCATACCGGTCGGTCATGCCCGCGATGTAATCGGCAATGGCGCGCGCCTGGGCAATCTCGTCGTCGCGGCGATACTCGTCGGACAGCAGCCGCGGTTCTTGTAAAAATGCCACAAACAAATCGCGCACAATTGCGCGCGATTTGGTCGTCATGCGCATAACCCGATAATGCCTATACAAATTTTCAAGCAAAAAGCTTTTTAGCGCATCGGCCTGCAAGCGCAGCGACATCGAAAACGCCGCCAGGCCGGGGCTCTGGCGCACCGCATCGGCGCTGTCCGGCTTATGCTTTTGTATATTGGCGCGCGTCGACTCGGTAAGGTCAACCACCAGGGTGTTAATCATGGCGCGTATCGTTTCAGAAATAGAACGGCGCCGCTCCAGATTGGGATACTTGCGCATCACTTGCCCATAATGCGTGGCAAAAATATCCAGTTTTTGCAACTGCTCTATTGTAATCAGACCCGAGCGCAACCCATCGTCAATATCATGATTGTTGTAAGCAATTTCATCGGCCAGATTGGCAATCTGCGCTTCGAGCGAGGGTTGAGTTCTATTCAGAAAACGTTCGCCGACATCGCCCAGCACCCGCGCATGTTTCACTGAACAATGCTTAAGAATGCCTTCACGCGTTTCAAAGCACAAATTCAAGCCATTGAATTCGGCGTAGCGTTCTTCGAGTTCATCGACCACACGCAAGCTTTGCAGATTATGCTCAAAGCCGCCGGCAGCAGGCGTGAACTCGCGCAGGCAAGCGTTCAGTTCGTCCTGGCCGGCATGACCGAACGGGGTATGGCCCAGGTCATGGGCCAGTGAAATTGCTTCGGTCAGGTCTTCATGCAATCCCAGATTGCGCGCCAGCGTACGCCCAATTTGCGCCACTTCAAGACTATGCGTCAATCGCGTACGGAATAAGTCGCCTTCGTGATTGATGAACACCTGAGTTTTGTACTCAAGCAGCCTGAACGCATTGCAATGAATAATACGGTCGCGGTCGCGCTGAAACTGGCTACGGCCGGCCGGCGGCGCCTCGGGGTGCACACGGCCCCTGGTCTGTTGCGGATTACATGCATAAGGGGCCAATGTCGTCATACAACTACCTTATTTCATTTCTAAATCAACCGTGAACTGTGTCGGCTTCGCTTGCCTTACACCAGTAATGTCTGCGCTTCGCCTTCGGGTTCACAATTGATTTGGAAATGAAAGTATTTCATTTCTATATCAAACGCGCACTTTATTGGCTTCGCCTGCCTTACACCAGTAATGTCTGCGTTTCGCCTGCGCGTTCACGCTTGATCCGGGGAAACAGAATCACAAGACTGGGACGGCGGTTTTATGCAAAATGTCGCGAACAGCATCAAGCGGGGCCGCCTGAAATACCGCCTCGCCAATTTTTGGCAGCAACACAAAACGCAATTGGCCGCCCTCGGTTTTTTTATCTACCTGCATTAACTCGATCCAGCGGTCCGTACCCAGATTAGGCGGAGTCACAGGGCATCCAATGGCATGTACCAGACCTCGCACCCGTTTCACGCTGGCCGGCGACAGGCCGGTGGTCGCCGCCGACAGTTCAGCGGCTTGCACCATGCCGCAGCCAACGGCCTCGCCATGCAGCCACTGGCCATAGCCAAGGCCAGACTCAATCGCGTGTCCGAATGTGTGCCCGAAATTAAGAATGGCGCGCAGTCCTGATTCACGTTCGTCCTGGCCCACGACCTGGGCTTTAAGCTCGCACGAACGTCCAATGGCATACGTGATGGCGTCTTGCTCGAGCGCCCGCAGCGCAACGACGTTCTGCTCGCACCAATCAAAAAACCCGGCATCGATAATAAGGCCGTATTTAATAACTTCGGCCAGGCCTGCGGTAATTTCGCGCGCGGGCAAGGTAGTTAAAACATCCGTATCGATCTCGACCGCGATCGGTTGATAAAACGTCCCGATCATGTTCTTGCCCAGAGGATGATTGACCGCCGTCTTGCCCCCCACCGAAGAATCGACCTGTGCAAGCAAAGTCGTTGGCACCTGTACAAAACGTATGCCGCGCATGTAGCACGATGCGGCGAAACCGCAAATATCACCGATGACACCGCCCCCTAATGCCACCAAAACCGACTTGCGATCAAAACGATTTTGTAACAAAGCATCAAAAATCAGATTGAGTGTTTGCCAGTCTTTATAGGCCTCGCCATCGGGCAATTCAATTCGGATGATGCGCTTGCCAGTTTGCGCCAGCGCAGCTTCGGCCCGCTCGGCGTAATAGCCGGCGACGGTGGAATTGGTGACTACGGCAATGGCGGTGGCATCGCCGGGAATACTTTCAGCCAAACAGTCCAGGCGCCCACGAGCGATATGAATGGGGTAGCGCCCACCGGGCGTATCAACGTGTATGGTAGTCATGAAGAGATCTCGTAATTTTGCAAAAGCGGAATTAAAGCGCGTACCACCTGATTCACCGGCATCGTGCCCGTTTCGAATGTCAGGCTGGCAACTTCGTTATAAAACGGTTCGCGTGCCTGCAGCAGCTCTGCCACGCGCGCCTTTGGATTCGGTGTCTGCAACAAAGGCCTGTTGCGGTCGCGCGCCACGCGGCGGTACAGCTCGTCGCTGCTGGCGCGCAAATACACGACAACCCCCCGTTCCCTAAGATAACGACGGTTTTCAGGGGCTAATATCGCGCCGCCGCCCGTAGCTAGTACAATACCCGGACGCATGGAACACTCGTCCAGTAAAATTGTTTCACGGCGGCGGAACCCTTGCTCGCCTTCGATGTCGAAAATTAACGACACTCTGACGCCACAACGCGCCTCGAGTTCATGATCCAGATCAACAAACTCGCGATTCAGGAGCCTTGCCAGACCGCGGCCAATAGTAGTCTTGCCCGCCCCCATCATTCCGACCAGAAATATGGGACGATCGTAAGGCAACACAACGGTTTCCGAGGCCTCGACCTCAGTTCCATCGTTAAGCTCTGTCTCGGCAGAGTCCAAGGGTAAAAAATTATTCATTTGTGTATTATCCCACTTGCAAACAGCGCCACCCCGATTAACTGCATTACTCTGTTACATAAAGCTAATGCGCAAATCATAGTCTGACCGCAGTTAGACTTAAAATCGCCCTCAATGAGTTCCTCTACCAATTCCTCCAAAGATTCATCCCCGCCAGCACGCTCCTGGTTTGGGCGTTTTGTGCTTAAGTCGGCGATGTTTATCGCCGGGCTAGGACTATGCGGTGCGCTGCTTGGCGCGCTCGCATTAGCTCTGGCATGGCCCAATTTACCCGACTTATCGGCAATGATCGACTATCGCCCGCGTGTGCCGCTGCGTATCTATACAGCAGACAAGGTGCTTATTGGTGAATTTGGCGAAGAACGCCGTAACGTATTGCGTTTTGATGAGGTCCCCGATGTCATGAAGTCGGCGATTTTAGCAGCCGAAGACGATCGCTTTTACCAGCACGGGGGTATCGACTGGTCCGGCGTCGCGCGCGCCGCTATTGCCAACCTTGTGAATATGTCCAAAACACAAGGCGCCAGCACGATCACCATGCAGGTAGCCCGCAACTTCTACCTGTCATCCGAAAAAACCTATACACGCAAGTTCTACGAGCTGCTGCTTACCTTCAAAATCGAAGCAACGCTTACCAAAGACCAGATTCTGGACTTGTACATGAACCAGATCTTTCTGGGTCATCGGGCGTATGGGTTCGCCGCGGCCTCCAGAACTTATTTTGGCAAGCCTCTCAGTGAAATCTCACCTGCTGAAGCGGCCATGCTGGCGGGCATTCCCAAAGCTCCGTCGCGCTTCAACCCCATTGCCAACCTGCCACGCGCCAAAACGCGCCAGATGTATGTGCTGGGACGCATGAAATCGCTCGGTTACCTGACCGAGAACGAATACAAACAAGCGGCTGAACAGCCCATTGTCATTAAATCGGCGCCGGGTACGCCCGCGGGCGGCTACGCCATCCATGGCGAGTACGTGGCCGAACTGGCGCGCCAGCTTTTGTACAGCGTGTATCAGGACAATATTTACTCGCGCGGATTCAACATTTACACCACTGTAAATTCGCAACAACAGCAAGTCGCCTACAACGCGGTACGTGACGGCATTCTGGATTACACCCGCCGTTCACGCTATCCTGGCCCCGAAGAAACCATTACCTTGCCCGAAGGCATCGAAAAAGACGCCACCGCACTGGAACTTGCACTAGACGAAGTGCAAGAAAAATACCCCGACAACGACGACCTCTTGACCGGCGTTGTATTGTCCGCAAGCCCCACTAAAATTGTCGTTGCGCGCACAGCGCAGCAAATTGTTGAAATCACCAACAAAGACGCTTTAAAGATCATCGCCCGGGGCCTGGTTAAAAATGCCAAGGCCAGTGAAAAAATTCAACGCGGCTCGGTGGTGTATATCCGTAACACAGGCGATCATTGGGAACTGATCAATATGCCGTCAGTGCAAGCCGCCTTTGTAGCGCTGCGCCCGCAAGACGGGGCAATTCAGGCGCTGGTCGGCGGCTTTGCGTTTGCCGAAGGCAAATTCAACCGGGTTACACAGGCCTGGCGCCAGCCCGGCTCAGCCTTCAAACCCTTTATTTATGCCGCAGCCCTTGAGCGCGGTCTTACGCCCGCCACTCAGGTTTCCGACGAACCGTTTATGCTGACCGCGGCGCAAACAGGTTCCAAGTCATGGTCCCCAAAAAACTATGGCAATACCTACGAACCCATGCTGACTATGCGTCAGGGTCTGTATAAATCCAAAAACATGGTGTCCATCCGCATCATGCAAGCTGTTGGACCGAAGTACGTACAAGACTATGTAACGCGTTTCGGTTTTGATCGCGAACGCCAGCCGGCCGTCCTTCCTTTGGCGCTCGGTTCGGGTAGTGTCACTCCGTTGCAGCTGGCGGGCGGCTTTGCCGTCTTTGCCAATGGCGGCTATCGCGTTCCTCCGTACCTGATCGATTACGTCACTGACAGCACTGGCAAAGTCATCATGCAATCCAAGCCCACAGTGGCGGGCGACTCCGCAGCGCGCGCCATCGATCCACGCACTGCATATGTCATGAACGACATGCTGCGCGGCGTAGCCGTGTCGGGTACCGCAGCGCGCGTCCATCGAGACTTGAAACGTAACGACATCGGCGGCAAGACGGGTACCACCAACGACTCGCACGATGCCTGGTTTGCCGGCTTCACTCCCAACCTGGTAGGTATCGCCTGGATGGGCTACGACCAGCCTCGCTCGCTGGGCTCACGCGAAACCGGTGGCGGCGCCTCGTTACCCATTTGGCTCGATTACATGCGCTACGCGCTTAAAGATCAGCCGGAAACGCCACCAAAGGCAATACCCGACGGCTTAAGCAAGGTGGACGGGGAGTTTTACTTCTCGGAATTTCCGCCGGGACGGGCGGTTGCACGTGTAGGCTTGCCTACGCTGTCGGACATGCCCATTGATGGCAGCGGCGTTGACGGAATCGGCGACTTGCTGAATCAGCTCAACGAAAGCCCACGCCGTTCAAACAATACCGCACAGGCCCAACGCGTACCGTTTTAAGTTTCAGCAAACAGGGCCGGGAAACTTCCGACACGCGAAGCAACCCGGCCCCACTTGCGCCCCCTTCATGATGCAGCCCTGCTCCATTTGCAGCGCAAGCGCAAAGGCGAAGCGCAGACAGTACCGTTGTACGGCACACAAAGCCGACAAAGCACACGTTTGATATAGAAATGGAACTACACCATGACTTTTATTGGCTGCCCAGTAGCTTCCGAGACAATTTGCGACAGGGCTTCCGCCAAATCGGGGCCACCACGCGTATCATTCCAATGTTGACCGTCGAAGCGATAATGAAAACCACCACTGGGAGCCGCAACCCACATTTCTTTCATCGGCGCCTGGCTATTGATCACAACATGAATCGCATCGTCGAACACCAGAGTTAATACATTGCCGCTGCGGTTAGCTTCAATGTCCAGATCGTGCAAAGCCACCCAGTCGTCTGACTGGCTTTCCAAGCTGTCGAGTATGGCTTCGCTACGCGCAAGAAATTCTGTTTCGTTCATAATCGCAACCTATCTGCATTTGGAGTTTTGTTTATGCAAGCGTCCCACATCACGACACCCGCCCAATCTGTGTACCGCATTGTAGCCAGCTTCGCTCTACTTTCGGCGCTTGCTGCCTGTGGTTACAAAGGCCCGTTATACCTGCCCCCGCCGCCACCGCCCGAAGAATCGCTCACCGCGCCTCCAGGGGCTCCCACTTTGCCCGAAGCGGCTGTGCCCGGCGATGCAGCAACACCCAGCGCCGTGCCGGCACCCGCCGCGGCTCAATAGTCCGAACCAATACTTTAGCCCTTACTCTATTTATTACTACTACTGCCCATGACTGTTGCCCCTCACTTCGACTTC
>DATCVA010000006.1:0-22201 GCA_036567205.1 Eoetvoesiella sp. | reverse complement strand
GCCGCTGTAAAAAAGCCAGTTAAGCGTGTAGCAAAGAAAGCGGCAATCAAAAAAGTCGTCAGGCCCGGCGGAACTCGTTCCGTACCCGATGTGGCCGCGGGCATTATTCTGACTGGTGCCGGTTCGTGGCAAAATCTGTTTCATAAGACGATGCCGTCGGGTACCGAGCTGCTGGGACGGCTGGCTTACTCTTTTTACAGGCCGCCTGTGCGGCCGATTGCGGGCATGCCGCTTGTTGTCATGTTGCACGGATGCCAGCAAACGGCCTACGACCTGGCGCTGGGTTCACGCATGAACAAACTGGCCGATAGCAAAGGGTTTGTGGTTGTGTATCCGCAGCAGGTAAAGCGCGTGCATGCCCTGCGGTGCTGGCGCTGGTTTCAACCCGATCCCGCACACGGTTTTGGCGAAGCTGATGCGATTGCGGATCTTGCCCGGACGCTGGCGGCGCGTTATAAATTGGATGGGAACCGGGTTTATGTGGCCGGCATGTCGGCAGGTGCCGGCATGGCAGGGCTTGTAGCTGTGCGGCATCCCGATCTGGTTGCCGCGGTGGCCATGCATTCCGGAGCAGTACTGGGTGATGCCCGAAGCCCCTCCGAAGGATTACAAACAATGCGGCGTGGAGCCGCGCACGACCCCATCAGTCTTATTGCACCGCTAATTCATCGGCTTGAAGGCGGCTCTGGCGTGCCCGCCATTATTTTGCACGGGCAGCGCGATCACCTGGTTGCCATCCGTAATGCCGATCAGTTGGCGCAGCAATTTGTTTATTTGAATTGGCCGGTCGCCGGCAACACTGTTGCCGAACATACTCTGCCAGGAAGCGTGCCAGCTCCGGCGCCCAATGTCAGCGTTCTGGCGGCGGGTACGGAGCGAGAGTACGAACGTCGCGATTACTCGATTGGAAGAAAACCGCTAGTACGCTTATGTCTTATCAAGAACGTGGGCCATGGGTGGAGCGGGGGCGATGCAAGATTAAAGTTCAACGCGAAGGCGGGGCCTGTCGCGTGCACGCTCATATGGCAGTTTTTCAACATGCATCAAAAGACGAAGTAAGTACTTGAAAATTACAATATCGCCGCAACTTATAAATGTGTTGTCCAGGGGCGGCATTTTTCGATAGTTAAAATCAACCAGCACAATAAGATTAATCAATTTTACAAATCGAATTGACCATCCTATACTGGCTTCATGTTCATTTCGTTAACCCCAAAAAGGAAACACTATGTCGTTAATTAATACTCAGATCAAACCATTTAAAGCCACCGCTTACCAAAATGGCAAGTTCATCGATGTTTCCGATGAAACCGTAAAAGGCAAATGGTCGGTTTTCGTTTTTTATCCTGCCGATTTCACGTTTGTTTGCCCGACAGAACTGGAAGATCTGGCCGATCATTACGCCGAATTCCAAAAAATGGGCGTTGAAATCTATAGTGTTTCGACCGATACGCATTTCTCGCACAAAGCATGGCACGACACATCCGACGCTATCGGCAAAGTTCAGTATCCGATGCTTGCCGACCCAACCCATGTGTTGGCGAACAACTTTGAAGTGCTGATTCCTGAAGACGGCATGGCATTGCGCGGTACGTTTGTTGTGAACCCCGAAGGCCAGATTAAAGCCATGGAAGTGCATGACAACGGCATTGGCCGCGACGCGTCAGAACTGCTGCGTAAAGTTAAAGCGGCTCAGTACATCGCTGCACATCCAGGCGAAGTTTGCCCTGCCAAATGGGAAGAAGGCGCCAAAACCCTGACTCCTTCGCTGGACCTCGTTGGCAAGATCTAAGTAGTAATACGCTTGCGATAAGCAGGTAAGTATATGTACGCCACGCTCGGGCCAAGAGCCCGGGCGTGTTCTCTAAAAATCCTCTTATCAAGAAGGTACTCGTTATGTTAGATGCAAACCTCAAAACTCAGTTGAATTCCTATATGGCAATGATCCCTCAGCCAATTGAGATCGTTGCCTGCCTCGACGATGGCGCAAAATCGCGCGAATTGCGCGAACTGCTGCAAGAAATCGAAGCGATGTCCGACCGGATCACACTTATTGAGCGTAGCGACGATAACGAACGCAAACCTTCATTTAGCATTAATCGCCCCGGTACCGATATTAGCGTGCGTTTCGCTGGTATTCCGATGGGGCACGAATTTACGTCGTTGGTACTGGCATTGCTGCAGGTTGGCGGTCATCCGATTAAATTGGATGATGCTGTCATCGAGCAAATCCGTAACCTCGACGGCGATTATCAGTTTGAAACATACTTTTCCTTGTCGTGCCAGAACTGCCCCGACGTTGTGCAGGCGCTTAATGTGATGTCGATTATCAATCCACGCATTCGCCACGTGGCTATCGATGGCGCGCTCTATCAAAGCGAAGTAGATGCCCGCCAGATTATGTCGGTTCCCACCATGTACCTTAATGGTGAAGTCTTTGGGCAGGGTCGCTCCAGTGTCGAGGAAATCCTTGCCAAGCTGGACACAGGCGCCAGCAGCCGCAAGGCCGAAGAGTTAAGCGCCAAAGAAGCTTACGACGTCCTGATTGTAGGCGGCGGACCGGCGGGTGCAGCCGCTGCGGTGTATGCCGCGCGTAAAGGTATTCGTACCGGTGTGCTGGCCGAGCGTTTTGGCGGACAGGTGCTCGATACCATGTCCATTGAAAATTTTATTTCTGTTAAAGAAACCGACGGACCAAAATTTGCTGCCGCTCTTGAAGAACACGTCAAGGCTTATGACGTCGACATCATGAATTTGCAGCGTGCTGAAGAGCTCGTGCCGGGCAAGCTGATTGAAATCAAGCTGGCAAACGGTGGCGTGCTGAAAAGCAAAACCGTCATTCTTGCAACCGGTGCTCGCTGGCGCCAGATCAATGTGCCTGGCGAAGATGAGTATCGCAACAACGGTGTGGCGTATTGCCCGCATTGCGACGGCCCCCTGTTCAAGGGCAAGCGTGTGGCAGTCATTGGTGGAGGCAACTCAGGGGTTGAAGCCGCTATCGATCTGGCCGGGCTGGTCAAGCACGTTACGCTTATTGAATTCGGTGAAACCTTGCGTGCCGACGAAGTGCTGCAACGCAAGTTGCGCAGCATGGCCAATGTGACGATTATTACATCGGCGCAAACTACTGAAATTCATGGCGATGGTAAAAAAGTAACCGCCTTGTCGTATAACGACCGTCAGTCGGGCGAGCTAAAAAACATCGAGCTGGAAGGTGTTTTCATCCAGATCGGTCTGGTGCCTAACACCGAATGGCTCAAGGGCTCGCTGGCTTTGTCCCGTCATGGCGAAATCGAGATCGACGCCAAAGGCCAGACCTCGCTGCCTGGGGTGTTCGCCGCTGGCGACGCAACGACAGTGCCGTACAAGCAAATCGTTATTGCGGCTGGCGATGGCGCCAAAGCGGCGCTTAGCGCTTTCGACCATTTGATTCGTACTTCAGTATCCGATGACGAAGACTCGACGGTTGAAGCGGGCCTCGCCACGGCGTAAGCCAGTGTTTTTATCCTGAATTAAAAATCCGCCCTTCAAAAAGACAGGGCGGATTTTTTGCTTTTTAATCGATTCGGCGACCACCCAATATTGTTTGACAGACTTCAAGCCGAGCTTGGGCCGTAATTGCTCAGCCCAGGGTGCGGGGGCTCATCATCGTTTTTAACCGGATCGACGTAGTCCCGTCGCCTTTCGGCACAGACTGTATCCAGCATATGGCGGCGGTCTGAAGGGACGGTGGCGTATTGCTGCTGGCCAGCAGCAACGTGGCCAGCGCACTTAGCGTGGGGTTGTGGCCAACGACCAGTACGGCGTGTGGATTGTCTGGCCAGGATGCCGCTGTCAGAATGCCTTCCACGCTTTTGTCCGGCGCCAATTCATTGCAGATTGAATAAGGCAGTTCAAGCGCGTTGACAGTTTGCTGAGCGCGGCGTGCCGGGCTGACGAGTATGGAGGTGTTGTTGGGAAGCAAAGGCTTCAGCCATCTTGCCATGTTTGCCGCGTCTGTTTTGCCAGTGCGGGTAAGTGCGCGGGCAAGATCATCCGGTCCTTCTTCCGCTTTGGCATGGCGCCATAAAATCAGATCCATGTTTTGTACCTGGTTTAAAAGCTGCATTGCCTAATAGTACAGGCCGTATCGCAAATACGGCCTGTACTAGTGGAAATTTTTTAAGGACTGTTTCTGTGTTCAGTGGCTGGGTCAAGCCTTGCTGGTCGCGCAGTTTGCCACAACAGTAGCGCGGCCGTCGGCCGACAAATTGCCTTGGCGTTTGCGAGATTGCCATTTAAGGCGCAATTTCTTCCAGGCTTTTTCATGGTAAGGCATCAAGGCTACATTGCAGACCGGTTCAACGATTGCGGCCAGCCCACCTGTGACGAAAGAGCCGGTCGCTATATAGGTGACCGCAAAGGCAACAGACATGTGCAGCATTACCTGGCTGGTTTTTTCGGCGGCGATCATCATTTTTATTCCTCATGAATACTATGTTTAAATGATAATCACTCTCATAAAATAATTAAAATTGATTGTTTATATTCGTTTGATAGTTTTTTCATGGTGCCGATAATAGCCGTACTATGTCGTATTGCGCTGTAGTGCATTTTTGCGTAGTAATGGCTGTCAACCGCGGTGTTGTTGCACGATGCTAAGATAGCCGCTTTTGCTTGCGATCACTTTAAACACAAATGCAAGATCCATACAAGGTCGATCCGCCGGGCCGTCGGCCCGCTAAACCCCGCTCTCATCGAAGTGTGGTTAGTGTGACCGTTCATGACGTGGCCCGGGTTGCGGGGGTTTCCGCTATTACGGTTTCGCGTGCGCTAAATAGTCCCGAGCAATTGTCTGAAACGACACTGGCCCGCGTTCGCAAGGCCATTGACGATACCGGTTATGTGCCTAATCTGTTGGCAAAAGGCCTTAACGCCAAGCAAAGCGCACGGCTGGTCGCCGCAATAATACCAACGCTGTCCGGCCCTGTTTTTTCGGAAACCATACAGACCCTTACGCAAGTATTGGCTCAGAAAAATTATCAGCTAATTCTCGGGCAAAGCGGATATGACGAGGACTCACGCGAAGACGATCTGCTCAATGCAATTATTGGACGCCGTCCGGACGGGATTGTATTGACAGGTGTGCTCCGCTCCGACCTCGGCCGAAAGCGGCTTGTCGCGTCCGGCATTCCCGTAGTCGAAACTTGGGACCTTACTTCCACTCCCATCGATATGCTGGTGGGCTTTTCACATGAAGAGGTCGGAAAAAAAGTATGTGATTTTTTGTATGCTCGGGGCCGGCGCCGTCCTGCCCTTATAACCGCCAGGGATGTGCGGGCCTTGCGCCGTAGCGATGCGTTTTCGGTCCGTGCCGGCGAGCTGGGCATGGCGCCGGTGCCCGTCGTGACCGTACCGGCGCCTGCAACGTTGGCTAATGGACGCGAAGGCCTTGCCGAGCTTTTATTAACTTACCCTGATGTCGACAGCGTGTTCTGCAGCTCTGACATGTTGGCCCTGGGGGTATTGACCGAAGCCCAGTCGCGCAGCCTGGCCGTGCCTGGGAAACTGGCTGTAGTAGGGTTGGGCGATCTTGATTTTGCCGCCAACCTCTATCCGTCTCTGACTACCGTTCGTATTGATGGCAAGGCCATCGGCGGGCAAGCGGCCAAGTTTATTATGGACCGGGCCGAAGCAGTCCATCAGCCCAGCCAGATTGTCGATATCGGGTTTACTATCGTGGAGCGCGAAAGTACTTAAGTAAGCTCTGAACAAGTCGAGCGCAAAGCAGACACTGCGGTTCGGGATGGAATACCGTCTGCGATATATCGGAAGTGTTTTTTAATCTAATACTCAAGGGAAAACCATAATGGAACTGTATTGGTTTTTCTCTGGTTTATAGCTAATATATAAGAATGTTAACGTTAACATATAATAAGGAGACTTCATGAAAATTAGCGCTATCCTGGGTGCACTGCTATTGGCGGCAACAGGCATTGCTCAAGCAGCCGATTACCCTTCACGTCCCGTCAGTATTGTGGTGCCATTCCCGGCAGGCGGGTCCACGGACAATATTGCTCGGGTCATTGGCAACAAACTTTCAGAAAAACTAGGGCAGTCATTTCCGGTCGAAAACCGTCCTGGCGCTACAGGTGCTATTGGCGCAGCGCAGGTTAAACGCGCCGCCCCGGACGGATACACCATGCTGGTCTCATCATTAGCCGTATTCGTTGTGAATCCGCATCTGCAAAAAACCCTTCAATACGATCCAAGTAAAGACTTCGACCTGATCACGGTTGCGGTGCAAGCACCTAATGTGCTGGTTGCCGGTCCGGCTGCAAAGCAATCGGGTTCGCTCAAAGACGTGGTCGCTTACATGAAAAAATCGCCCTCCGAGGCCACTTTCGCAACCTCGGGAAATGGTTCTTCCGATCATCTGACCGCAGAACTGTTTTGGCAAGAAACCGCTACTAAGGGTGTGAATGTGCCTTATAAAGGCGGCGCGCCGGCGGTGGCCGATTTGCTGGGCGGCCAGGTGCAGTATTCCTTTCAGAACATCAATGCCGTTATTGCGCATATCAAGGCTGGAAAACTGAAGGCGCTTGCGGTTACGGGCAGCAAAAGGTCGCCACTATTACCCGAAGTTCCCACTATGAAAGAAGCAGGTGTGGACAATGTGGTTGTGAATTCCTGGCAGGCCGTTGCAGCACCTAAAGGCCTGCCGGCCGATGTGCGCACCAAGCTTCATGCCGGTATCGTGGCAGCCATCAACGACCCTGCCGTCAAGCCAAATTTGCTAAGTCAGGGCTTCGAAATCGTGGGGAATACGCCCGAAGAATTCGAGAAATTCCAGGCTGAAGAATTGGCACGCTGGAAAAAGGTTATTGAAACAGCAAACATATCGGCCAGTTAAAGACTCTATGAAATTGACTGGGAAATAGAGTCAGGTTTTATTGCTGTGTAAAAAGCAATCGGGCGCATGATCATTAACGATGCCTGTTGCCTGCATCCATGCATACACAATGACAGGACCAACAAATTTAAATCCGCGTTTTTTCAGCGCGGCTGAAATCGCCTCCGAAAGGGGCGATTTTGTCTGGTTGCCATGATTGCCATTTTGAATGGGCTTGCCCCCGGACATCGTCCATACAAAAGTCGAAAAATCTTCACCTGCTGCTTGCATATTCAGATAAGCATGGGCATTGCCGATGGTTGCTTCAATTTTCGAGCGTGAGCGCACGATGTCCGAATTACCCAGCAGCGCTTCAATTTGCGTCGGGCCGAATTGCGCTACCACTTCGGGACGGAAGCCCTGAAACGCCTCGCGAAAAGCCTTTCGTTTGCGTAGGATGGTCATCCACGACAGGCCGGCCTGGAAGCCGTCAAGCATCAGCTTTTCCCAAAGGGCCCGGCTATCGTATTCGGGCACTCCCCATTCTTCATCATGGTAGGCGCGCATGAGCGGGTCGGTTCCGGCCCAGATGCAGCGTTGGCGTTCAGTCATATTTGGCCTCGGATATTTGCACTAATTGACTTGGATCGGGTCCATATTACGTCAAACCAGTTTCTTTGTTTTATGCAGAAATTGTATTTTATGCATAAAATAAGGTATAGTCTTTTTGCTGAAGGACGCCAATAAAACTGTCATGCCGCTTCAGCGGCAACGGATGGGCCTGTCAAATAGTGATAGCCCTGGCGCAAGCGTCGTCCAAGATTATTTAATTAATTACGAAAAAAAGGAAGCTATGAAACTGCTATCGTTTTCTTATCAGGGCCGGGATTCATGGGGGGCTGTTGTGGGTGATTCGGTGCTTGATCTGGGTCAGGCGTTGCCTCAATATGAAGGCCTGGTCGAATACATTGCGGCCGGCGCCTACCTTAACGCTGCACAAGACATCAAGACCTTGAAGCCATGTGCTTCTTTGGCCGATATTACGTTTTTGCCGGTCATTCCCAAGCCGGAAAAAATCATTTGCGCGGTTCGTAACTATATGGATCATCATCAGGAAGTTCTGGCGGCAGGGATGCACCGGGAATTGTCGGAGTTCCCGCCAATCTTCCTGCGCGTATGGCGCTCTCAGGTGGCCCACGGGCAGCCTATTGTCAGGCCGGACGTTTCAGAGTCGCTGGACTGGGAAGGGGAACTGGCTGTCATTATTGGCAAGGGCGGACGCAATATCCCAGAGGCCGAAGCGTTCGAGCATGTAGCGGGCTACAGCTGTTATAACGACGCCAGTGTACGAGACTGGCAATTTCATGCCAAGCAAATTGCCTCGGGCAAAAACTTCGAGTCAACTGGTGGTTTTGGCCCCTGGATGGTCACCGCCGATGAAATCGAGCCTGGTCGCCAATTGAAACTTGAAACACGGCTTAACGGCGAAGTTGTGCAGTCAAGCCATACAGGCCACATGATCTTCTCGATTCCCCGGCTTATTAACTACGCTTCAACCATTTTCACGCTTCAAGCCGGAGACGTTATTGTGACGGGCACCCCGGCGGGTGTGGGCTGGAGCCGGAAACCACCGCGTTTTATGAAGCCAGGCGATGTTTGCGAAGTTGAAATAGAAGGCGTGGGTGTATTAAGCAACACGATCGCGGCCCAAAGCTAACAACGCTATCGGCTCGTACTGGTGTTTGCCTGGTTTGTATAGTTGAACCAGCCAGGCAGCCACTAACTATCGGGCCCGGTCGATGCATGATTGCCTGAGACATCGCTGATGTCTTGCGGCAATCCACTTTAAAAAATGGCGTTATTATTTTAATTGGAGACAATTATGTCGCTAATCTCCGTGCGCAAGACCCAGGTTTCCATCGAGGAAGTATTTCACGAAGGCGCAGAGCCTGTTCAAACTCCTCTGCGCGTCGGCACCGCTCTGGCTGTTGTAAAGAATCCGTATGCAGGAGAATTCCAGGCGGATTTAATGCCGTTTATGGCCGAGCTCAGGGCTTTGGGCGAGTCGCTTTCAAAGAGGCTGGTACAGGCGCTTGGCGGCGCCGATAAAATTCAGGCCTACGGCAAGGGCATCATAGTCGGCGATGATGGCGACCTTGAACAAGGCGCTGTGTGGCACGAGGCGGGTGGCTGGGCAATGCGGCAGGTTCTGGGCGAGCCAAAAGCGATTGTTCCGGCAGCCAAGACCATAGGCGGCGTGGGAACGCGGATCATGGTGCCATTGGGGCACATTCACGCGGCCTATGTGCGTAGCCATTTCAATACAGCTGAAATGACTATCTGGGATGCTCCGCGCCGTAACGAAATCGTCTATGGCCTTGTCATGGCAACGGGGGGGCGCATACATGCGCGCATTGGTGGGCTTGCCGCGTCCGATGTCAAAGGGCAGGACGGACTACGCTAATCCGATAAGACCAAACATAGCGCACAGGACGGAGACATCCATGACAGTTACTGCTTTACCTAATTTATCTCACGTCGGGATCTTTGTTCACGATCTTGATGTCATGCATCGCTTTTACACTACCGTATTCGGGTTAAAAGAAACGGATCGAGGGGTAGGAAAGACATTCAAGAACACGCTGTCGTTCTTAAGCGCGCGCGCTGATCAGCACCATCAGCTTGTTCTTTCTACCGGGCGTCCTGCCGACGCGACGTTCAGCACAGTTATGCAATTGTCCTTCAAGGTAGAGCAAATCGATGATCTGCGCCGTATCCGTAAAGACGCCCTGGCGCTGGGGGCGTCAAACATGATCGGACTTAATCACGGTAATGCATTGTCCATTTACTTTGCCGATCCGGAAGGCAACACCGTAGAGGTTTATCAGGATACCGATTATCACGTTGCACAGCCGCATGGCGATCCGCTTGATCTGGAAAAGTCCGATGCTGAAATCCTTGCCGAGACCGAGGCTATTTGCCGTGCCGACCCCACGTTTTTAATGCGTGAGGAATGGATGCGTAAATTTAACGAGGCGTCTTGACTTGCTTTACGTTGCCTGACGGCAAGCTCTACGCTGTTTGAAATAAAACAAGCTCTCTTTAGGAGAGCTTGTTTTAGCGTTGCGTATAGGCTGCTGTACTTAGTGTCCTTAGCAGTATTACAGTCGAGGAATGTTTTTCTCTTTGGCTACTTTGCGATATTTCTGGATCTCGCCGGATATGCGTTCTTTCATATCGTTTGGGGTGCCCGTTGCGATGTCGCCGCCCATGGTTTTCAATTGGGTTTTTGCAGCATCTGTGCTTAACGCTTTTTGCAATTCGGTATTTAGCCGCTTAACAATGGCTGGTGGCATGTTTGCCGGCCCGGCCAACCCGGCCCATGAGCTGACATTGAAGCCGTCATAGCCCGATTCGGCCAGTGTGGGTACGTCAGGCATTCCGCTCCAGCGCGTATTGCTTGTAACGGCCAATACCCGAATGGCGCCGGCTTTAACTTGTGGAACAGCAATCGTTGCGGTATCGATCACGAAGTCGATTTCGTTGCCGAGCAGGGAAGTCATTGCTGCGGCACCGCCTCGGTAGGGCACGTGCAGCAGCTTGACCCCACCTTGGGAACTCATTATTTCCCCTGTCAGATGTTGCGTTGTGCCCACGCCTGCAGAGCCATAGGATAAGGCCTCTTTCTTGGTTTTCATGGCCTTATTCAGGTCTTGTATTGTTTTGTAGGGCGAATCGGCCTTGACCATAATAAGGAAGGGAAAATTCATGATGGTGGAAATCATCGAGAAACTGTCCACCGGATCAAAGCCCAGGTTGTCGCTTAAAGCGCCTTTAACACTGTGCCCGCCCAGAAGAGTAATAAGGGTGTATCCGTCCGGTGCGGCGCGAGCAACAGTTTGCGCGGCAATAAGACCGCCGGCACCTGGTTTGGCCTCGATTGCGAAGGGGACGCCCATGCCTGGCGTCATGGCTTGTCCGACAACCCTGGAGATAATATCGGCGTTCCCGCCTGCGGCATAACCGTGAATAATTCGTATAGGGTGATTGGGTTCGGGATACTCGGCCGCCTGGACGTTCAAACTCGTGGCCAGGCTAATACATGCAATTGCTGCAATTTTTTCTAAACGCATAGTTTTGTCTCCGGTATGTGGTTCTTTATACGCTTTCATTGGCTGGGGCGCGTGTCGAAATATAGCCGCTTCTCCCCATGTTTTATGCGTAATTAAACTTATTATGCATAAAGCAAGAATTGTGCGCAAGCGTTCTCTCTGGCATAATTTCGAACATGAATACTATGTCTGCTGTTTTGCGTACCGACAAATCTGTGTTGCCCCTTACTGACAGGGCATACCATGCTCTGCGGCAAGCTCTTATTCGTTGCGAATTCGAACCCGGGCAGCGTTTGCGCGTAGAAGATCTGCAGCGGCGTTTCGGCCTTAGCAGTAGTCCGTTGCGAGAAGCACTGAACAGGCTTGTCCAGCATGGTTTGGTCAATTCTTTTGAAAATCGGGGGTTTCGAGTTGCGCCCATCACTGTCGAAGCCATCAATGACTTGACGCGTGTGCGTTTGCTAATCGAGACCGAAGCACTGAAAGATGCGCTCAAGCATGGTGACGATCTTTGGGAGGGGGCGGTCGTCGCAACCTTTCATAATTTATCGCTGGTCGAAAAACGCCTTGCCGATACCGCCCTGGTGCTGGACGAAAACTGGTCGGAAAGGCACAGGGCTTTTCACCTTAGTATTTATTCGGCTTGCTCCTCCCCGATATTGCTGGGGCTCGTGGAAAATCTTTTTGACCATGCCGAGCGCTTTCGGCTATTTTCAGCGCGTCATCGCAAGGTAGTGCGTAGCAAGGGAAACGAACATAAAAACATTGTCGACGCCGTCCTGGCGCGCGACCAAGAGCAAGCGGTCAAACTAGTACAGCAGCATATACGGTCAACGGAACGCAACGTCTCTGAAAGCCTGCAGTCACTTTCTAAAGACCAGTTGGCAGTCCTGGCGTAGTTCCCGATATTAAAACGCAGTTAAAACGACGCGGTTAAAACGCAGTCCGGATCGACGAAAGTCATGTTGCTTCGCACTGTTTTTACTTTTTTGGTATAAACCTTAACGCTAGGTGTAACCGATAGATTGGCAGGAACGGGTGTGCCATCTATAGTCGGTTTTTGCTCTATTGGCGATCCATGGGAAAATGCATGTCTTTTCCTTCGGAAATGATTCTATCAATTGGCGAAAAGCAGCTTCTGGCTCGCCTTGAAATCCGGATCCATACGCAATAAAAACGACATGACCGTTAGACTCGCTTTGCAAAAAATCACTAAAAAATACCCTGCGGTCGTTGCTAACGATGGCGTGGATTTAACGGTCATGCCAGGTGAAATTCACGCGGTTCTTGGTGAAAACGGCGCCGGTAAATCAACCCTCATGAAAATAATTTATGGGGCTGCCAGGCCTGACGCCGGGCGAATTTACTGGAACGGTCAGGAAATCAGTGTCGCCAGCCCTGCCGCTGCGCGGCAACTGGGCATTTCGATGGTGTTTCAGCACTTTTCCTTATTCGACACACTGACCGTTGCCGAAAATATAGCTCTTGGCTTGCCGTCAGATACCAGGATTACCGAGCTTGAGCGCCGCATCGCCGATACGGCGCGCCAGTACGGGCTTGAACTTGAGCCGCAGCGCCATGTGCATACCTTGTCTGTCGGCGAGTGCCAACGGGTTGAAATCGTTCGGGCGTTGCTGGCCAAGCCGCAGTTATTAATACTGGATGAGCCCACCTCGGTGTTGACTCCGCAAGCGGTCGAGAGACTGTTCGAAACATTGCGTCAATTGGCTGCCGAAGGTTGCAGCATTTTATATATTAGCCATAAGCTGGACGAGATTCGCGCGCTCTGTCACACCTGTACGGTAATGCGTGCGGGAAAGGTTACGGGGGTATGCGATCCGCGCCAGGAAACAGATGCCAGCCTGTCGCGAATGATGATCGGTTCCGAGCCTCCTGTTATTTCGCACCACGACCGGCAACCGGGCCCTATTGTTTTATCTGCACAAAACTTGTCGCTGGAAAAAAGCCATCCCTTTGCCATCGAGCTGCGCCAGATCGCATTTGATTTGCATGCAGGTGAAATCGTGGGCGTTGCCGGAGTTTCGGGTAATGGCCAGCAAGAGTTGCTGGCGGCATTGTCAGGCGAAGACACGCGTGCCGAGGCGGGAGCAATCGTTCTGCAGGGCCGGCCTATAGGCCGGCGCGATGCCGCATGGCGGCGGGCACATGGGGTGGGGTTCGTTCCCGAAGAGCGGCTTGGACGCGGAGCGGTACCCGAACTGTCGCTGGCGCAAAATATTTTGCTGTCGCATCAAACGGCAACCACAACGTCGCGTGGCTTTATTCGCTTCAAATCGATTAACGATATTGCTACTGAAATTATTGCGCGCTTCAATGTAAAGGCAGGGGGCGCGCAAGCGGCTGCGGCCAGCCTGTCAGGGGGTAATCTGCAAAAATACATCGTGGGGCGTGAGGTAATCCGCCATCCCAAGGTCTTGCTTGTCGCGCAACCGACATGGGGCGTGGATGTGGGCGCAGCGGCGCAGATCCGGGCCGAGTTGCTGGCTCTGCGCGATGCGGGCTGTGCGCTGCTGATTATTTCAGAGGAGTTGGACGAGTTGTTCGAAATTTCGGATCGCCTGCTGGTGATGGCCAAAGGCAAAATGTCGCCGTCCATAAAAACATCCGATGCAAGCCTGGACCTCATCGGCCAGTGGATGAGCGGTTTGTGGCCGTCAGATCAACACGTCGCAGTGCCTGCGCCAGCAGCAGGGGCGTTCGATGCTTAAGCTTGAGCCCCGCGCCAATCCCTCGACCCTGATGTCATGGTTGTCACCACTACTGGCGGTTTTGCTGACGGCGATTTGCGGCGCTGTTTTGTTTATGGCGGTAGGCAAAGATCCATTTTCCAGCCTGGCCGTTTTCTTTTTCGAACCGATTAAAGATTTGCGTGGCTGGTCGGAAGTAGGGGTCAAGGTAGCTCCGTTGCTAATGATTTCGGTCGGGCTGGCCATATGTTTTCGTGCACAGATATTTAACATTGGGGCAGAGGGGCAATTGGTGGTTGGCGCCATCGCGGCTGGGGCTGTCGTTGTGTATTTCGACGATGAAACCAATGGCGGCTTTGCCCTGATTGGCCTTGCTCTTGTTGCGGGCATGGTTGCTGGTGGGTTTTGGGCCGGCATAACCGCCTGGTTGCGAGATCGGTTCAATGCCAATGAAATCCTGGTATCGCTGATGCTCGTGTATGTGGCAGAGCTGCTGCTTAGTTACCTGGTGCATGGTGTACTGATTGACCCGGATGGTTTTGGCTTTCCGCAGTCCAAACTATTTTCCAGCGGTTTTTTGTTGCCTATTATCGTGCCCGGCACACGCTTGCATCTGGGTATTGTGCTGGCCTTTGCCGCGGCAGTCTTGGGGTGGTTGTATTTATCGAAAAGCTTCTCCGGTTTTAAATTGCAGGTTGGTGGAATGGCGCCGCGTGCGGCGCGCTATGCCGGCTTTTCGGCACGAAAAACCCTCTGGATTTCGATGCTGCTGTCGGGGGGGCTGGCTGGTTTGGCCGGGGCCAGCGAGGCCATGGGGCCTATTGGCCAATTAACGCCAACAATTTCTCCGGGCTATGGCTTTGCGGCTATTATTGTGGCCTTTGTAGGACGCTTGCATCCTATAGGCGTAATTTTTTCCAGTTTTATCATGGCGCTTTTTTATATTGGCGGCGAACTGTCGCAGTCCCGCCTGGGTATGCCCAGTGCGATTACGGGCGTATTCCAGGGTATTTTGCTATTTTCGCTGCTGGCCTGCGATGTGTTGATTCGCAATAAATTAAGCTGGAGAAATTAATTAATGGATGCACTGGCCCCTTTGATCGCCGCATCAATCAACTCCGGCACGCCATTGATGTTGGCGGCTCTGGGCTTGCTTATTAACGAAAGGTCCGGCGTTATCAATCTCGGTTCCGAAGGCATGATGCTCATGGCGGCGGTAGTGGGTTTTGCCATCACGATCAACACCGGAAGCGTCTCGCTGGGGTTTATTGCCGGAGCCGTCGCAGGCATGATGTTGGCCGGGTTTTTTGCGTGGCTGACGGTATGGCTGGGCGCCAATCAAATCGCCACAGGCTTGGCGTTGTCTTTGTTCGGGGGCGGCGCATCGGCCTATGTAGGCATTGATTATGTTGGCAAAACATTAAATAGCGAACAATTCGGCGTTCCGTTCTTACAGGACATTCCGGTTTTAGGTCCCGCCGTTTTTCGACAGCACCCCATGGTGTACTTATCGCTGCTTTTGTGCGTGGCAATTATCTGGTTTTTATACCGTTCGCGCTCCGGTCTTATCCTGAGGTCGGTTGGCGAGTCTCCGTCTTCCGCGCATGCGCTGGGTTTTGATGTGCGCCGCATCCGCCTGGCCGCCTTGCTTTTCGGCGGTGGCTGTTGCGGTCTGGCGGGTGCTTTCATGTCGCTGGTATATACGCCCATGTGGGTCGAAGGCATGGTGGCGGGGCGTGGCTGGATTGCATTGGCCTTGACTACCTTTGCCACCTGGCGCCCCGCAAGGGTAGTGATTGGCGCCTATTTGTTTGGTGGAATTACCATTCTTTCCTACCATATGCAGGCGCGAGGCGTGCCGATCGCTTCACAGTTACTGTCGATGCTGCCTTACCTTGCGACAATTCTGGTTTTAGTTTTGATTTCGCGCAATGCGGGCTGGATCAGGCTTAATATGCCGGCTTCGCTCGGAAAAAATTTCAACCCCAATTTATAGTCTTGCAGCACGAGCCGCGGGATTGCCGTTTATAACAACTGAAAGGGAAACCTATGTCCAAGAACTTCATGCGCAGCACCTTATGTGCGGTGGCAATACTACCTGCGATGGCGTTTTCGCTAACGGCCAATGCTGCGGATGAACCGCTTAAAGTGGGCTATGTCTATGTCAGCCCAATTGGCGAGGCGGGCTGGACCTGGCAGCAAGATATCGGCCGTAAAGAAATGGAAAAAAATCTGGGCGATAAAGTCAAGACACAGTATGTTGAGAACGTGCCGGAAAGCGCGGATGCCGAGCGCGTTATTCGCGATCTGGCGCAGCAGGGCAACAAACTTATCTTCACGACCTCGTTCGGCTACATGAATCCAACTTTAAAAGTTGCGAAACAGTTCCCCGATATTAAGTTTGTTCATTCGACCGGGTATAAAACGGCGCCCAACGTGGCCACCACGAATGCACGCTTTTACGAGGCGCGTTACCTGGCGGGAATTTTGGCCGGTAAAGTCACCAAGTCCAATGTAATCGGGTATGTGGGTGCGTTTCCTATTCCCGAAGTGCTGCAGGGGATTAACGGTTTTACACGTGGTTTGCGCAGCGTCAATCCTAATGCCGAGGTCCGGGTTATTTGGGTTAACAGCTGGTTTGATCCGGGTAAAGAGCGCGACGCCGCGCTGGCGCTCCTGGGCCAGGGCGCCGATATTGTTACCCATCACACCGACTCGACCGCCACAGTACAGGTCGCTG
Organism: Eoetvoesiella sp.; assembly: GCA_036567205.1. Lineage (GTDB taxonomy): Bacteria > Pseudomonadota > Gammaproteobacteria > Burkholderiales > Burkholderiaceae_B > DATCVA01. The sequence goes on along the minus strand of DATCVA010000006.1, from coordinate 5,770 downwards.
AAGAGCAGGGAAAGTACGCTGTCGCCTATCATTCCGATATGAAACAGTTCGGGCCCAAAGCACAACTGGCTGCAGTTACGCACCATTGGGGTAACTACTTTACCAAAGAGGCGCAGGACGTTATTGGCGGAAGCTGGAAGTCCGATAGCACCTGGGGCGGCATTAAAGCGGGAATGGTTGCTCTCGAGAGCTTTGGCCCTGCTGTTCCCGAAGAGGTAAAGCAATTGGTGCTGGCCAGGCAGGCCCAGATCGTTGCCGGTACCCTTACTCCTTTTGACGCGCCCATGAAAGACAATACCGGCAAAGTCATTCTGGAAAAAGGCTCGTTGGACGACGTCGGTCTGAATAAAATGAATTACTACGTGGAAGGCGTTGCAGGCCAGCTGCCGACCAAGTAATTAACGCTTTTGAACATGGGGCCCGGGATTGTCGTAAATACTGCAATCCCGGGCCCCTTGTTTGCTTAACAGATTTTAAGCGGCATATTTTTACTTAAAGCCGTTCCATCCCCGTTTTCTTAACGACATCGGCGTATTTGGCCATTTCGGTCTTGAAAAACCTGGCGGTATCTTCGGGCGACATTAAAAGAATGTTATTGCCCTGGATACCCATGCTTTTTTCAACTTCGGGGTTCGTATAGGCTTGTTTAAAGGCGGCATAGGCACGCTGGACTTCGGCGGATGGCAGATTGGCAGGGCCAACAGCAGCGAACCAGCCTTGTGACTCATAATTGGGCAAACCTTGTTCGGCGATGGTCGGCAGATCGGGCAGGCTGGGAAGGCGTCTGGATCCGCAGACTCCCAGAGCGCGTAGAGCTCCGCTTTTAAGGTGCGGCAATAGTGAAGGCAACGACGACACTGCAAAATCGACTTGCCCGCTTATTAAATCAGTAAGCATCGGGCCTACGCCCTTGTAGGGAATATGCCGGGCCTGTATGTCGGCCTGATCTACAAACATGGCGGCGGCCAAATGCAAAATGGTGCCATTGCCCGACGACGCATAGTTGTACACGCCTGGTTTTGCTTTCAGTTCTGCGATGAATTTCTGTATGTTTGTGGCCGTCACTTTGTTGGGGTTGACCACAAGTAAGAAAGGGGTGGCGCCAACAACTGAAATCGGCGTGATATCGGCGATTGGGTCAAAAGGCACGCTTTTGTAAACGCTGGGGTATACAACATGGTTATTCGAGACGACGCCCAGCGTGAAGCCGTCGGCGGGCGCTTTAACCAAAGCGGCCGTGCCAATAATTCCGCCGGCTCCTGGTTTGTTTTCAATAACAACGGTACGGCCGAACGCTTTGGCCAATGCAACGCTGGCCGACCGGACAATGGTATCGACCCCCGAGCCTGCTCCGACCGGCAGCAACAGCGTAATGGGGCGGTCGCTTTGCGCGAATAGGGCAAATGGCGAGCTTAACGCTGCAATGCCGAGCGTGGCGAGTACCTGACGGCGTGACACGCGTAGTTCAGTGTTTTTCATTCGAGTCTCCTGAAAGTCTTGGTTTAGTTATGAATGCAAGTTAAGCGATGATGCTCTGTTCGTGAAGTGCGTTTATTTCTGCCTGGGCGTAGCCCAGGTCCATAAGTAATTGGGATGTATGCTGTCCAAGCGTAGGAGGGTCGGATCGCACGCCAAGGCGCTTTCCGTTCATCGCCAAAGGAAACAGTGCCGCACGGGCTGTTTGTCCCGCCCGGTCGCCGTCGGGCAGGCGAATATCGGCCAGGCCGCCTGTGGCTAACAGGTGCGGGTCATCAAAAAGCTCTTCCGGCTTGACGATAGGGGCAAATGGCAGGCCTTTATCTTCAAAAATGCAAGACAGTTCCGCAACGGTATAGTTTTCCAGGCGTTTTCGTAAGTCGGCTAATAGCGTTGGCCGGACCAGAACCCGATCGTTGTTGGTGGCAAGGCCGGGGTCGTTCTTCATATCGTCGAAACCAAACGCATCGCAGAAAGTCCGCCATTGTGCATCGCTGACAGCGGCCAGGAAGATTTGTTCGTTATTCTTGACGGTAAAAACGTCGTACAGCGCCCACGCTGAAATGCGGTCCGGCATTGGCGCGGCGGCCTGACCCGTGATGGCATACTGCAGCATATGCTGCCCTACAAGAAAGACGTTGTTTTCGAACAGGGCTGACTGCACCTCCTGGCCTTCTCCGGTTATGCTGCGTTCGATCAGGGCGGCCATTGCACCTATTGCACCAAACATGCCGCCCATGATGTCATTGACGCTGGTTCCGGCTCGCAACGGATCGCCGGGCCGTCCGGTCATGTATGCAAGCCCTCCCATCATCTGTACGACCTCGTCCAGCGCCGTGCGCAGCTCGTAAGGGCCCGGCAGGAAGCCCTTGTGGCTGACGTAGATCAGGCGCGGATTGGTGCTGCTTAAAGAGCTGTAGTCCAGGCCGTATTTCTTCAGCGCGCCAGGCCGGAAGTTTTCAGCCACGATGTCGGCACTTGCGGCAAGTTTGCGTGCGACAGCGGCTCCGTCCGGATTGCGCAGGTCCAGTGCAATACTTTTTTTATTGCGATTGAACATGGGAAAGAAGCCTGCACCTGCGCCAAGCAGGTAACGCGTCCGGTCGCCTTCCACAGGTTCTACCTTAATGACTTCCGCGCCCAGGTCGGCGAGCACCATGCCGCATGTGGGGCCCATGACCATATGGCTAAATTCGACTACCCGCAATCCCGTGAGGGGCAGGCGTTTTGTTTTACTTGCAGCGTTTGCGGAGTCGGCTTCGCCGGCGCTGGCCTCATCCGCGTTCGCGGTCAATGGATTGGTCTGTCGGGTGGTGTGCATGGAGTAGTTGAAGAGGCCTTGAGTAAGCGATTATGGAAACGCGGGAGCATGGTTGAAGGTTTTGGGCAGCCCCGCGCGCCAGAGCGTGCCGTGCAAAGCCTCTGCGTCAAGCCATAGGGCCAGTTTTTCTCGTAGCGCCAGTAGGGCGTCAATATCGAGATTGGTGTTGATGCCCATGCTGGCCAACATGAATGCCAGGTCCTCGGTGGCGATATTGCCGCTGGCGCCGGGGGCGTGCGGACAGCCGCCTATGCCCGCCAGACAGGCATCAAACCGTTTGACCCCCGTTTGCAGAGCGGCCAGCACATTTGCCAGGCCCAGGCCGCGAGTATCATGAAAGTGTCCGCACCAAAATCGTTCGCCCGCTATTGTTCGCGCTTTTTCGAATAGTCGGCTGACTTTGGCCGGGTCAGCGTAGCCGACGGTATCGGCCAAGCTGACCCGGTCGGCTCCGGCATCCAGAAGCGCTTGCATTAAACGCAGGACTTCGTTTTCTTCTACGACGCCTTGCAGCGTGCACCCGAACGCCGTTCCGACGCCGCCCTCGATAAGGGTGGCGGATCGGCTCGCATCTCGCGCAGCGCGTATTAGCGCGACTTCTTGTACGACTTCGTCGGGCGTCTTTCGCAAGTTGGCATGGCTATGCAGGCGGCTGGCCGATAGTGGAACGATTATCAGGTCCACACCGGAATCAATGGCACGCTGCGCCCCTTTTAAGTTGGGAACCAGGGCGGATACGAACAGGTTTTCGAATGTTTTGGCGTAGGCGACGAGTTCGGCCGTGTCGGCCAGCTGGGGAAGCAGGCGGGCCGGTACAAACGAGCCTACCTCAATTTCGCGCTGGCCTGCCGCGTGCGCGGCATGTATCCACTGCTGTTTCTGCTTCGTAGGCAGTACGCGATTGATGCTTTGAAGCCCGTCGCGCAATCCGACCTCGCGTATGACGACTTGATCTGGCCATGGGGAGATTAAGTCGTTGCCGGGTGTTTTACAAGAGATGGCCATAGAGTGTGCATGCTTGCGCGTCAATGTGGTTTTAGTGGTTTATTTTAGGTATTCTGGAAATTTAATAAAGCGCTAATTAAGAACTTATAAAGTTCCCAAATGGAATACTATGAAGCTTATCGGGCATAGGAAGGAAGGCGATTATGCGCAGTCTTGATTTGACTACGTTGCGGTTGTTCGTGGCGGTTTGCGAAACGCGCAGCATTACTCGCGCCGCAGAACAGGCAAACATCGTCGGCTCAGCTATTAGCAAACGCCTGGCGGCGCTCGAGGACATGCTCGGGGTGAGCTTGCTGGTACGGCGCCGGCATGGCGTTGATCCGACTCCCGCGGGTGAGACCCTGCTGGAGCACGCCCGCGCGATGCTTGCCAGCGCCGATCGGATAGAGCGGGATATGGTGTCGTACGCGAAAGGTATTAAAGGCCAGGTCCGTGTTTTGGCCACGGCGTCGGTGCTGGCGGAGTCATTGGCCGAGGATGTGGCTGTTTTCCTGCAAAATCCCGCCTGCCGCGATATTCGAATCGACATGGAGGAAGGAATCAGCACGGATGTTGTGCGTGGAATAAAAGAGGGGATGGCATCCGTGGGTATATGCTGGGATGCCGCGAATTTTCAGGGCTTGCAAACACGTCTTTATCGCACGGATCACCTGGCTGTTGTTGTGCACCAGACTCATCCGTTAGCGAACCGGGCAACAATGCCTTTTTCAGATGCTCTGGACTACGATCATGTGAATCTTCCACCGGCTAGCGCTGTTCCGGTAATGCTGCGGCGTAGCGCGGCATTACTGGGTAAGCCGTTGATTTATCGTGTTGTTGTATCGAATTTTGATGCCGCGCTGCGTGTTGTAAAAGCTAATCTTGCCATTAGCGTGGTGCCCTACGAAGTGGCTCAGCCTTTTGCCAATACCCATGGATTGCATGTTATTCCCCTGACTGACGCCTGGGCCCGGCGGCGGTTTGCATTGTGTTTTCGAAGCATCGAATCTTTATCGCCTGCAGCCCGTTTACTAGTCGAGCATCTGGAGTGTCGGGGAGCGGCTTTGGGGCCGTCGCCCATTCTCTAGTAAACTTCTCCACATCATGACTGAGCGCCTGCAAACCTTCTGCCCAATTCGCTCCTGGCGAACCGTGTCGGGCATATTGCTGTTGGCGTTTGTGCTGCGCGCATGTATTGCAGTCGGCTACATGCCAACCTATGCTGCGGCTCAGGAAAAGGGCTTTGGCATTACCTTATGTGTCACCGGCCTCTCTGTTAAGGCCGCCAACGCATTGGGCCTTTATCATACAGATACCCACACGTCAGGCGCCTATGTCGAAAGCTGTGCATTCGGCGCCGCTCTTGGCTCGCTGGGGCTGATCTTTGCAGCCCTTTTCCTGTGGGCGCCGCTCGTCCCGGGCGTTCTTGCCTACCGGGGCCTTGCCGTAATGGGTAAGGCGGTCCCGCGTTTGTGCGGACCGCCTCTGGGCTCTCGCGCTCCACCTTCCTGCTAATTCCGTTTCCAGATCAATCGTGGACCTTGTCGGCGCAACAGCCGTACGAACGTACTGTCTGCGCTTCGCCTTCGTGTTCACAATTGATCTGGAAATGGAATAGTTGCCCTCGCGTATTTTGTTTGTTTTGTTGAAGAAGCGGGTGTGGTTGTTACGCCTGCCGCTTGTCTTTCGATTACCCAGGAATTTTCATGAAAAAACTAATAGCAATTGGTGTTTTACTGTGCAGCGGCACTGTCGTGGCCGCGCCGCTCAGTGCTTTTGTCTCTTCCGCTGGCTCTATGCTGCCTCTTATTCTTGCCCACGCCGGTCATCATCACGATATGGCCGAAAAGGGCGACGCGAGTTCTATGATGGCTTACGCCAATATGTCAAAAACGATAACGGTTTCAGACTGCTGGATTCGTTCCTTGCCCCAGCCCGCGCCCTCGGCGGGTTACTTTGTGATCAAGAATGCCGGCGACAAAGCAGTCA
>DATCVA010000005.1:0-2712 GCA_036567205.1 Eoetvoesiella sp. | reverse complement strand
TTGTTGTTGTTGTTGTTGTTGTTGTTTCGACCGGGAGCGCACCTTGAAAATCTGGCATCAAAGTTTTACCGATCTTGACGAGTTTCCCCTGTATCGCGATACTTTAAAACACCATGCAAAGGCGGTTTCCGGTCCGGATGTTTCGGTGGTGGTGCATGGTTTGCGGCCGGGCACTTACCCGCCAAAAACCGCACCGATGGACGTGAATAGCCGGGCGGGTTTGCGCCAACTTAATGCACAACAGGTGTGCGAGGCCGCCATGGCGGCTCAGGCGGCGGGCTACGATGCGTTTGCGTTGGGTTGTTTTTTCGATCCCGCTTTGCACGAGGCGCGTTCGCTGGTTGATATTCCAGTCGTTAGCCTGACTGAAACCAGTATGTTGACCGCATGTTCGCTGGGTCGCAAGTTTGCCGTTATTTCATTGACGGATTTTCAGAAAATGCTGACGGAAGAGCTTGCAGCGCAATATGGGCTTGCGGGGCGGCTGGCAGGTGTCGTTGCTATGTCGCCGGCGGTCAAGCTGTATGACCTTGAAGGCGATGGCGCGGTTATCGAATCGATAAAACAGCGATTTTTTGCTTCGTGCCAAGAGGCGTTGCGGCTTGGCGCCGAGGTTATTATTCCTGGCGACGGCGTGCTGAACGAGTTTTTGGTGCGCCACAAAATGCTTAAGGTCGAAGGTGCCGTGGTCCTGGACGCATTAGGGGTTTTGTTTCACCATGCCGCGTTTTTTGCGCGGGCCCGTTCCGCAGGTTGCCTGGATGTCAGTCGCCGTTTGCTATATGCCAAACCAACGGCCTCGATGATGGCGCATGCCGTTGAGTTTTCAGGCTTAAGGCAGCGTGCCGAAAACGAGTTTTCCGGCTAGGGCCTGTGCCTGCACACTTAAGTCGCCGTTTGGTTGAATTAATAAGTTTGGCGGTATTAACAAATACGCAATCGCCTTTTCAGGCGATTGCGTATCGGATAATGCTTCGGGCTTAAGTTGTTAATTTTGCGTGATGTTTTGTGCTTTAACCAGTGCCCGCATTTTGGTCAATGCATTCTTGATTTCAGCCGCATGTTCGGAAGGCAGGGTGCCACCCGGGTCGGCGCCTGCCGCACTTAAGCGTGCCAGCAAGGCGGGGTTTTCCAGTGCTTTAAGCACGGCTGCATGAATAGCCTTGATGGCCGCTTCTGGAGTGCCTGCTGGTGCTACCAAGCCATACCAGCCTGCTTCATTGGCTTCATTGACTCCAACGTCACCGAAGGTGGGCACATCGGGAACGCTTGCTGCGCGTTTCGACGAGGCCAGGACGATGGGGCGTAATGTACCGGCTTTTATGTGCGTTGTTGCCGAGGGCAGGGCATCAATAAGAATTGGGACATGGTTGGCAAGGACATCATTGGCGGCGGGGCCGGCTCCGCGGTACGGAACGTGAATCATTGATACCCCTGTGGACAATTTGAACTGCTCGCCCAGCATGTGACCGCTTCCACAGGTGCCCGACGTGGCAAATTCGTACTTGCCTGGATTGGCCTTCAGGATCGCCAGGAACTCCTGGTAGTTTTTGGCCGGAAACGCGGGATTAACCAGCATTACATGTGGGGAGCTGGCCAAGCGGGTAATTGGGGCAAAGTCTTTGATGGAATCATACGAGACCTTGGGGTTGCAGGCTGGGTGTATGGCAAAACCCGAGGCCGATGATAAGCCTATGGTGTAGCCATCGGCTGGCGATCTGGCAATAGCTTCTGCACCGATGGATCCGCTGGCGCCGCCCTTGTTTTCGACGACTACGGGCTGACCCATCACTTTGCCGATTTCGTCGGCAAAGGCACGGCCGATTAAATCAGTAGTGCCGCCTGGCGGGAATGGAATTATTAATTTAAGGGCACGGTTTGGATAGCCCTGGGCCAGGGCCGTGCTGCTAAAGGCGGCGGCAGCCAGAATCGGCAACACCAGCTTGGCAATGGAAAATTGTGGTTTCATGTGTTTTTCCGTTAAGCGTTGTAGTTCAGTTTTAAGCCTGGCTCTTGCCAGGGTGTGGACACCAGTTGGCCCGAGCCGGACAAGGTGATGTACGCGGTTTTAAGATCAGCGCCGCCGAAGCAGATATTGGTTACGTGGGTGTCCGGCATCGCTACCGTCCGCACAACGTCGCCGTCAGGAGAAATAACGGTTACGACCCCCGTGATCAGCGTACCTATACAAATATTGCCTTTACTATCAATGGCCAGGCTGTCCAGGCGCTGGTAGCCGGGCAGTCCGCACACCAGTCTGCCGCCGTGGGGCGAAGGGCTTGCGTGTTTTTTTATTTGCCCGGGGGCAACGATATCGAACGCCCAGACTTGCGCGGTTTCCGTTTCGGCGACATAAAGTACATCGCCTTTGGGCGACAAACCGACGCCATTGGGGGCGGCGACGGGATACGCCAGTTCTTTAATATTGCTGCCGTCGGGCTGTGCGTAGTACAAACCCCCATGATCCCGGTGCCGCGCATGTTTTTTGCCGAAGTCGCTGAAGTACATGCCTCCATGCGTGTCGAAAACCAGATCGTTGGGAGACGACAGCCGGTGTTCGCCACAGTGTGTATATAGCGTAGTGACTTCACCCGTATTCAGGTCGACTCGCTGTATTGAGCCTCCGGCGTAGTCTTTGGCAGGGCCTGTCGCAGCGAAGTGGTCCGGCTTGTAGGTGTTGCCCCCGTTGTTGCACACGTACAGGGCGCCATC
>DATCVA010000004.1:0-3253 GCA_036567205.1 Eoetvoesiella sp. | reverse complement strand
AATTGATTTTGCGACACTTGCAGGTAAGCATGTGGGCAGCGGCGGATATTTGCTGGCCATGAAGGGGCGCGAGCCCGATGAAGAAATCAAAGCGCTTCAGGAAGGCTCCCATTGGGATGTTGAACGTATTGAACCGTTGACGGTGCCCGAGCTTGATGCCCGGCGCTGTTTGGTCTGGATGAGTCGTAGTCAAGGAAACTTATGAGTCTAAATGCTGCCACGGGTATCGCTACGGTTTTTTGCGTTGCGAACCAGAAAGGCGGGGTGGGCAAAACCACTACCGCAATCAATCTTGCGGCCGCACTGGCGGCGTTACGCAAACGAGTGTTATTGATCGACCTGGATCCGCAGGGGAACGCCACCATGGGTAGTGGAGTCGATAAAAACAAAGTGCAGTCCAATCTGTATCAGGTTCTTATCGGCGACACCACCATAGCCGAGGCACGCGTTCGCTCAGAGGCCGGCGGGTACGACGTTTTACCTGCCAATCGCGAGCTTTCGGGGGCCGAGATTGATTTAATTCAGATGGAAGAACGCGAACAGCAGCTCAAGCAAGCCATTGCGTTGATACTGGACGACTATGATTTCATCTTGATCGATTGTCCTCCGACCTTATCGCTCTTGACGTTAAACGGTCTGGCTTCTGCGCACGGCGTCATTATTCCCATGCAGTGCGAGTATTTTGCGCTCGAGGGTTTGTCGGATCTGGTCAATACGATTAAACGCGTACATCGCAATATCAATCCCGATTTGCAGATCATTGGCTTATTGCGGGTAATGTTCGACACGCGTGTCACCTTGCAGCAGCAGGTGTCGGCGCAAATTGAAATGCATTTTGGCGACAAAGTCTTTAAAACAATCGTGCCTCGCAATGTACGTTTGGCCGAAGCGCCAAGTTACGGCTTGCCGGGCATTGTTTACGACAAGAGCTCGCGTGGTGCAAAAGCTTATGTTGAATTTGGAAACGAGCTCGTCAAGCGCGTGAAGAAAGAAGCGTTGCGGGCTAAAGCCCAGACGCCACGCGAAGCGATCTTATAAAGGGAATACACGATGGCAACACGGAAACCAAAAGGACTTGGCCGGGGTCTGGACGCTTTGTTAGGCGAGGACGCAACCGTCATTGAAACCTTGGGGAAAACTGCGGGAACCAATGGTGCGCTGCCTTCTGCACTAAACGTCAAGGCGCTGCGTGCGGGTAAATATCAGCCGCGCACACGAATGGACGAAGGCGCGCTGAATGAGCTGGCCGAGTCTATTCGCACACAAGGCATTATGCAGCCGATACTGGTGCGGCCGCTGGATGGCAAAGATTCCGGCAAGTACGAGATTATTGCCGGCGAACGGCGGTTTCGCGCGGCTCAGTTGGCAGGACTTGATGAAGTGCCTGTTCTGGTGCGAGAGGTGCCCGACGAAAGCGCTGCCGTTATGGCGTTGATTGAAAATATCCAGCGTGAAGATCTGAACCCCCTTGAAGAGGCGCACGGAGTCCGTCGTTTGCTGGATGAGTTCGGCTTGACGCATGAGCAGGCAGCCCAATCCATTGGGCGTTCGCGCTCGGCCACCAGTAATTTGCTGCGTTTGTTGAATCTGACTGGGCCGGTGCAAACGATGCTGTTGGCTGGCGATATCGACATGGGGCATGCGCGCGCGCTTCTGGCAACGGATTCGGCATCGCAAATTTTGCTGGCTAACGAAATTATTGCCAAGCGTTTGTCGGTGCGTGAAACAGAAAAGTTGGTAGGCCGTAGTATTCGTGAAGCCGAAGAAAAGCAGGTTAAGAACCCACGTACTACTGTTGCGCAATCAGGCGATGTCAAACGCCTCGAAGAGGCGCTGTCCGACCACCTGGGCACAAAAGTTACGCTCAAGATCGGAGCTAAAAGCCGTGGTCAATTAATGATCGACTTCCATGGCTGGGAACATTTAAATGCGTTGCTCGAACGGCAAGGTCTGGCAAGTGTAATTGATGGTTAAGCCTGGCCTTCCTCGTATCGCAATTCTTGGAACGGGCGGAACGATCGCCGGGGCCGCCGCCAAAGGCGTGGGTTATCAGGCGGGTAGTTTAAGTATCGAGCAAATATTGAAGGTTTTGCCCGATGTCTCCGGGCAGATGGTTCTGAGCATGGAACAAATCGTCAATGTCGGCAGTCAGACGGTGCATTACGATATATGGGCAATGCTGGCCGGCAGGGTACAGTTGTTGGCCGATAGCGGCGAGGTCGACGGCATTGTGATTGCACATGGAACCGATACGCTCGAAGAAACTGCATACTTTTTAAGTCTTACGGTGAATACGGCAATTCCTATTGTGTTGACCGGCGCAATGAGGCCTGCTCACACATTAGGCGCCGATGGTGTGGCCAATGTTTATCAGGCCATTCTTACCGCTGTTCATGCCGAAGCGCATGGGCGAGGTGTGCTGGTTGTCATGAATGAACAAATTCATACTGCACGCGATATACAGAAAGCAGCTGCAAATGGCCTGGCAGCCTTTGCGTCGCCGAATAGGGGGCCAGTGGGACGAGTGCGGCATGCAACAGTGGTGTTCCACGGTGGCAACACGGCTTGCCACACTAAAAACAGCGAATTTGCGCCGCTTGGAAGCGCTGCGCCAGCGGCCGTGTTTGTTTTGTATTCGCACGGGGACCTGGATGAGCGTGTTGCACAAGCATTGCTGTCCCTGGGGCCGAAGGGAATTGTTCTTGCAGGAGTCGGCGACGGCAATACAACTGACTCAACGTTAGAGGCGCTGCGTCAGGCCGCAGCGCAGGGGGTCGTAATTGTCCGGGCCTCACGCACGGGGGCTGGCGATGTAATGCGTAATGTCGAGATCAATGATGACAGTCATGGGTTTGTCGCGGCGCGTGATTTGAATCCGCAAAAAGCACGCATCCTGCTAATGCTGGCTTTGCAGAAAACCTGTGATGCAACGGCAATACAAGCTTATTTTGATGCATACTAATTTCAGGCATTTGGTGCGGTGTCGGGTCAAATGCATGGTGAGTTCCCGTCGCGGCTTCGACCTGTTTCTGGTTCAGCGTAGCGTATGTGCAACAGCTTTTTTACGAAATCAGGGAAAAGCCGAGATTCAGGTGCGGGTTTGTCTGCCTGGTTGTCAAGGCAAAGTAGAAATGTCCGGTTTTCTCCCAAGTAGAAATGTCCGGTTCAGGTGACTGTCGGGGGTTGATGTTGCGGGTTGGGGGTAGCGCTTGCCCAGCGCTTCCAGGGGTGTGTTTTGGCCGGTCGCTGTCGT
>DATCVA010000003.1:0-6428 GCA_036567205.1 Eoetvoesiella sp. | reverse complement strand
CCTGAGCCACCCCCGCCGCGACGTCCAAAGCAAACCCCATAAGGCTGGAAAGAGTATCCAACTTTACGGGGTTAGTTTACAAACAGCCGTTTATTATTTAATGCGCCTGGTATCGACGTACTTTTTGAAAGCGGGTTTAGTTAGCCTGTACGCCGGCTTTCTTGAAAAGATCGGCCCATTGCGGTACTTGTTGATCAACCTTTTTACTTAGAGCCTGAGGGTTGGCCTGATCGGTAAGAACCGTTGCGCCCAGGCTTGCCATGCGCTCTTTGAAGGCAGGGTCGGCCATACCGGCCTGAAGCGAGCTGACCAGCTTGTCGACAACTGGCTTAGGGGTGCCCTTGGGAGCCCACATGCCATGCCAGATACCGACTTCAAAGTCTTTAAAGCCGGACTCTTGCAAGGTAGGCAGGTCGGGCAAGGTAGGTACCCGTTTTTGGCTGGTGACGGCATAGGCTTTAACTTTGCCGGATTTGATTTGTTGAGTGGTATTGGTAGTTTGGTCGCACAGCAAGTCAACCTGCTTGCCCAGCAGATCGGCGATGGCCGGTGCCGTGCCTTTGTATGGAACGGTTAACAAGTCTACGCCCAGCGCCTGGGTGAACATCGTTCCGCACAAATGGCTGGCAGCGCCGATGCCTGCATTGGCCAGAGAAATTTTGTCTTTGTGGGTTTTGATGTACTCGACCAGCTCTTTGATGTTGTTGGGCGGGAAGTCTTCACGAGCAATAATAGTCATGGGTACATCGACAACCAAGCCAATGGGTTCGAAACTTGTTTTAGGATCGTAGCCCGGGTTCTTGTAAAGCGAGGGCGCGGTCGAGAAACCGATATGCATCAGCAGGATGTTATAACCATCTGGCTTGGCGCGGGCTACTTGTGACGTGCCAATGGTGCCACCGGCGCCACCCTTGTTTTCGACGATGACCGCTTCGCCCAGACTTGGGCGCATGGCTTCGGCTAAAGCACGTGCTACGTTATCGGTAGGCCCTCCGGCCGAAAATGGCACGACCATGTTAACTGCATGCTCTGGAAAGTCAGCGGCCAGCGCTGCGCCAGTCCCGAAAAAAGTGCCGGCGACCAGTAAGCTTGTAAGGGTTTTGGTGTAGCGTTTCATTTTGTCTCCATTTGCCTTGTGAGCACATAACGTTGAGTTAAACCTGTCATACAGCTTTCGTTTAGCTTTTGAATTGCTGTCACAAGAATAGATAAATTCTAGGCTAAAAGGCCTAGGCTGTCGCTGTGGTTTACCCGGACAAAGCGTGATTTACCCTGAAAAATTAAAGTCTATGTATCTTTTGCATTTTTTTGTTGCGTCGCAACAAAAAAAGATTGACAGTGTTGCTAAATCAGGTAGAATTTGAATTGTGCAATGCAGCACGGAAGGTTTTCACGCATGGTAGGTGATTGGTTTAGCCTTCTTGACACTTTAGTTTGAACACAATTCAAACACCCTGATCAGAAAACAGCTGATCCCTTATCAAGGAAATATCATGAGCGCAATTCCACAAGAAGTTTTAGCCAACCAAAAAGCATCGCTGGACAAGTTTTTGGCTGTTCAAGGCACATTTTTTGGCGGTTTCGAGAAACTGATCGATCTGAACCTGAAAGTTTGGAAAGCCACTTTGGACGAAGTTGCCCAAAAATCGCAGGAAGCGATTGAAGTCAAAGATGCTCAAGAAGCATTGGCATTTACCTCTGGCCTGGTTCAGCCTGGCGCCGAAAAAGCCCTAGCATACAGCAAGCACGTTTATGACATTGTATCCGGTGTACAAGCCGATCTGTCAAAATTGACTGAAGAGCAAATTGCCCAGGGACAGCAGCAGGTATCAGAAGCAATTGACCAGTTTTCAAAAAATGCACCTACAGGCTCTGAAAGCGCCGTTGCATTGATGAAATCGTCTTTGGCTACTGCAACCAGTGCATACGAATCCGTTTCCAAAGCGGCCAAGCAAGCAACTGAGGCTGCCGAGTCGAATATCAGCGCGGCAACCAATGCCACGTTCAAAGCCGCTTCGGAAGCAGCAGAAGCCGCTAAAGCAGCACCGCGTGCACGTCGCGCCACCGCCTAGTTCAGTTTCTCTGGATCAAGCGTGAACGCGAAGGCGAAGCGTAGTCATCGCTTGTGTAAAGCAAGCGTAGGCGAAGTCGACAAAGTGCACGTTTGATATAGAAATGGAATAAGCGAAAAATCGGGCTGGCTGGACAATGTTTAGCCAGCCAGCCCGATACGCTTGCTTTTGATGAAACCCCGACGAAGATGAACTTGTCGGGGTTTTTTTATGAAAGTGCGCGAATGCACTCGTCGATGAGGGCCGGTCCGCGGTAGATCAGGCCGGTATATAGCTGAACCGCGTTGGCTCCGGCGGAGATTTTTTCTTGCGCCTCTTTGCCCGACATAATTCCACCTACTCCAATAATCGCAAATGACGGACCTAATTGCTGGCGTAGCCGTGCAATCACCGCTAGCGACAAAGCATGTACCGGCGGACCGGATAGCCCGCCAGCTTCATTGGCATGTTGCAACCCTTGTACAGCGTCACGCGACAGCGTGGTGTTGGTTGCAATGACCCCGTCAATTCCATAGCGGGGCAAGGCGTCGGCAATAACGTCAATTTGTTCGGTTGTTAAATCCGGAGCAATCTTGACGACAAGCGGCACATTGCGACCGTGTTGGTCTGCCAGTGCTTTACGTTTTTCCTGAAGCGCTGCCAACAGCTTGACCAATTCGTCGCTGCTTTGAAGCTGACGCAGGTTTTGTGTGTTGGGCGATGAAATATTAACAGTGACGTAGTCGGCATGCGGGTACACACCTTCGAGCCCCAGCAGATAATCCTCAACAGCCTTATCGATGGGCGTTGTGGCATTTTTGCCGATATTCAGACCGAGTATCCCCCCATCTTTATGCCATTGGCTTTTTTGGACGTTGTCGATAAAAGCGGCCAGGCCTTTGTTATTGAAGCCCAGGCGGTTGATCAGTGCGCTGGCGCGCGGAAGCCGATACATACGCGGTTTCGGATTGCCGTCTTGCGGTTTTGGGGTTACCGTGCCTACCTCGATAAATCCAAAGCCAAGTTGCGCCAGCGCGTCTATGTGAGCGCCATTTTTATCCAATCCGGCCGCCAGGCCCACTGGATTACGAAGGTGCAGCCCCATCAGGGTTGACGGCAGCATTGGGTTGCTGGTGAGCAGCGTACGCGTTACGCGGCAGTCGTAGGTTTTTTGCAGGGATGAAAGCGTTAGTTCGTGAGCTTTTTCGGCATCCAGCGAAAACAGGGCTGAACGCGCTAATGGGTATGCGTTGAATAAAAATGACATGCTGAATAAGCGGAACGCTGCAAAAGGATTGTGGCAATGCCAAAGGCTATAGTTTAAGGCGGAATCGTAATTACGATGCGGACGGGTCCGTCCAGGCGCCATCCAGCAGAATTTCGTGGGGTTTGAACCGCATTTTATAGTTCATTTTACGGCTTTCCCTGATCCAGTAGCCTAAATACAGCCATGGTAGTTTCATGGCCCTGCATTGCGCAATTTGCCATAACACGCCGTAGGTTCCCAGGCTGCCTTCCGTCCGGGGATCAAAAAATGTATAGACCGCGGACAAACCTGTTTCCAGAACGTCAACAAGCGCCACCATTTGCAATTGGCCGCCGGGGTCTCGGAATTCGATCAAACTCGAGTCCACCCGGCTTGTCAGTAAAAATTGAGTGTATTGGGCCTGGGTATCGTCATCCATACCGGCGCCTGGGTGGCGGCTGGTGACGTAGAGTTGGTAAAGCTCGAAGTGTTCCCGTTCAAAATGCAAGGGCACATGGCGTGTTTGCAAGTCTTGATGGCGATGCCAAACCTTGCGCTGGGTACGGTTAGGCTGAAACTGATCTGCATTGATCCGTATGGGCAGGCATGCTTGACAGCTATCGCAATGAGGGCGATAGGTGAACAGACCGCTGCGGCGAAAACCTTGTCCGACAAGTTTTGAATAGGTCTCGGTGTTGATGAAATGACTCGGGGCTGCGACCTGAGAGCGCGCTTCACGCCCGGCGATATAACTGCATGGGTAAGCTGCAGTCGAATAAAACTGTAGTGTTTTAAAGTCCGGTTCGGCAGGGTGGCTCATGATATTACTCAACAGTGCGATGCATACTCATTATGGCGTTATTGGCCATGTTTAGGCAAACCTTGGTTTGGCCGGTCGATACGGGCTTTTTGACCTTCTGGCAAAAGTTCTCCCGATTGCAGAAGCTGTCCGCGGCCCCATGCTGCCGAAGGCAGGCAGGTGGCTGCTTCGACCATAGAAAGAAACTCGCGCCGGTCCAGCGGGCGGGCTCCCAGGCTGGCCAGGTGTCCTGTTTGCTGCTGGCAATCAATATGCCTGATGCCTTGAGCCGACAGGAAGGCTACTAAATATGCAAGCGCAATTTTGGAGGCGTCGGACATCCGTGCAAACATCGATTCACCGAAGAAAAACCGGCCAAGACACACGCCGTACAGCCCGCCCACCAGCGTTCCGTCGATCCATGTCTCGATGCTGTGCACACGCCCGGCGCGATGCCAGGCGAGATAAGCCGCCTGGATTTCGTCCGAGATCCATGTTCCGCTTTGGGTGGTTCTGGGGCCCGCACAGTTCTTAATGACTTCAGGCAAAGCAGTGTTGAGTTTGATTTGCATACGCGCATTGGGACTTTGCTCGGTGCTGGCCAACTGCCTCAGTTTTTTACGCAATGAGCGCGATACCTTGAAGTCGGCACAGCTTAAGACCATGCGCGGGTCGGGGCTCCACCATAAAACCGGATCACCCTGGCTATACCAGGGGAAAATACCTTTGGAATAGGCCTCGGTCAGGCGCGCTGGCGATAAGTCGCCGCCAACGGCGAGCAGGCCGTCGCGCGAGGCGGTTGACGGATGTGGCAGCGGAGTTGAAGCGTCAAGCCAAACCAGCGTATTCACCAGAACCTCAGTTTTTAGGCAGGGTCAGGCAGGGGTAGGGGAATGTCGTAATGATGAATCGGGAAGCGGCCGGTCTTCTTGTCATTCAGATAGTGTTCCAGCGTTGTGATAACGGTGCGAAACGCCAATTCGGGCCATGGGATTTCGCCGGGGCTGAAAAAAGCCGCTTCAAGGCTTTCCGGTCCTGGGAATAGGTCTGCGCTAAGCACCTTGGCCAGATAGAAAAAATGGACTTGTTCCGCGTGGGGAACGTCGATAACTGTGTACAGAGGCCCCAGCTCGATTTGCGCACCTGCTTCTTCCTGCGTTTCGCGCATGGCCCCTTGCGCGGTAGTTTCGCCCAGCTCCATGAAGCCGGCCGGTAGCGTCCACTTGTTATAGCGCGGTTCGATAGCACGTCGGCAAAGCAGGATTTTGTCTTCCCATATGGGCAATACGCCCACCACATTCCGGGGGTTTTGGTAATGGACAGCACCGCATTGGTCGCAAACATCGCGAAGGCGATTGTCGTCGGGGGGAATGCGCCGCGTGATGGCACTGCCGCATTGGCTGCAAAATTTTTGGGCGCGGGGGGCAGGGAAATAAAAAGGAAGGGCTTGTGATGTCATGACTGGATTCTACTCAACCGGGTTCCCAAGCGTAACAAAATTCTGTAAGGGATACCGGACAAAACCCATTGCGCAGGGTATTTTTGCAGCGTTGCAGCACTTTAATAAGACTAAATTTGCCTGGGGCGCCGATCGTGACGATGAGATCTTGTTAACGTTTGTGCGGATAAAGGTTTTATGAGGAGCCGGGTCGCGCTCGAGCAAGGTAATCAGGTTTTCGTTCTGATCCGTATAAAGCACATCGAGCACCGCCATCAAGTCGCGCCCATCAATCTGACCCGGGCCATGCTCGGTTTGGGCATAAAGCTTGCCCGCATCATCAAGATACCAGCCATGGATATTGTTTACCGATAGGCCATTATGTGTTTGGAGGCATGGTGCGGCGCTTGTTGTATGCAATATGTAGGGCGCGCCATCAAGCCGTACAAATACGCGTTGTGGTCCATTCTGAAAAAACCACCGCCCAAGGTCATCGCCGGCATAGTTGCGATTTATAAACTGCAATATTTGCGGACTTGTTATCGATTCGCCAGGTTGGTTGTGTCCGGACAACGCATCGCCGTTAGGATGCAGTCGCCATTGACCTCGCTCTGACAGCGAGAGCCAGCCATAAACATCAGGTACCGCGGGCCAGCGCGCCATGGCTGCCAGTACATTTTCATCCATACGAGACTTTTAAAGAGGTCTTTAATAGCGATATGTTAAACGTTTTGCGTCAAAAAGCCTTCCGGGCTGTCAAGGCAAAGTAGAAATGTCCGGTTTTCTCCCAAGTAGAAATGTCCGGTTCAGGTGACTGTCGGGGGTTGATGTTGCGGGTTGGGGGTAGCGCTTGCCCAGCGCTTCCAGGGGTGTGTTTTGGCCGGTCGCTGTCGT
>DATCVA010000002.1:0-37935 GCA_036567205.1 Eoetvoesiella sp. | reverse complement strand
ACAAAGTAATGCCTGTGGCGTCAACGCCGTAGTTTTCGGCAGCCCATAACAGCAAACCGCCCCAGCCTGCGCCGACATCCAGGAAACGTTCGCCGCTGCCCAGCTTCAGCTTGCGGCAAATATGGTCGAGTTTTGCTTCCTGAGCCTGACCGATGGACAAATCCGGAGTACGAAAATACGCGCAGGAATAGACTCGACGCGGATCAAGCCAAAGGCCGTAAAAATCGTCGGACAAGTCGTAATGAAATTCGATTTGGCGGGCATCGCGTTCAGCGCTATGACGCCAGACCGACACCAGACTACGTATCAAGCCTGTCAACCAGCCGCCCCGGGCTGCGTCAATCGGCGAACCGGGCAAGATCGCTGTCGCCAATTTCATCAAGTCGCGCATGGACCCGTCAATATCAAACTTGCCCTCAACGTAATCCTCTCCGAGCCGCCCCACCTGTCCCGCAGCGAGATTGGCAAGAGTCGTTCGATCTTTGACTATTAAACGGATTTGGGCATTGGACGGCCCCACCTTTTCACCATCGGGCATTTGCAGCTCTACCGGCAAGGGCAACTCCGCAAGCTTCTTTTCAACACCAGACAAGATCGAACTCACGCTCTACTCCCATAGTTAAAAATCGAAGAATTAAAACAGGATGACAAAACCGCAGCCAGCCGCTGCTCGAGCCAAGCCCAAATTTATCATCAAACAATTCGTTATGCGAGCCTCGGCTGCATCGGGGGGCAATACGCTACACTTACCACTGCACGCTCTTGTTCCACTTATAAAGCAACCGTGAACTGCGCCGGCTTTGCTTTGCCGTACTTAATGTACTGTCTGCGCTTCGTGTTCGTGTTCACTAATTGGGAATAGAATCACGCGCCAATTTTTCGGCCAGACGTCCCTATACCTGCTCAGCGCATACCTTAGCCCCCTCCTGACGATCCGTCTTTTTTGCGATACATGTCTTTTAAAAAAATCCGAACCGCTTTTCCTCGATGGTTAATCCTTATGGGCCTGCTTTCGGCGCTCGGTCCGCTGGCCATCGACATGTATTTGCCAGCCTTTCCCTCCATGGTGCAAAGCTTAAGCACTACACAAGGGCAAGTAGAGCGGACGCTGGCCAGCTATTTACTCGGCCTGGCCGCTGCACAGCTGTTTTATGGTCCTTTTGCCGATCGGTTCGGCCGCAAAAAACCCCTGATTCTGGGGTTGCTTATATTCATAATCGCATCAATCGGTTGCGCTCTGGCCAGCGATATCGATCACCTTATCGGATGGCGTATTGCCCAGGCATTTGGCGGGGCTGCCGGCATGGTTATCCCACGCGCTGTAATTCGCGATAACTATGAAACCCGCGATGCAGCCAAAGCGCTATCGCTGCTGATACTGATATTAGGCGTAACACCGATCCTGGCTCCGATCCTGGGCGGACAAATGCTGGCCTTCAGCAGTTGGCGCGGCATTTTCGGGATCATGGCTTTTGTCGGCGTCCTGCTGCTGATAGGCGTCATGCGGTCCATGCGTGAAACCCTGGCTCCGGAAAACGCCATTCCCTTACGCTTTGGCACCATAGGCCGCAACTACTGGGGACTGCTGCGCGACAAGCAATTTTTGTGCTATTCGCTTGCCGGAGGATTTGGCTCTGCCGGGTTATTTACTTACATTGCCGGATCGCCCCGGGTGTTTATGGATATCTATAACGTCGATCCTAAATACTTTGGCCTTTTATTTGGCTTGAATGCCGCCGCGCTTATATTTACGTCACAAGTCAGCGCCCGCATGCTTAATCGCCATACGCCCGAAGCCTTGCTAAGAAAGGCTCAAACGGGGATCGTGTTCATGAGCCTGCTGGGCTTGTTGCTGACCTTGCTGGGCTGGCTTAACCTTACCGTGCTTATGGTATGCTTGATGGGCTTTATGGTCAGCCAGGGTTTCGTTAATCCCAATGCTGCTGCACTGGCCTTATCGGGCCAAGGCAAACGCCTGGGGGTTGCTTCAGCCCTAATGGGCACCTTGCAAATGTTGTGTGGCGCTCTGGCCGGCATGACAATCAGTGTGTGGCAATCAAGCACACCTTTGCCATTAACCGGGATGCTGGCACTTTCCGCCTGTTTATCGTGGTTATTTGGACGCATTGCGTTGCGGGCTACTTGATTAAACCGCCAGATTCATATTAGAATACTAGGCTTTACGAATACATCGGTCTTTAGGTTTACCTGAATTTATTCTGTACACAGGACAAAACCCCACAAGGGCAAAACCCTACAGGGGCAAAAGCAGGTAAGAACGAAAGCCGCAGCAAAATACTCAAGGGGTACAATCATGGCACGCGTATGCCAAGTTACCGGCAAAGGCCCAATGGTGGGCAACAATGTTTCGCACGCAAACAATAAAACCAAGCGTCGCTTTTTACCTAACTTGCAGTCGCGCCGTTTCTGGGTCGAAAGCGAGAACCGTTGGGTTCGTCTGCGTGTTTCGGCGAATGCAATCCGCACTATCGACAAAAATGGCATTGATGTCGTTTTGGCCGATCTTCGTGCCCGTGGCGAAGTGGCTTAAGCCGCGCTAGCGTTCTAACTTTCAGGAGCACATCATGGCAAAAGGTATTCGCGAGAAAATCAAGCTCGAATCTACCGCTGGTACAGGTCATTTCTACACGACCACCAAAAACAAGCGCACCATGCCCGAGAAAATGCTGATCAAAAAATTTGATCCCGTTGCTCGCAAGCATGTTGACTACAAAGAAATCAAGCTCAAGTAGTTTGCATCTTTGCAAAAAGCCCTGCCATGGCAGGGCTTTTTTGTGCCCATCCATTTCATTCAAGCAGTCAGGCCCCGCTTACTCCAGTTCCAATTCAATTGTGAACACGAAGGCGCGGCGCAACAGATCATTTGTACGGCCGCTGCGCCGACACAGGTCACGGTTGATTTGGAAATGGAATTACTTAAGCGCCATGCTGCTCGGCGTCCTATAATGCATGGTTTGCATTAAACCTTATAAAAATCCGGATCTCATGCAGGAACGTTATAACCCCAACGCTGTCGAAGCCGCCTCCCATCAAAACTGGCAAGCGCGCGATGCTTATCGTGTCACCGAAAACGCCACCTTTCCCGATGGTTCGGCCAAGCCCAAGTTTTACGCCTGCTCTATGCTGCCCTACCCTAGCGGCAAGCTGCATATGGGCCACGTGCGCAATTACACGATCAATGACATGATGACGCGCCAGCTGCGCATGCGCGGTTATAACGTGCTAATGCCCATGGGCTGGGATGCGTTTGGAATGCCGGCCGAAAATGCGGCCATTAAATCCAAAGTACCGCCCGCCAAATGGACCTACGACAACATTGCTTATATGAAAAAGCAAATGCAAGCCATGGGTCTGGCCATCGACTGGTCGCGCGAAATGTGCGCCTGCGATCCCAAGTACTACAAATGGAACCAATGGCTGTTCCTGAAAATGCTCGACAAAGGTATCGCCTACCGTAAAACGCAAGTCGTTAACTGGGATCCTGTCGATCAAACTGTTCTGGCTAACGAGCAAGTCATTGACGGACGTGGCTGGCGCTCTGGCGCGCCCATAGAAAAACGCGAGATCCCTGGCTACTATTTACGCATTACCGATTACGCGGAAGAACTGCTCGATCAGGTCAAGAACGGCCTTCCCGGCTGGCCTGAACGTGTCCGCCTGATGCAGGAAAACTGGATAGGAAAAAGCGAAGGGGTTCGCTTTGCCTTCACGCACTCCATTAAAAACAGTGCCGGCGAACTTATACAAGACGGCCGCATGTATGTTTTTACGACACGCGCCGACACCATCATGGGCGTTACGTTTTGCGCTGTCGCGCCCGAACATCCGCTAGCTGCGCATGCGGCGCAAACCAACCCTGAACTGGCAGCGTTTATTGAAGCCTGCAAGCTGGGCGGCACCACAGAAGCCGAGTTGGCAACACGAGAAAAAGAAGGCCTTCGTACCGGCCTTACCGTCACGCATCCTATTACTGGCCAGCAAATCGACGTCTGGGTCGGCAACTATGTTCTGATGACCTACGGCGATGGCGCTGTTATGGGCGTGCCCGCGCACGACGAACGTGACTTTGCCTTTGCTAAAAAATACCAGTTGCCTATCAAGGACGTAATCGCCGTCGAAGGCAAGACCTATTCAACCGAAGCGTGGCAAGAATGGTATGGCGATAAACAGCAAGGCCGTACCGTCAATTCCGGCAAATACGATGGCCTGGACCAAGCGGCAACCGTCAACAGCGTGGCAAACGATCTGGCCGCCAAAGGGCTGGGCGAGAAACAAACCACATGGCGCTTGCGCGATTGGGGTGTTTCCCGTCAGCGTTATTGGGGTACCCCCATCCCCATCATTCACTGCCCGGACTGCGGTCCGGTCCCGGTTCCCGAAAAAGACCTTCCTGTCGTACTGCCCGACGATCTGATTCCCGACGGCAGCGGCAATCCGCTGACCAAACACGAAGGGTTCCTATCGTGCCATTGCCCCAAGTGCGGAGCCGCTGCGCGCCGGGAAACCGACACCATGGATACCTTTGTGGACTCATCCTGGTATTTCATGCGTTATACCTCGCCCGGCAATGATAACGCCATGGTCGACGAGCGCAACGATTACTGGATGCCTATGGACCAGTACATCGGCGGCATCGAACATGCGGTATTGCATTTGCTCTATGCACGCTTCTGGACACGTGTCATGCGCGACCTGGGCCTGCTCAAGTTCGACGAACCATTTACCAAGCTGCTCTGTCAGGGCATGGTGCTTAACCACATCTACTCACGCAAGAACGCACAGGGCGGTCTTGAGTATTTTTGGCCCGAAGAGGTTGAAAATATCTACGATGCCAAAGGCACCATCACCGGAGCCAAGCTAATTAAAGATGGATCGCCCATCGACTATGGCGGCATTGGCACAATGTCAAAATCCAAAAACAATGGGGTCGATCCGCAATCGCTCATCGATTCCATGGGGGCCGATACCGCGCGCCTGTTCGTTATGTTTGCAAGCCCGCCGGAACAAACGCTGGAATGGTCGGAATCGGGCGTGGATGGCGCCAACCGCTTTTTACGCCGCCTGTGGGCCTACGGCTACAACCAGCAAGCAGCAGTGCAAGCCACGCACGGCACAACCGCCAATTGGTCCGATGCCAATGAGGCAATCAAAACCCTTCGGCGCGACATTTACAACCTGCTCAAACAAGCTGATTACGATTATCAGCGCATTCAGTACAACACGGTTGTTTCAACAAGCATGAAAATGCTCAATACCATGGAGTCGGCCAAACTCGACGGCAGCGCTGCCGCACAGCACGCTATTGCTGAAACCCTTAGCATTTTGCTGCGCGTACTGTATCCGGTCGTACCGCATATTACGTGGCAGCTTTGGCGAGACCTGGGGTTTGACAAGGCCTACGGCGATCTGCTTGATGCGCCCTGGCCCAAGGTCGACGAAGCGGCACTTATTGCCGATGAAATCGAGTTGATACTGCAAATTAACGGCAAGCTGCGTGGTACGCTGAAGGTGGCCAGCAAAGCCAGCAAAACACAAATCGAGGAACAGGCCATTGCACACGACGCAGTAGGCCGTTTTCTAGAGGGACGGCCGGCAAAACGCGTTATTGTGGTGCCGGGCAAGCTCGTCAATATCGTCGGATAAAATCAGGCATGCATAGTTTACAGCCCAGGCAATCTCTTCTTACGTTATCGTCGCAAGCATGGCTACGGGGGCTTGCCTGCGTGCTGCTGTGCATTTTGCTGACTGCTTGCGGCTTCAGACTAAAAGGTGTCGACCCTCTGCCGTTTGACACCTTGTATACCAATATCGAGGAAAATTCGGCATTTGGCGCCAAGATCCGGCGCGCTATTGTTGCCAGCTCGCCCAATACCCGGTTTGTGTCCGACCCGGCACAGGCGCAAGCCAGGCTAACCCAACTGGCCAATAATCAAAGTCTGCGGGAAGTATCCATTGATGCACGCGGACAGGTCGAAGAATATGAACTCAACCTTGAATTCATATTCCAGGTCACCGATGCCCAGGGGCATCTGATCCTTCCGCCCACAACGCTTCAAACCACACGCGAAGTCCCCTACGACTCGAACCTACTGCAGGCAAAGCAAGGCGAAATCGGCTCCTTATTCCAGGAAATGCAACAAAGCCTGGTTGACCGGGTCCTTCGCCGCCTCAGTTCCCCCGATGTCGCCGAAGCGTTTAAAGACTCGGCCAACCAGCCGCTTGATCTGTCTCCTGAAACAACCGAGCCACAAAACTCAGGCGATAACAGCCAAACTCCCATCCCCGGCAGCTCTCCCGGCGTAATCCCCGGAGCCAGGTTTTTCTGAGGTGGCCATGGGACGCCGCCTGGATATTGACAGTCTTTTAAGCAACCTGAAAAAGACGCAACAAGCACTCGATCCGCTCTATGTCGTCTCGGGCGATGAACCGTTGCTCGTTACAGAAACCATGGATGGACTACGTGCGGCCGCGTCAGCCGCCGGTTACGGCGAACGTATCAGCCTGGTCCTGGATGCCCGCAGCGACTGGTCGGCGGTTATCGCCTCGACGCAAAACATTTCACTTTTTGGCGACCGGCGCCTGGTCGAACTTAAAGTACCCACAGGAAAACCCGGAAAAACCGGCAGCGACACCCTGATTAAGCTAGCCGATATGGTGCGAAGCGGCACGCTTGTCGACACCGTTGTTCTTATCAGTCTGCCCAGGCTCGACAAAACCACCCGCAATAGCAAATGGGCAAGCGCTTTGACGCAAGTAGGTACGTCAGTCGAACTTGCCAACATCGAACGCGCCGAACTGCCCCGCTGGATCCAACAGCGCCTTGCGCGGCAACAGCAACAGCTTGAGCCAGCCAGTCTCGAATGGATGGCCGACAAGGTAGAAGGCAATTTGCTCGCGGCCTACCAGGAAATCCAGAAGCTGGGCTTGCTTTATCCGGAAGGAAAAATCAGCGGCAAAGATGTCGAACAAGCTGTGTTGAACGTAGCTCGTTACGACGTATTCGGGCTACGGGATGCAATGCTTGCCGGCCACCCGGCCAAGGCTCTGACAATACTCACAGGCCTGCGTGCCGAAGGGGAGGCTTTGCCGCTGGTTCTATGGGCAGTCGGGGAAGAGGTGCGTGTCATGGCACGCCTGGCCGCAGTGCAGTCGGCGGGCCAGGATTTGTCCGGCGCCATGCGCCAGCAACGAGTTTTTGGGCCGCGTGAGCATCTGATTCGGCAGACTCTGGCGCGCATACCTTCAGCCGGCTGGGCCGCAGCCGTACAACATGCTCACGATATCGACCGGCTAATCAAAGGTCTGAAGGTGCCGGGCCGGCTTGACGACCCCTGGGAAGAGCTGGCGCGGCTGACCATGCGTATTGCCATGACCAAAACGCCCTCTAAAAACTAGCGGCGCTTCGCTCCGTCGCCACAAACGTGGCAAATACGGGGATAATTGATATATACACGTAATTCTCTGCAAGCAACAGCAAGACACTATACCGACCATGACTCAAATCCTTACCCCCGACACGGCCGCAACAGCGCAATATAATGCTGCGGACATTATCAATCTTGGCAAACAGGCCCGGCAGGCTTCACGCATCTTAATGACGGCCTCTCCGGCTGCCAAAGCCAATGCGCTGCGCGCCATGGCCAGGCGGCTGCAAGATCAAAAAGAACAGCTTCAAGCCGAAAACGCCAAGGATCTGGCTGCGGCCAAAAACAAGGGCATTGCCCCCGCTCTGCTCGACCGGCTGACGCTATCAGACAAAGCGCTGCAAACCATGGCAACCGGCTTGCTGCAAATTGCCGACATGCCCGACCCGGTAGGCAGCCAAACGGCATCCGCAACTCGCCCGAACGGCATGCGAGTGGGACAGATGCGCGTACCGCTGGGCGTTATTGGCATTATTTACGAATCCCGGCCCAACGTCACCATTGATGCGGCAGCACTGTGCCTGAAATCCGGGAATGCCACCATATTGCGTGGCGGTAGCGAAGCCTTCCACTCGAACCGCGCTCTTGGAGTAATTATCCAGGAAGGCTTGGCCGATGCCCGCTTACCGGCCCATGCCATACAGGTTGTCGGCACCACGGATCGCGCGGCAGTGGGCCAGCTTATTACCATGACCGACTATATCGACGTCATCATTCCTCGCGGCGGCAAGGGCCTGATTACCCGCCTGTCCGCCGAAGCCAAAGTACCGCTCATAAAGCACCTGGACGGCAACTGTCACGTCTATCTGGATGCAGCCGCCGACCTGGACAAAGCGCACGACATCGCAGTCAATGCAAAAACCTATCGGTATGGCATATGCGGTGCAATGGAAACACTGCTGGTTCACCGCGACATCGCTTCCCGGATACTGCCGCGATTGGCTCAAACCCTAAGCGAAAAAGGGGTTGAACTTCGGGGCTGTGAACGGACACGCGCACTTATCCCCAATGCAACTCCGGCTACCGATGAAGACTGGGCTACCGAATATCTCGAGCCGATTCTGGCCATTCGTATCGTTGATAGCCTGGAACAAGCCATCGATCATATTGCCCGCTGGGGCTCGGAACATACCGAATCCATTGTTACTGAAAACCTGCAGGCAGCAACGCGCTTTCAACGCGAGGTAGATTCCAGTTCGGTCTATGTCAATCTGCCCACCTGCTTTGCCGACGGTTTCGAATATGGCCTGGGCGCCGAAATAGGAATATCCACCAATCGTCTGCACGCGCGAGGACCAGTCGGACTCGAAGGGTTGACAACGCTTAAATGGGTATTAACCGGCGACGGCCAACTGCGTGGCTAATTCCGTTTCTAAATCAACCGCGAACTGTCTGGAAGCAGCAGCAGCCGTACATATGCTCTGTTGCGCCTTGCCTTCGTGCTCACAATTGATTTGGAAATAGAATAATAACCATGCTCTGGATTAAAACCTTTCATATTTTATTTGTTACGTCGTGGTTTGCTGGCCTGTTCTACTTGCCTCGCATTTATGTCAACCTTGCCCAACCCCAGGACCCGGCCACCACCGTATGCCTGGTGGGCATGGCCCGGCGCCTATACCGTTTCATGACCATACTGGCTGTATTGGCCATAATCTTTGGGCTGTGGCTTTTTCTAGGCTTTAAACTGGGGCAGGGTCAAGGCTGGATGCACGCCAAATTGTTCTTTGTACTACTGCTTGCAGCTTATCACTACGGCTGTGGCCGAATACTCAAAAAATTCGAAACGGGCCAAAACGCCCGAGGTCACCGCTTTTACCGCTGGTTTAACGAAATACCCGTTATTTTGTTGCTGATTATTATTGCCCTGGTCGTTGTCCGACCTTTTTAAGCCTGAACTCGACCATGACTGACACCGCCAAGCCCCGCAAGACCTTAACCCTTAAAAAACAACCTGCTGCGGCCGCCGGGGTTGAGCCGGCCGAGCGCCGCCAACGTGCCGGCGCTCGTGCGCGTCAGGTAGCACAGCAGGAACGCACGCGGGAAAAACAACGAACGGCGCCCGCCCCGGCAACCGGACAGGCGCCGCCACGCGAATCCCGCGGCTCCCACCCTCCCTACTCACGCAACGAATCAAAGCACCAACGCGATACGGCGCCAGCACGCACTCGGACGTCACCACCGCCAAAGGATCCAGTACAGGCCAGAACGCCGCGCGCCAATGCGCGACGTTCTCATGAACTCATACCGGCCGAAATCTTCCCTGTCTTTACTCCATGCCCTCAAGGTCTGGAAGAAGCCTTAACCGCCGAAATGCAGGCCCTGGGTTTTGAAGATGCCCGGCCGGGCCGCGCCGGCTGTCATTTCCATACGGACTGGACCGGCGTACAACGTGCCAATCTGTACTCAAGACTGGCAACACGCATCCTGGTCCAGGTGGCCCATGGGCCGGTACAGCACGAAGACGACATTCTGGAGTTGGCCTACAACACCCCCTGGGAGCGCTGGTTCGGAGCAGAGCAAACCTTGCGTGTCGATACCTCGGCTATCCGCAGTCCAATGCAAAGCCTGCAATTTTGCAACCTGCGCGCCAAAGACGGCATCTGCGACCGGCTACGCGAACGTGAAGGCTCACGCCCCGACATTGACACCGTTCGCCCCGACGCCCGCGTCCATTTATTTCTTAACGAAGACAGCGCAACGCTATACTTGGATACCTCTGGTGAATCCTTGTTCAAGCGCGGCTGGAGGCTCGACAAAGGCGAGGCGCCTATTCGCGAGAACCTCGCGGCCGGGATACTGGCGCTATCAGGCTGGGATCCGTCCCAAGCCTTATTGGATCCTTTTTGCGGCAGCGGCACGATCCTGATCGAAGCGGCCTGGATTGCCCTGGGCGTCCCGCCCGGGATTGAACGCCCATTCGGATTTGAACGCCTGCGCGATCACAACGCCCGCCACTGGCATGATCTTAAAGACGAAGCCCGCTCACGCATTGCCACACAACTGGACAGCCCATTAGTCGGCATCGACATTAATCCCGCCGCCATTGATGCCGCCAACGCCAATGCAGAGCGTGCCTGGCTTACCCCCGAAGCCATTCGCTTCGAGGTAGGCGATGCACGTACGGTCACCCCACCGGCCGAGTCGGGTTGGCTGATCACCAACCCGCCCTACGGCGAACGTATGAGCAATGAAGAACAGGGCATGTGGCGCGAATGGTCGCAAAATTTGAAGCAAAACTTTAGCGGCTGGGAAATCAGTGTCATATCCAGCGACCTGGACCTTCCCCAACAACTGCGCTTAAAACCCAAGCGCCGCTACCCGCTGTTCAATGGCGCCCTGGATTGCCGCTTATTCAGCTTCGAAATGGTTAAAGAAAGCTATCGCCGATAAAAACGCGGATAGCAAGCGGACGCAACTATCGCATTGCCTTGAACGATAGAGCAACACTTTTCATGCACCGCAACATATTAGCTTGCAAGTGACTAGGGTTAACCCTATAATAGGGTTAACCCGCAACACGTTCACTTACACACCGAGGCTAACATGAGCAATAAATACAGCGATATCCGTCTTACTGATGAACTTGAGCGTCAACTTATCCAACAAGCAATTGCAGACGAGCAGTTCCGTTTCCAAGGCGTAGCGCTAAAGAAATTTGTTGCGAAAGTAGGCTCCATGTTCAAATTCACCA
Organism: Eoetvoesiella sp.; assembly: GCA_036567205.1. GTDB lineage: Bacteria > Pseudomonadota > Gammaproteobacteria > Burkholderiales > Burkholderiaceae_B > DATCVA01. Next base: position 26,796 of record DATCVA010000002.1, on the reverse strand, counting down.
ACACGCGCCCACACGTTGCCAGCGAATCAGCAGCTTAAGTTATAGCAATCGTATTGACGGCTGAGCGCCAGCCACGCAGTAAGACTGATTGCAGTCGTTGAAAAAGCCGCAGCACGCGGCTTTTTGCATATCTGGACGATATTTACGGGATAATACCGGCTCTATCTTCACAAACCGAACCCGCTAACTGCAATGCAACAAAATCCCCTTGCCACTTCTTCCATCAAGACCCCTTCTACCCCAGGTCGCTGGCGCCGCTTTGCCTGCATGATGTACGAAGGCGTTCTGCTTTTTGGCGTCATATTTCTGGCCGCCTATTTGTTCGATACGCTTACTCAAAGCCGTAGTGGTCTGGTATTGCGCCACGGGCGGCAAGCCATCGTATTTATCGCGATCGGCGTGTATTTCGTAATGTGCTGGCGCAAAAACGGCCAGACGCTTCCTATGAAAACCTGGAATATCCGCCTGGTTGATCGCAATGGCGCCAGCCCTCCGGTCTCTCGTTTAGTCCTGCGCTACCTGATGGCCTGGCCCATTCCGCTGTTGGCCGCCTATCTGGTGCATTTGGCTTCTGTGGCAAGTGGTTACAGCTCTACAGACCTGCTCATCGTTTTTGCACCCTTTACTCTATTTCTCTGGACCTGGCTGGATGCGGATCAACAGTTTCTTCATGACCGGCTCCTGGGAACGCGTCTGATTAACGTGCAAGGCTAATCCAAAAAGTCCGTATAAACCCCAAGAATATAAACTTTCTATAGCAGGGGGATTGCACAGAATCAGCTTGTCGTTCATGCTTTGGGATAAAGTAGCTCACGCCTGCATTATGCCAAGTTGAATCCTAAAGCCAATGAACGACCAATACTCGGAACTGTACTCGTCTTACCAGTGGTTTGTGCCGTCCCAATTCAACATCGCTCAGGCGTGTGTGCATCGTTGGGCAGAAAATCCCCACGAAGGGCGGCGCATCGCGCTGTATTTCGAAGATGAATTTGGCCAACGCGAAGTCTGGACATACTCCCGGCTTGCGCAGACCGCCAATCAATTGGCCAATGGGCTGATAAAAATGGGGGTCAGCCCCGGCGATCGGGTTGCCGTCATCATGGGGCAGCGTCCCGAAACGGCCGCCGCCTACATGGCCATTTTTAGCGTCGGCGCCATTGCCACGCCTTTATCCGCCTTGTTCGGGGCCGATGGACTAAGCGTCCGATTGCGCGACGCTGAAGCGCGCGTTGCCATTGTCGATGCCTCTACAGGCCCCGACCTCATTCAGGCCCAGCAGCAATGCCCGCTGTTAACGCAAATCATCGGCTTCGGGTTTCAGCACGACAGCATTATCCCGTGGCGCAGTCTGCTGGCACGCCAACCCGGCACATTCAAGGTTCGGCCCACGCTGTCCAGCAGCCCCGCCCTTTTACTCTACACATCCGGCACCACAGGCTCGCCCAAGGGGGCATTGCTGGCACACAGCGCGCTTATCGGCAATTTGCCCGGCTTTGTCGCTTCGCAAAACTGGTTCCCGCAACAAGGCGATATTTTCTGGAGCCCCGCCGACTGGACCTGGACCGGAGGGCTCATGGACGCTTTGCTTCCTACCTTATATTTCGGCCGCTCCATCGTCGGCACGCTGGGCCGGTTCTCGGCCGTACGCGCTTTCGAAATTCTGGAACGCTATCAGGTTACCAATACGTTCTTGTTTCCGACCGCGCTAAAAATGATGATGAAAGAGGTCGAAAGTCCGCGTCAGCAATATCAATTAGCGCTACGCAGCATAATGGCCGCCGGCGAAAGCGTCGGAGAAGCTGTTTTCCAGTGGTGCCAAGAGGCCCTGGGTATTACGCCTAACGAAATGTTCGGTCAAACTGAAATGAATTATCTGGTAGGCAACAGCCATCAGAAATGGCCCGCAAAACCCGGCAGCATAGGCAGGCCGTACCCCGGGCACAAGATATCGGTACTGGATACACACGGCAAGCCGTGCCCCGCCGGAACCGTGGGTGAAATTGCGCTTAACCGATACGATATACACGGCCACCCGGACCCAATATTATTTTTGGGCTATTGGCGCAACCAGCAAGCCACCCAAGATAAATTTGTAAATGACTGGTGCCTTACCGGCGACTTGGCCAAAATCGATAAAGAAGGCTACTTTTGGTATTCGGGCCGCAGTGACGACGTGTTTAAAAGCGCAGGCTATCGAATCGGCCCCAGCGAAATCGAAAACTGCCTGGTAACCCATGCCGCGGTGGCCAACGCCGCCATCATCCCCAAACCGGATCCCACGCGCGGCGCTCTCGTCAAAGCCTATGTCGTGCTTACACCCGGCTACCTTCAAGCCGATGCGCCCGCACTTATAAAAACACTTCAAGAGCATGTCGAGACACGGCTCTCATCGTATCAAACCCCCAAAGAAATCGAATTCGTCGAAGCCCTTCCCATGACCACCACGGGCAAAATCCGCCGCCATGTACTGCGGGCTCGCGAACAACAATTACTGCATGGCGGCCGTCCCCTGCCCGAGCAATAGGCACAAGCGCGCACCAAACCTTTAACTTGCAACCTGAAACCTGGATTCGTAATGGCGATTTATCAGTTCCAACAGCTCACTCCCGTTATTGACGACGATACCTTCATTTTTGACAGCGCCACCATCATCGGCGACGTAACTCTTGAAGCAGGAGTCAGCATCTGGTCGAACGTCAGTATCCGTGGCGATAACGCCGCTATCAAAATTGGCCGGAACAGCAATATCCAGGAAGGCTGCGTATTGCATGTCGACAGCGGAATACCGTTAACAATCCACGAAAATGTCACCGTGGGGCATCAGGCCATGTTGCATGGCTGCACCATCCAGGAAGGCGCCCTTATCGGTATACAAGCTATTGTCCTGAACAATGCCAATATCGGGCGTAATTGCCTGATTGGCGCGGGCGCCATCATCCCCGAGGGCCGTGTCATCCCCGACAACTCACTGGTTGTCGGTGTTGGAAAAATCGTTCGTGAACTTACGTCTGAAGAAATCCGGGGCCTGCGCGAGAACTCTGGAAACTATGTCCAGCGAGGCCGCCAGTATCGCCAGGATTTAAAGCGTATCAAATAAACACAACACGGCGAATGCTACTTTCCGATTCCACAATGGGCTAAAATTTAGCCTATGAGTGATCAACTAAAAAAGTATCTTTTTCAAGACCAAAGCGCCCGAGTCCAGGCCGTCAAACTGACTAAGTCCTGGCAAACTGGCCTGCTGCATCAAAGCTACCCCGAGTGCGTCCAGCGCCTTCTTGGCGAACTGATGTCGGCCGCGGTGCTACTGGCAGCCAACATCAAGTTCGACGGATCGCTGGTTTTGCAACTGCAAGGCGATGGCCCGCTGGCGCTGGTCGTGGTCGAGTGCGGCGCCGACCTGACCATTCGCGCTACAGCCACACTGCGCGAAGGCCACGACATCCCAGCTGAGGGCACTTTGCAAAGCCTGCTTAATATGCACGGGCAAGGTCGATTTATAGTCGTTCTCGACCCTGGGCGCGAAGCCACCCACCTGAAACCTTATCAGGGTATCGTTCCGCTGGAAGGTGAAACAGTGGCCGAGGTGCTGGAATTATATATGCGCAACTCCGAACAACTGGACACGCGGCTGTGGCTTGCCGCCAACGCGGAACAGTCTGCCGGGTTGTTACTGCAGCGATTACCCGATCACGGCGGCACAGGCGAAACCGACCCCGAAGCGGCCGACAGCACATGGGAGCGCGCATCCATTCTGGCCCAGACCGTCACGCAGGACGAACTGCTGGCCCTCGAAACCGATGCGCTGATCCACCGCCTTTTTTGGGACGAAACCCTAATAGCATTCGAACCCCAGAATATTGTCTGGTGGTGCCCATGCTCGCGTGAGCGGGTCGGTAATATGTTGCGCATGTTGGGTCATGACGAAATCGAAAGCATTTTGCACGAGCATCAGCATATCGACGTTTCGTGTAATTTCTGCGGCAAACCCTACCGCTTCGATGCTATCGACTGCGCTGGCCTGTTTGTCGAAACCTTTAATAAGCCGCAGCCGGACGCCAAGTCGGTTCACTAACGCGGCGCCGGGCTTTTTAACCGGCTCAGTTCACAGGCAGCACGGATAAAAGAATCCTGCTGCGCATTGTCCACAATCGACAGCTCGGGCGCATTTTGGCAGACTGCCTTTATGCGCCCCTTAAACTCAGTTCATCATCGCTTAACGCCCCGCAGCTTGCCGCGGCAAACTGGCGCCGGTCTGATCGAGTTTTCTGCCGTTGCCGTTCCGTTACTTCTGGCCGGCCTGGGCAGTATCGAAATAGCACAATGGTTTTATACCAAGCAAGCCGTCAGTCTGGCCCTGGTCCAGGCGGCACGTGCCGGTATTACCGAACATGCCAGTCCCGGCGCTATCGAGGCGGCCTTCGAGCAAGGCTTGTTGCCGTTGTTTCCCGGCACAGCAGCCCAGACATCGCGTCAACGTCTGCAACAAGCGCTTGCCCGCCGTACCTCGGCCACCAATCAGCCTCCCTGGCAGATCGAAATTATCGGCCCTTCAGCCCTGGCATTTCAGGACTTCAACGACAGTAGCCTGACAATCGCCCAACACAACGGGCTTGCAGCCATCAATAATAATTACCAGGCGGAACAAGATCGCCGCAATCGCAACCGCGGCTGGATCGATGGATTGGGCCCCCTGTCGGGCCAATCCATTTACCATGCCAATACATTGATATTGCGTGCAACTTACCTTCACGAGCCGCTTGTACCGGGAATCAAAGCATTAATACGGCTCTTGCCTACGGGTGCAAACTCTTATGGTCAACACGCCATGGCAACTTCAGGTTATTTACCTATCCAGCAAGAAATGCAACTGACTATGCAGTCGCACCCGCTTAACTGGCCGGATCTGCTCAATAGAAAAGTCATCAAGCAATCTTTAACGCCCCAATATGCCCCGGCATTGCCAGCAACATACTGCCAGGGGCTCTGGTGTTTAAAGTCGGGCGCGGCCCAGCCATTTGTAGCGCCGGCGTCCGGCCTTGAAGAAACCTCGGGCACCGCTCAAAATGCTGATGCACCCGGCCAGTCTTCTGTAGCTTCCACAGACATGCCGGGAACTGGCACGCCACCAGGATCAACGTCAGATTCGCCGCCGGGCTCAGGCCTGGATACCGCGCCGGATGACCCGGCTTGTGGCATTACGCTATGCTGTCTGGGTGTGTAAATGGAAGATGTCCTGGAAGATGTCCACATCAATTCCATTTCGAAACCAACCGGTGCCTCAGTTGCCTTTTTTCTCTGATGGGCTGGCCAGTTTTGGCGTTACGACCGTGGGCTCTTTCTCGTGAGGAGCCAAGATTTGCACATACACTTCGCCCTCTTTTAGCATACCCAGCTCGCCACGCGCCCGCTCTTCGATTGCCTGTGTCCCCGACTTCAAGTCCTGCACCTCGGCCTGAAGCGCGTTATTGCGCGCAATTAACGCTTCGTTGGTTTCATTTTGAGCCGCAACCTGTTTTTGAAGTTCGTGCACCCTCAGCCAGCCTCCTTTTCCCCACCAAAGCGGGTACTGCGTAATCGCCGTAAGCAAGACCAGAACAATCAATAACAATCGCATTTTTTAATTGCATTTGTCCGGCCTGGCGGCCGGACAAATGCCTTTAGCGCAAGTTGTAAAAAGCGTCGCGGCCGGGAAATGAAGCCACCTCTGCCAGCTCTTCTTCAATACGAAGCAGCTGGTTGTATTTAGCCATGCGGTCGGAACGCGATAGCGACCCCGTTTTGATTTGCATGGCATTGGTAGCCACAGCTATGTCGGCAATGGTTGAATCTTCAGTCTCGCCCGAACGGTGCGAAATGACAGCGGTATAACCCGCACGCTTGGCCATTTCAATAGCGGCAAAGGTTTCTGTCAGCGTGCCGATCTGATTGATCTTGATCAAGATGGAGTTTGCAATACCCTGATCTATGCCCTGCTTCAGAATTTTGGTATTGGTGACGAATAAATCATCGCCCACCAATTGCACTTTTTTACCCAACTGATCAGAAAGCAACTTCCAGCCTTCCCAATCATTTTCAGCCATGCCGTCTTCAATCGAAATAATGGGATATTTATCGCACCAAGTACCCAGCAAATTGACGAAATCCTGGGCTGTTAACGCTACACCGCCCTCGCCTGCCAGATGGTAGCGTCCGTCACGATAGAACTCTGTACTGGCGCAATCAAGACCCAAAGCGATTTGCGAGCCGGCTTCGTAGCCCGCTGCGGAAATTGCCTGCAAAATTAACTGGATCGCCGCTTCGTGATTAGCAAGATTAGGAGCAAAACCGCCTTCATCGCCCACTGCGGTGGACATACCCTGGTCATGAATCAGTTTTTTAAGCGCGTGAAAGACTTCAGCCCCCATACGCAACGACTCACGGAAACTACTTGCCCCAATAGGCAGAATCATGAATTCTTGAAAATCGAGGGAATTATTGGCGTGCGCACCGCCATTGATGACGTTCATCATGGGCACCGGCATCTGCATGGGACCGCTGCCGCCGAAGTAGCGGTATAGCGACAGGCCCGAGTCGTCGGCGGCGGCACGCGCTACCGCCATACTGGCAGCCAAAATGGCATTTGCGCCCAGACGGCTTTTGTCGTCGGTTCCGTCAAGATCGATAAGCGTGCGATCGACAAACGTTTGCTCTTGGGCATCAAGCCCCATAAGCGCTTCGGAAATTTCGGTATTGATGTTTTCGACGGCACGCAAAACACCCTTGCCCAAGTAACGCGAGCTATCACCGTCCCGCAACTCGACAGCTTCGCGAGAACCGGTGGACGCACCCGATGGCACTGCGGCACGCCCCATTGCCCCGGATTCCAGCAATACATCACACTCTACGGTCGGGTTACCGCGCGAATCTAGTATTTCGCGCCCAATGATATCTACGATTGCACTCATGATATTGACTGTCCTGCTGAATTAATGGATTGGGCGTTCGTCCCGGTAACTGCCCCGTGGCGAACTATTAATTAAACGTCCGATTGTACCCGGGCAAAGCCGTAACCGGCCTCGTTTGGTGTAATGGAATATTAAATTTTATCAGGTTGACCCGGTTTCCTTCGGCGTAGCGTCTTCCTGCACAGGGCTCAGGGCCTCGTCACGCAGGCGCACTTCCAGCGTTTCCAGCAGTCCGCTAAGGGTTTGCATTTGTACAGGCGAAAAACCAAAGAACGCCCTTTCGATAAAAGCAGCGCGAAGCGGCAGGGCTTGCCTGACTTCTTGCGCACCGGCTTTAGTCAGCGCGACATTGGTCAAACGATTATCCACCGCATCGCTGTGCCGCTCGATCCACCCCAGTTGTTCGATCGATTTAAGCTGCCTGGTAAGCGCCGCAGGGTCCATGCGCAAATGAGCCGCCAGTGTTTTTTGGGTAATCTCGCCCATTTCGTGCAAAGTTAAAAGTACGCGCCACCGAGGCATGGGGTGCCCTATATTTGCGCTGAAGGCGGAAAGCAAAACACGATAGGTTCGCCCGATTTGCTGCATGACGTTAAGCGGCAAAGAACTGTGTGGCATATATTATTCTCCTGTGGGTGCAATGGGGTGCACCACACGCGAAAAACGAACCGGGGGCAGACGGCGCACCCAAAACAGGGCCAGGATCACGGCAAGCAGCAGCACAAACTGCCCTGAGTGAATGGCTGATACCAGCGATACCCGGGCAGCCTCGATAAACGGGGTGCCGTCCAGTCCCATACTATTCAAGCGCTCGAGAAAACTGTTCCGCGCCGATACGTTGACGATAAGCTGCGGGTCTTCCAGCAGTTTGTGCCAGGTTGCGGATTCATATTTCCGCACCGTATCGCGTACTCCAGCGGTGTAGTAATGCGTAACCAAAGAGCCCACCACAGCCAAGCCCAACATTGCACCGATCATGCGCACCGATTGCACCACGGCAGTAGCAATTCCCAATTGTGAGCGGCCAGCCGTTTCCTGAGCGAATATATTGAGGTTTGGCATGATAAAGCCTAAACCCAGCCCGCCAACCACCATATATCCGATTATTACCAAATCGGGCGTGCCTTGATGCGTAAAAACTATGCCCAGCAAACAAATCCCCAGCAGGGAAAAACCGGTATATAGCATAACGTTGGGATTACGCACACGAGTCACTATTCTGCCATTCAGAATACTGCCTACAGTCAGGAACACCACTAAAGGCGTAATTAACAAGCCAGCCTTCTGGGGTGAAAAACCAAAGCCGCCCTGAAATAACAAGGGCGCATAAAACAACAGGGTAAACATGATGGCGCCGCAAAAAAAAGACAGGAAAAACAATGCAGCAAGGCTTTTATTGCGAAATAGCTCGGGGGGCAGCAACGGAGCCGGATGATTTTTTTCCCAGTACACAAGACCCGTAAAAGCAACAACAGTAAACAGGACCAACCCCAGCATGGGCCACGTTATGCCAATCGAAGGCAAAAACTGCACGGCCAGTTGCAAACCGCCCAAGCCCAGCGCCACCAACACCGCGCCTTGCCAATCCAGCCGCATGGCGGGCGCCTGGAGTTGACGAATATGCGGCAGGCAGCGCCAGACAATAAAAAACCCCAGCAGGCCTATGGGCACGTTAACGAAAAATATTGAGCGCCAACCGATATATTGCGTTAAGAAACCGCCCAAAGTAGGACCTATGCCGCTTGAAATCCCATAAGCTGCGCTGAACATGGCTTGCCAACGCAGACGAACATGAGGATCTGGAAAAAGATCGGCAATACTGGTAAAAGACGTTCCCATCAACATGCCAAGGGCAATCCCCTGAAGGGCGCGCGCAAGCACTAATTGCAGCATGCTGCCCGACATGCCGCACAACACCGAACAAAAGGTGAACAAAGCAATGGAGGTGACGATAAACGGCTTACGGCCATAGTAGTCGCCGAGCCGCCCAAAGATGGGAATGGTAATAACGGAGGTCAGCATACTGGCCGTGGCAACCCACGCGTAAAACTCGAATCCATTGAGTTCGGCCACAACAGTAGGCAAGGCTGTTCCCACCATTGTCTGATCAATCGACATCAGCATGGTGACTAAACATAAACCCAACATCGCCTGTAGCGATTGTTTAGTCGATAAAACCGACTCGTTTCGAGAAGGCTCCGATGGGGCAATATGCGACATGCGCTTACCTTTGACAACACAACTATTGATAAGTCCATGATTGTATGATTAAGGAACAATACATACAAGGGCTAACCCCAATGGTTATTCAAATAATTAATAGTGTTGTAAAAAGAATCGGCCGAAATGAGCTTCATCCCGGCCAACAGATTGAACCCGCAGAACGATCAGAACTGAAACATGCCGCCTTGCTTGACGCAACGGTCGATGCCAACTAGCGACTCGAGCAATGCGGCCATACGATCCAGCGGAACCGCATTAGGGCCATCCGATAAAGCCTTATCGGGGTCCGGATGAGTTTCCATAAACAAACCGGCAATTCCAACTGCAACAGCGGCGCGCGCCAGAACCGGAACGAACTCACGTTGACCGCCCGACGTCGTGCCCTGCCCTCCGGGCAGTTGCACCGAATGCGTGGCATCGAATACGACCGGGCAGCTGGTTTCACGCAGGATGGCCAATGAACGCATATCGGACACCAGGTTGTTATATCCGAACGACGCCCCACGCTCGCAGACCATGATGGTGCCGCCATCGCCTCCGGCGTCAATAGCAGCCGCACGGGCTTTGGCCACTACTTGCAGCATATCGTGAGGCGCCAGGAACTGCCCCTTTTTGATATTGACGGGTTTTAACGTAGCGGCGCAGGCTTGAATAAAATCGGTCTGGCGACATAAAAATGCCGGTGTCTGAAGCACATCGACAACCGCAGCAACATCGGCCACTTGCTCGATTGCGTGCACATCCGTTAAAACGGGCACATTCAGCTGGGCGCGAACATCGGCCAGGATTTGCAAGCCGCCGCTTATTCCGGGCCCGCGAAACGATTGCCCTGAACTGCGGTTGGCTTTGTCAAATGAACTTTTGTAGATGAAAGGAATACCCAACTTTTGCGTAATTTCTTTAAGCCGCCCCGCAGTATCGAACGCCATTTGGCGAGATTCGATAACGCAAGGACCGGCAATCAGAAAAAATGGCTGAGTTAAGCCAACCTCGAAACCACCAAGTTTCATGCCTGGCCTTTTTTAGCCCGCCGTGCCTGATACTCGAGCGCGGCACGCACATAGCTTGAAAAAAGCGGATGGCCGTCGCGCGGAGTCGAAGTAAATTCGGGGTGGAACTGCACGCCCACAAACCAGGGATGATCGGGCAGCTCCATGATTTCAGGCAAGTGCTCGGTGGGAGTACGCGCGCTAATTACCATACCAGCCTCTTCAAGGCGTGGTACATACACGTTATTGACTTCGTAGCGATGGCGGTGCCGCTCGTACACTTCGTTGCCGTAAATCGTTTGTGCACGCGTGCCGGCTTTAACGGGACAACGCTGCGCGCCTTTGCGCATTGTGCCGCCCAAGTCGGAGGATTGATCCCTTTTTTCGAGCTGGCCCTCGCGATCTTGCCATTCGGTAATCAAGGCAACAACCGGATGAGGCGTGGCAGGATCGAATTCGGTACTGTTGGCGCCTCCCAGCAAGGCCACGTCGCGGGCAAACTCGATGACAGCCAGTTGCATTCCCAGGCAGATGCCCAAATAAGGCACGCCATTTTCGCGCGCATAGCGAATGGCGGCAATCTTCCCCTCGGTACCGCGTTTACCGAAACCGCCCGGCACCAGAATTGCATCGAGATCCTTAAGGCAATCGATGCCTTCGGCCTCGATCACTTCGGAGTCCAGATATTCAACGCTAACGCGCGAATGCGTGTGGATGCCCGCATGCACCAGAGCTTCCGTTAGCGATTTATAGGACTCGGTCAGGTCAACATACTTGCCGACCATGCCGATACGGATTTCATTTGCAGGGTTTTCAATGGCGCCGACAAGGCGATCCCATACCGTGAGGTCGGCGGGCGGCGGCGTAAGTCCGAGCGCATCGCAAACAATCGAGTCAAGGCCCTGCTCGTGCAACATGGACGGGATTTTATAGATCGAATCGGCATCCCACACAGAAATGACCGCATCGAGCGGCACATTGGAGAACAAAGAAATCTTTGCCCGCTCGTCATCGGGAATGCGGCGGTCGGCGCGACATAACAAGGCATTGGGATAAATGCCGATTTCGCGCAGTTGCCGAACCGAATGCTGCGTGGGTTTGGTTTTAAGCTCGCCGGCCGACGCAATATACGGCACCAGCGTCAGATGTATGAACGCGGCGTTGTTGCGCCCCAGCCGCAAGCTCATTTGGCGTGCGGCCTCGAGGAACGGCAAGGACTCGATATCGCCCACCGTACCGCCGATTTCGACAATGGCGACATCGGCTTCGCCATTCCAGGCCGCTTTCGCGCCACGCACGACGAAATCCTGGATTTCGTTGGTAATGTGGGGAATGACCTGAACTGTTTTACCCAGATAATCGCCCCGACGTTCTTTACGCAATACCGACTCGTAAATCTGGCCGGTCGTAAAGTTATTGACCTTACGCATGCGGGTTGAAATGAAGCGCTCGTAATGGCCAAGGTCCAGATCGGTTTCAGCACCATCTTCAGTGACGAAAACTTCGCCATGCTGAAACGGGCTCATGGTACCTGGATCGACGTTGATGTACGGATCGAGCTTAAGCATCGTGACCCGTAGACCGCGAGATTCTAGAATCGCGGCGAGAGAAGCAGCAGCAATGCCCTTACCCAAAGAGGACACTACCCCACCCGTGACAAATACATATTTGGTCATTGTAATTCTGCCCGGGGCAACCGGGCTGGAGCGGGAAATTTGGATTATAGCCGAGCCGACCTGCTAGTTTCTGAATAAGCGCGGAATATTCCGCGCTTATTTGCGGGAAATCGTAATTCCATTTCCAAATCAACCGTAAACTGTGTCGGCTTCGTTTGCCGTACAAAGGTACTGTCTGCACTTCGCCTTCGTGTTCACAATTGATTTGAAAACGGAATAAACATGTCGGGCAAGACCGGGGCGGCAACGATTTAACGGTTGCGATTAAATCGCCAGGGTGCGTTGCATCAGCCACTGTTTGGCCCGCCCCTGAACCAATGGCGACAGGCGCTCACGGACATGCGCATGGTAGTCATTAAGCCACGTCCGGTCGGAACCGCTTAACAAATCATGCTGAATGCACCGTGTATCGATAGGACACAGCGTAAGGGTTTCAAATTTTAAAAACTCGCCGAACTCACTGGTGATGGCAGGCAGGTTGACCACCAGATTCTCGATTCGAATGCCCCATTTCCCGGGCCGGTACAGCCCCGGCTCATTAGAGGTGATCATGCCCGGCTCCATCGCCATATTGGGATTGATGGGAGTACGGTACGAGATCGACTGCGGTCCTTCATGCACATTTAAAAAATAACCGACGCCATGGCCCGTTCCGTGCCCATAGTCTGCACCGGTTTGCCAAATAGGCAGCCTGGCGATGGGATCGAGCAAAGGCGCCGCCGTGCCGCGCGGAAAAACCGCTTGCGACAAAGCGATCATTCCCTTTAATACTGCCGTGTAATCGCGCTTTTGCTCTGCACTGGGACTGCCCACGGGCACCACCCGCGTAATATCGGTCGTGCCGCCGAGATACTGCCCGCCCGAATCGATCAACAGCAGGCCATCGCCTTCTATAACCGCATGAGACTGTTCGGTGGCGTGATAGTGCGGCATGGCGCCGTTGGCATTAAACGCCGCAATCGTCGAAAAGCTGGGCGACACGAAATTTTCCCGGCGAGCACGTGCCGCCGTAATCTGTTCGTCGATGGTAAGTTCGGTGATCTGCTCATTGCCTTGCACTTCCTCGAACCAGGCAAAAAAATCGCACAAGGCTGCCCCATCCTGCACCATCGCACCACGCACGTGCGCAATCTCGGCCCCAGTTTTACGCGACTTCAGCAGATGCGATGGATTGACAGCCTCAAGCTTGTTCACGAAGGCGGCCGCTTCCAGTACGCTGACAGTGGTGCGCGCCGGATCAATCAACAAAACCTGCCCTTCAGGCAGGCAAGCCAATGCCGCGCCAGCCTGTTCATAAGGCTCGATTTCAATACCGTCCTGCCTGAGTGCCGAACGTAAAGCAGAATTGATTTTGCCGGGCGACACAAACAAACGCGCTGTGTCACCGCCAATTAACGCGTGAGCTAAAAACACTGGATTGTATGAAACATCGCTGCCGCGTAAATTGAACATCCACGCAATATCATCCAGCGACGACACCCAATGCCAGTCAGCCTTATAACGCGTCATGGCGCCACGAATAGCAGCCAGATTGCCGGCTCGGGTGCGGCAGGCAAAAGGAGGCAGATGCTCAAACACGGGCTCCTGCGGAAGCGCGGGACGACCGGCCCAGATATTTCCAACCAGATCATGGTCGCATATCAAACGAATACCTTTGGCGCTTAAGGTTCCCTGCCACAAGCGATGCGTCTGCACGCTAAGCGTTTGTCCGTTGACACTGACCTGATTGCCTTTGGGCAATTCGTGCGCCAGCCAGTCGACAACGCTTAAGACGCCTTCGGCACCCGCGCGTACGGTGCTAATGCCGGTGCCGGCCAAATCGTGTTCGGCTTGTTCCCAATAACGGCTGTCCGTCCACAAGCCTGCAAACGTAGCCGTAATGACCAAGGTGCCGGCCGAACCGTCGAAACCGCTAAGCCATGAGCGGGCCTGCCAGTGCTCGGGCAGGTACTCTGAAAGATGCGGATCGGACGACAAAACAATGCATGCATCGACACTGCGCGCAAGCATGGCCGCACGCAGCGCCGCGATACGCTCGGAAAAAACAGAGTTACCCACGAGAATTCCTTTAAAAAACAGTGCCTATTCAATGAATAGGCACTGTACATAATACAACCGCGCAAGGGACTGCGGAACCAGGTAACGCTGCCGTAATGTTTACGCTACCCCTGCGCTAAAGGAACCGGCTGATTTTATGCAACGGCCGAGACATCAAGATGCGCCTTCGTTTTAGCCCGTACCTCGTCCACCGTAACGCCCGGAGCCAACTCAGTAAGCTTCAGGCCTTTAGGCGTTACTTCCATAACAGCCAGGTCGGTAATAATCAGGCTGACCACACCCACTCCTGTTAAAGGCAATGTGCACTCGGGCAGCAATTTAAAATCTTCGGTGCCGTCTTTTTTGCGCGCAATGTGCTCCATGAGCACAACCACCTTACCTACCCCGGCAACCAGATCCATGGCGCCCCCCATGCCCTTGATCATTTTGCCGGGAATCATCCAGTTGGCCAGGTCCCCCTTCTCGGACACCTGCATGGCGCCCAGGATGGCCAAATTAATTTTGCCCCCCCTTATCATCGCAAATGAATCGGCCGATGAAAAAATTGACGAACCAGGCAAGGTTGTAATGGTTTGCTTGCCAGCGTTGATCAGGTCGGCATCGATTTCATCTTCAGTAGGAAACGGGCCTATGCCAAGCAAACCGTTTTCGGACTGCAGCCACACCTCTATCCCTTTAGGTACATAGTTGGCTACCAGGGTCGGAAGCCCAATCCCCAGATTCACATAAAACCCATCTTGCAATTCACGGGCAGCACGTGCTGCCATTTCATCACGAGTCCAAGCCATTATTTAATCTCCTTGGGCAGTGCGGATAGTGCGCTGTTCTATACGTTTTTCAGGATGGGCGTTAACCACGATCCGATGCACATAAATGCCCGGCAAGTGCACGGCATCGGGGTCGAATGTACCCGTATCCACCACCTTTTCAACTTCGACAATGGTGATCTTTCCGGCCATCGCCACATTGGGATTGAAATTACGTGCCGTTTTCCGAAAAACCAGGTTGCCGCTGCGATCCGCCATATACGCCTTGACCAGCGACACGTCGGGAACCAGCGAGCGCTCCATCAGGTATATTTCACCATCGAATTCACGGATTTCTTTACCATCGGCCACAATGGTGCCCACACCAGTTCGTGTGAAAAAGGCGGGAATACCGGCGCCGCCAGCACGCAGTTTCTCGGCCAGCGTGCCTTGCGGGGTAAATTCCAGTTCCAGCTCGCCCGACAGGTATTGCCGCTCGAACTCTTTATTTTCGCCAACATAAGAGGCGATCATTTTTTTGATTTGGCGCGTAGCCAGCAATTGGCCCAATCCAAAACCATCGATCCCCGCGTTGTTGCTGATGCAGGTCAGGTTCTGAACTGCCGAGTCGCGTAAAGCGGCAATGAGAGCTTCGGGAATACCACATATACCGAAACCACCAACCGCGATAGTTTGACCATCGGCGACAACGCCCTTGAGTGCTTCTGCGGCACTTGCGTAGACTTTATCCATTCCTCTCCTATCCTATTCAAGTAGTTGACATCATTTCTGTAGTAAAAATTATTGAATTACGTACGATGTTACAGCACCCTTGGCTAGACCAGGAAGCACGATGCATATTGCGCCAACTCGGCTGCCGTCCAGGGCAACGGCTTACCGGTTGCCGAGTCGGCGGCAATGAATCGACAAGCTGCATAGCATTTACGCCTTTAGTTCTTGACATCAAAAGGGCTGGGTTAAGCACAATAACGACCATACCGCCTGATTGTAACGATTTGCGCAAATTTTCAGTCTATATTCATATAGTTGAAAATCAGCCCACGGTGTGCAATACAATCGGGTTGAAGCAATGAAAGCCATATACATGGCGAACTAGATTAATACAAGACAGCACAGGGAGATCTTTAACGATGGTTGAGCGCGAATCAATGGAATATGATGTGGTCGTCGTGGGCGCGGGCCCGGGCGGCCTCGCTACGGCAATCCGCTTGAAACAACTCGCCGCACAGCACGGACGCGAACTAAGCGTCTGTGTGCTTGAAAAAGGGGCGGAAGTCGGGGCCCATATTTTGTCCGGCGCTGTCGTAGACCCTCAGGCCTTGACTGAACTGATCCCCGATTGGAAAGAAAAAGGGGCGCCGCTCAACACGCCGGTAACCGAAGACAAATTTCTTTTCCTTACCACCAAGGGCGCTCGTTCAACGCCCAATTGGCTACTGCCAAAATGCTTCCAGAACCACGGCAACTATATCGTTCGGCTTGGCGAAGTAGTGCGCTGGATGGGCGAGCAGGCAGAAAGTCTTGGGGTTGAAATCTTCCCCGGTTTCGCCGCCACAGAAATCCTGTACACCGACACGGGCGCGGTAAAAGGCGTTGCCACAGGCGATATGGGCGTGGCGCGCGATGGTTCGCACACGCCTCACTATCAGCCCGGCATGGAGCTGCACGCGCGCTACACCGTTTTTGCCGAGGGTTCGCGCGGGCAACTGGGCCGCCAGCTTATCGAACGTTATAAGCTTGACGATGGCTGCGATCCACAAAGCTATGCCATTGGCATCAAAGAATTATGGGAAGTCGACCCTGCCCAATCACAACCCGGACTGGTCATGCACACATCGGGCTGGCCGCTCGATGCCGACACATACGGCGGTTCATTCCTGTACCATTTACCCGGCAACCTGGTTGCAGTCGGCCTGGTAGTAGGCCTTGACTACGCAAACCCATGGCTGTCGCCATTCGACGAGTTTCAACGCTACAAAACGCATCCGGCCATCCGTCCTATTTTCGAAGGCGGCAAACGCATCGCTTATGGCGCGCGCTCTCTAACTGCCGGCGGGCTGCTTTCGTTACCCAAACTATGTTTTCCCGGCGGAGTACTGGTAGGTTGCGAAGCAGGCTTTCTGAATGCTTCGCGCATTAAAGGCAGCCATGCCGCTATCAAAACCGGAGCCCTCGCTGCCGAAGCCGCATTCGATGCCCTGGTTGCCGATCGGCAACACGACGAACTGGTCGCCTTTCCCGCCGCATTCGAAAAATCGTGGCTGCATGCCGAGCTGAATAAATCGCGCAACTTCAAGCAATGGTTTAAGAAAGGCCGCACCATGGGTACCCTTATGACCGGTATCGAGCAATGGTTATTCAAGGGAAAAATGCCTTGGACGATCCGTCACAGCAAACCCGACCACGCCTGTTTGCAGCCCGCAGCCGAATGCGCTCGTATCGACTACCCCAAACCCGATGGAAAACTAACTTTCGACCGTCTCAGTTCGGTATTTATTTCAAACACCAACCACGACGAAAACGAACCCATTCATTTGACGCTTAAAGACCCGTCGGTGCCCATTACCGTTAACCTGGCCAAATACGGCGGCCCCGAAGCACGTTTCTGTCCTGCCGGCGTTTATGAGTTCGTCAAGACTGAAACTGGCTCCGACCGCCTGCAAATCAATGCGCAAAACTGCGTCCATTGCAAAACTTGCGACATCAAGGATCCGACTCAAAACATTGTTTGGGTAGCACCGCAAGGTGGCGAAGGGCCGGTTTACAGCGGCATGTAAAAAGCCGGAATTTGACCAGGGGGCTTCCTGGATCAAGCGTAAGCGCGAAGCCAGCAAAGTGCACGTTTGACATGAAAATGCAATACAAAAAGCCGAAGCAGCAATTGCTGCTTCGGCTTTTTGTATTGCCCCGTTTATATTGCCCGGCACGGCAAAAACACCGAGGGTAAATCTACACGGCGTCAGATGCCTTGGCGGCAACCATGTCAAGCGGGGCCAGGCTTCCTATGCGGACTGGGACAACTGATCAAGAATCGCCGGATTTTCCAGTGTGGAAACGTCTTGGGTAACCTTTTCCCCTTTGGCGACTATGCGCAATAAACGCCGCATGATTTTTCCTGACCTTGTTTTAGGCAGATTTTCGCCGAAACGAATGTCTTTGGGCTTGGCAATCGGACCGATCTCTTTGGCAACCCAATCGCGCAACTGGCGCGCAATTTCCCTGGCCTCGTCGCCTTCGGGCAATGAGCGTTTCAATACTACAAAAGCCACCACCGCTTCGCCGGTAGTGGCGTCTGGGCGCCCAACCACGGCGGCCTCGGCGACCAGTTCATGAGACACCAGAGCCGACTCAACCTCCATGGTGCCCAGGCGGTGTCCGGATACATTCAGCACGTCGTCCACACGGCCCATAATCCAGAAATAACCGTCTTTGTCACGCTGAGCGCCATCGCCAGCCAGGTAATAACCTTTTAATTCCGGCGGAAAATAACTTTGCTTGAAACGCTCAGGGTCACCCCAAATATTGCGAATCATGCCGGGCCAGGGACGTTTGATCACCAGAAAACCGCCCGTTCCGGAAGCCACATCCTCGCCTGCCTCGTCCACCACCGCGGCTGCGATTCCAGGTAAAGGCAAAGTGCATGACCCGGGCTTCAAGGGAGTGACACCGGGCAAAGGAGTAATCATGTGCGCACCGGTCTCGGTTTGCCACCAGGTATCGATTACCGGGCAACGCTCGCCGCCTACATTGGTGTAGTACCACATCCAGGCATCCGGATTAATGGGCTCGCCCACCGAACCGATAATTCGCAAGCTGGTTAAATCGTAGGCGCGGGGATGATGTGCGGCGTCGGCATCGGCCGCCTTGGTCAATGAACGAATCGCCGTCGGTGCTGTGTAGAACACCGTAACCTTATGGCGCTGAATCATTTCCCAGAAACGCCCCACGTCCGGGTAGGTAGGCACGCCCTCGAAGACAACCTGAGTCAATCCGGCGGCTAAAGGTCCATAAGTAATGTATGTATGCCCCGTCACCCAGCCCACATCGGCGGTGCACCAGAAAACATCGGAATCCTTGGCATCGAACGTCCACTGGACGGTAAGCAACGCCCACAGTAAAAAACCCGCTGACGAATGCTGAACGCCTTTAGGCTTGCCGGTGGAACCGGACGTATACAGAATAAATAGCGGGTGTTCGGCGTTCACCGCCACGGCATCGCACGTGCCAGGCTGATTGGCCGATATGTCGTGCATCCACACGTCGCGTCCCTCGAGCCAGACAACCTTGCCGCCCGTACGCTTGTACACAATAACCTTTTGGATGGCTTCGCAACCACCGGACTGCAGCGCCTCGTCGACAGCCTGTTTTAGCGGAATAGCTTTACCGCCGCGAACTTGCTCGTCAGCCGTAATAACCAGGGTCGCCCCCACGTCGATAATGCGCTCTTGCAGGCTTTTAGCCGAGAAACCGCCAAACACCACCGAATGTATGAGGCCCAGGCGCGCGCACGCCTGCATTGCCACAACAGCCTCGATCGACATGGGCATATAAATAATGACGCGCTCGCCAGTCTTATAGCCCAACGCTTTAATTCCGTTGGCGAATGCACATACCCGCGCGTGCAATTCCTTATAAGTGACTTTAGTAACCTGGCCGTCGTCCGCTTCGAAAATAAGCGCCGTTTTATTGGCAGTGGGCGTATTCAGATGCCGATCGAGGCAGTTGGCTGAAACGTTAAGTTCGCCATCAGCAAACCACCGATAAAACGGCGCTTTCGTCTCGTCGAGCACATTGTTGAAAGATTTGCTCCAGACGAGATTTTCGCGCGCCAGACGCCCCCAGAACTCATTGGGCGATTGCTCCGCCTCTTGGCACAGCGCCTGATAGGCCTGCATGCCGGAAATATTGGCATTTTTAACCAGGTTATCAAAGGGAGGAAAGACCCGATTTTCTACTAAAATCGACTCAATGTTGTTAGACATGATGCATGCTCCTAATTTTAATAAGTAGATGTTCTTCGGTTCGTGGCTATTAGACGTTCAAAGAGTTGCTTGAGCCTGGCCTAAGTAAAGTATTATTCTTGATGAAACTTATCCCAAGCTTACTTAAAGCAATAACAAACGAATTTCTTGACGCTTCATTATCATTACTTATACCAATACAGCAGTATCGCGCACACGGATGCCGCGCGCAAAATTCAAACGCGTCAGTACCAATAAGCCAGCAACAAAAAATATACCGGTAAACAACAAGGCCAGACGGTGGTTGCCCCCTGTTAGCCAGGTGACAAGACCGTAGCACAAAGGCCCCACCACGGCAGCCAACTGAATGGCAAAGGTCCACAGCGAGTAAAATTCGGCCAGGCGGTGCTTAGGCGCCAAGGCGCCGACCATGGCCCGCCCCGCGCTTTGACTGGTGCCCATGCATAAACCCGCCAATGTTGCGGCAATCCAGAATACCCATACCTGTAAAGCCGCGTACGCCACGCCTATCATGACTATCCAGCCGCACAAAGTCACGGCCAAAGCCAGCTTATGACCCACCCGATCCTGTACATAGCCAAACACAAAAGCCCCCAGGGCTGCAGCGATATTAACGGTGAACACCAGCATCATGGTTTGCGCCATCTCGAAGCCCATCGCTTCAGTCGCATATACCGCTGCCAGCGTAATAACAACGGCAATCCCGGCCTGATAGCAAGCGCCGCACAATAGAAGCAGGCGAAAATCGATAAAATGCGTCCCGGTCTCGCGCCAGGCAAACAAAAGACGGCTCAACAGCCCCTGGGAAGGCGTGTGCGTGGGTACTGACCGTTCTCGCAAGAATAAAAAAGACGGCAGCGCCGCCAACGCAAAGACCACAGCCGTCAGCACCATAACGTGGGGAACATAATCGCTGGCTGGCTCACCCCGCCCTGCTGCCCACGCAACCAAAAGCAACGACAAGCCCAGCGTCAGCATGCCGCCGCAATAACCAAAGCTCCAGCCCCAGCCCGATACACGTCCCAACGCTTTAGGCCGGGCGATTTCGGGCAAAAAGGCCGCAATTATGGATTCGCCCACGCAATAACAATAGTTGGACAACGCAAGCACCACGAGCCCCAGCGCAATATCGCCGGGCCCGACCAGACTTAGCAGCAACGTGGCCGCCACGCAGCCGACGGTACTCGTGAACAGCAAGCGCCGCTTGGCCGCGCGGGCATCTGCATGCGCCCCTAATGTCGGCATGGTCAACATGATCATCAGGTACGAAAAAGACATGGCTGCCGTAAAAGCCAAAGTCCCCCATGCCTTTTGAGCCGCAACGACGCTTACAAAATAACTGCTGAACACGGTCGTCAGAACGACCGTGGTATAGCCCGAGTTGGCGAAGTCATACATCGCCCAAGCCCATACTTCACGCCGCGCGACCCCCGGGTTAACGGCATCGTGAAAAGCCCCTCGCAAGGCCCCCGGGCGACGCCGCACTGCGTCTGATTCCGATGGCGGCTTTGCGCTCATAGATTAAGAGCAGCGATCCCGGCCCGGGCAATTTCCGCGTCTTCGATGGATTTCACACCCGATACGCCTACGGCCCCCACGACATCATTATTGACCACGACAGGAACCCCGCCTTCAAGCATGCCCTCAAGGCCGGGCGCCGACAAAAATGAATGGCGGCCCTGATTAATCATCTCTTCATAGCCTTTAGATTCACGCCTGCCCAACGCCGCCGTGCGTGCCTTGGCGGTGGAAATCTGCGCCGAAATTGGCGCCGCGCCATCCATTCGTACTAAACCCAGCATATGGCCGCCATCGTCAACCACCGATATCGTAACGGGCCACTGGTGTTCAACCGCGTGCTTTCCTGCAGCTGCCAAAATTGCCTGAACGTCCTGCGCCGTTAATACAGCTTTAGTTTTCATGATGTGTCCCTGTTATATTGGTTTAATTCGATTGAGTCGTTCTAGGCAACCCGCCAACATTGTGAAATGCATCAAGTTGTGCCTGATTGCCTCCCGCCATAGCTTAACCCAAGGGCCTGCAGGCCGTCCGGCGCAATTTCGTCCTGCCGATAAAATTCGGACCACTTGCAGAAAATTGCAACAACGCTTTACCTGGTTGGCATGGTTGGTTAAACTCCCCCGATTCGCCGCTGTATCCTTGCGCCCGTTTCGGTGCGCTATCAAGCTAGTCCTTTGAAGCATCGCCCAACTCACGCGACGCGATGTTATCAGGATTAGCCCGAAATAGCGTCTTTTATACCCAAACGCAGACATTCTAAATCGACCATGCCGCCACATCGACTATCTACGTTAATTTCAAATTTTATCTCCAGGAATTTCTGGCGCGGTTCCAAATGCCTGCTACTTGCAACGACAATAGCCATAGCCGGTTGCGCTACCAACAACGAAAACGATAGCTACAGCGCCAGGGCCACACGCGACAACTACCTTGCCAAAACCAAAGCAGATCCTTTGGGCGCCTATCTGGCCGGTAACGAATTTTCCGGCTATAGCAGCAGTCAATACCCCAACGCGACACTCAACCCACGTGCCCTGGCTTCGACAGCATTAAATTTTCTAGGCACCAAATATAAGCTTGGGGGCGAAACCCCTTACACCGGTTTTGACTGCAGCGGCCTGGTAACCTATGCCGCCGAAAAATCGCTTGGGCTTAAGTTGCCGCGCACCAGCGCTGAAATTGCCCGCGAAGGCAAATCGGTCAAGCTTACCGACCTTAAAAAGGGCGATTTAGTCTTTTTTAATACCTTGGGCCGCCGCTACTCGCATGTCGGCATTTACCTTGGTAACAAAAAATTCGTACACGCACCACGAACAGGAGCGGTAGTCCGGGTAGAAAGCATGGACATCGCCTACTGGAAAAAACGCTATAACGGTGCTCGCCGCCTGGACGTTAACAGCCCCGCTGAAACCCTGGCGCTTAAGTGATCAGGCGTCTGCGGACAAGCCTCGCAATAACCGCACTGGTCTAAAGCCTGCTTCATGCAGCACACCGAACGGCGGCATGCCAACACCCGCACTCCCGATCGCTGGGCCGCCGCGCGGAACGTCTTCATAACATTGTGTCCCAAAAAATCCGTAAGCAAAATTAGCAAATCGGTTCCCGACGGCAGTTGCAAAGTCTTTTTTTGATGCGCAGGGTCGCGGCCGCTAATATGCTGCTCGATCGCAATATTATGGCCTTTCAAAAGATCGGGAATATTACCCAAACGGTCCGCTCCGACCACGACTGCTCTGACTAGTCCTGACATGAAAATGCTCCTCGCACTAATTGAACAGTAACGATAATCATTCTTATTATCAATGTCAATGACAATCATTCTTATTTAAGAAAAAAATGCCAACGGCCTGTCTAACGAAGACCTTCTGAGTTTCGGTGGTTAATGGGGGCTCTAGCGATTGATGAGAACCGGGCTTGACGACCGTGCTTACGTTGTTGAAACAGACCGCATCGTGCGGCAAGGTTCCGCCCAGGAACTGATTGGCATCCCTGCATTACGACGGGCTTACATAGGTATTTAAACGCCGGGGGCTTTGGGCGCTTTCTCAACAGCTTCTTGCACCACTTCGCGAGTCAGGTTAGATGCTAGCATCTCGAGCAAAACATACACATAATCGCGTAAGAACACACCGGACTTAATGGCGACCCGTGTAACATGCGTACCAAACAAATGCCCGGCCGGCAAACCAACCAGCCCTTTGTCGCGGCGCGGATCGAATGCCATCCCGGCAATAATTCCGATTCCCAGGCCAACATCCACGTAGGTTTTAATGACGTCGGCGTCAATCGCCTCAAGCACTATGTCTGGAATGATCTCGTGCTGCGCGAAGACTTCGTCGATAGTGCCGCGACCGGAAAATTGACGGTCGTACGTAACGATAGGATATTTGGCAATTTGCTCAAGCGACAGATTCTTGGCTTCGCTGGAGGTCAGGTCTGCCAGCGGATGATCGGGCCGCACCACTACCACGTGCTCCCATGAATACACCGGCAGCGCAGCCAAACCTGGGGTCAGCGCCAGAGATTCCGTTGCAATGGCGACGTCGGCCTGTTCATGCAGTACCAATTGCGCCAAATGTGGCGGATTGCCTTCGGCCAAGGATACGTGCACCTTGGGAAAACGGGCGCAAAAGGCGGGAATGACCTTGGGCAAAATATAACGAGCCTGGGCATGAGTGCAAGCAATAACCAGGCTGCCCTCGTCCCGCCGGGCAAATTCATCGCTGACTTTCTTTAGATTATCGACTTCTCGCATAATGCGGTCGATGACCTGCGCCACCACCGCACCCGGTTTGGTCAAGCCTTTAATCCGTTTGCCGTGCCGCTCAAAAATCTTGATGCCCAACTCGTCTTCGAACTCAATAATAGCTTTGGAAACGCCAGGCTGCGATGTGAACAGCGTCCGGGCCGCATCGGTTAAGTTGAAGTTACGGCGGATAGTCTCGCGCACGAAGCGAAATTGCTGAAGATTCATGTAATAGCCCTTATCGAGGCACTTATTATAAGTTATATAACATCAATAACATATAGTTATTAGTTATATGCTTACTTCACGAATAAGGCTTCAAAGCCCACAACAGCCTGACAATCATCCTGCCGCCATGGCCCAATTAGCTTGCCGCATCCGGGCTTGTGTCTTTAGGGGCTTTGACGCGTAGTTTTCGCCACATCATATACATCATAAGTGCCGTAAACACCGCATGCACCAGCCATACGCCAATACCGAACGCCAATGCTCCGTTGCCGATCCAGCCGCGCGACAGGTTAATAAGGTTCATGTATAGCAATCCCACCAGACCCGCAATCAGGATATCACCCGAACGCCCCAGCCGAGGGTTCACGGCGCCAAGCGGTATCGCCAGCAAGGCCAGATTCAAAGCGGCCAAAGGCAGCGCGATGCGCCACATAATTTGTGAACGGGCAGTATCGGTATTATCTGTAAGCAGTTGCCCGGTGGGACGCGCCTTAATCTTTCGCTCGGCCTGCTCTCGCACGACGTCAAGCGAATTGGCATCGCTTTTGCTTTCCAGGCGAAAACCATACCGTTCGAACTCCAGCATGCGTAACTCGGGTTTACCGGGTTTTAGGTCGTATCGGTGGCCATCGCTAAGCACCAGGAATCGATCACCATTGGATTCAGTTTCGATACGGGCGCTTTTTGCTGTAACGACGCTTAGCCATTCTTTGTCAATAACGCGCGCAATGATTTTGCCCAATTCGTCACCCGCTCCGGAAGGCTCTTCGGCAAAAAACACTCGTTCACCCGAGTTGGTCTCAATAAACTGACCCGCTGTGACCTTCGAAAGATCGGATCGCTGCTCGTAGCGAGCGCGATACTCTTCGATTTGCCGATAAGCCCAGGGGGATGCCACTAGCGTTAACAAGGCAATCAGCAAGGCTACAGGCGCGGCACAACGCATAACGGGGCCCACCCAGTCTTTCAGGGATAACCCGCTGGCAAACCACACTACCATTTCAGACTCCCGGAAATTTCGGGTAATGGTAGTAAGCACAGCAATAAACAACGACACCGACAAAATTACCGGCAAGGCCGTTATGCTTGAAAACGCCGCCAGCCCAAATACAACGTCGGCGCCAATAGCCCCGTTGGCCGCTTCACCCAGCAAACGCACCAGCAGCACACTGAGCCACACAACCAGCAAAGTCGAGAATACGACGCCAGCGTGGCTCATTATTTCGGATACTACAGAACGTTTAAATAGTGACATGAGAGAATATGCGGGATAATCGGTAGCATCCTATAGACACTTCTGGGAAACTCGAATGGAATTTAGCACACAGATCACCGCTTCCTTGCATCAAATTAAAACTGCCGCCCTTGCGGTTGGCGTTTTTAGCGATGGGCAGCTAAGCTCTGCCGCCGATGTCATTGACAACGCCAGCAACGGCGCGCTACGAAGCGTACTTAAATCGGAATTTCAAGCCAAACCCAACACCCATCTGGTGCTTAGAAATTTGCCAGGTGTAAATGCCACTCGCATCATTTTAATCGGGTTGGGCAAACAAGATAGCTATAACGCCAATATTCATGCCGGCGCTGAACTGGCCTTTGCCAATTATTGCGTACAGGCCCGTATAACTGAAGGCGTCTCGGCGCTTGCCGTTATCGAATGCGCCAACGCTAGTTTACGCCAACGCGCACAAGCCGCTGCCCTGGCAGCCGGCCGGGCAACCTATCACTACAATGCAACCCAGGGCAAGCCCGACCGCGACGCCATCCCCAAGCTCAAAAAAATTGCGCTGTCGGTAGCCCGCAATCAGGCATCCGAAGCGCAACAAGGTCTGCGCGAGGGCGGCGCAATCGCCAACGGAATGAACCTGACGCGCTTACTGGGCGATCTTCCCGGCAATATTTGCACCCCCAGCTATTTGGGCAACACGGCCAAGCAACTGGCCAAAGACTTTAAGAATCTGAAAGCCGAAGTTCTTGAGCGCAAGCAAATCGAAGCGCTAAAAATGGGCTCTTTTTTGTCAGTAGCCCGCGGCTCCGACGAACCGCCAGCGTTCATTGTGCTTAAGTACTCCCCTTCCGCAACGAACAAGGCGGCTGCAAAGTCGCGCAAGAACCAGGCCCCAGTTGTTCTGGTGGGGAAAGGCATTACTTTCGACTCCGGCGGTATTTCGATCAAGCCGGCTGGCAATATGGATGAAATGAAGTACGACATGTGCGGTGCGGCCAGTGTTCTGGGCACCTTGCGTGCGGTGGCGGAGCTTGAATTAGATCAAGAGGTTATAGGCATAATTGCCTCGTGCGAAAACATGCCTAGCGGCCGTGCCAACAAACCGGGCGATGTCGTCACCAGCATGTCGGGCCAGACCATCGAGGTCCTTAATACCGACGCTGAAGGCCGACTGGTTCTGTGCGATGCACTGACGTATGCCGAACGCTTCAAACCGGCTGCCGTTATCGATATTGCCACACTGACAGGCGCCTGCATCGTTGCGCTGGGGCATGTCAATACTGGTTTATTTACCAAAGACGATGCGCTGGCCGATGCCTTGCTGAAAGCGGGTAAGGACACCAATGATACGGCCTGGCGCCTGCCGCTTGAAGACGCCTACCAGGAACAATTGCGTTCCAACTTCGCCGATATTGCCAATATCGGCGGCCC
>DATCVA010000001.1:0-5743 GCA_036567205.1 Eoetvoesiella sp. | reverse complement strand
ACGACAGCGACCGGCCAAAACACACCCCTGGAAGCGCTGGGCAAGCGCTACCCCCAACCCGCAACATCAACCCCCGACAGTCACCTGAACCGGACATTTCTACTTGGGAGAAAACCGGACATTTCTACTTTGCCTTGACAGTCGATAGCTGTTTTTGCCGATTTGCGTTGGAAATGTCGCTATTTTTTAACGATTCTGCATTAATTTCTACCTGATTTTATTCTTCACGGCTCTGGCTAATGTAATACTTAATCTTTTAACTGCCGGGTTCCATCAATATGAGTAAGCAATTAATTCAAAGGTAGGCCTTGCTGATGCAGAAACCGATCCAGGCTGAGGCCATATTTCGCAAGTTTGCCGAGAGTGCTCTTGTTGGTGTGTATGTTGTGCAAGACGGCGCGTTTCGATTTGTAAACGCCAGGCTGGCCGAAATGCTTCAATACGATGGCATCGAAATGGTGGCGTCATTGAACATTTTCGATACGGTTGCCGACGATGAACGATTTATAGTCGAAAAAAATATTGAACGGATACTGGCTGGCGAGGTTCGCGAGATTCGTCATGAACGCCGTGCGCGCCGCAAAGATGGCACTTATATCGATGTCGAGGTGTTCGCGGGCCGGTTGGATATTGACGGCAAGACGGTAGTGGGTGGGATCATGCTCGACATTTCCTTGCGTAAAAACGTTGAAAGTTCCGCAGGCGTGGCCTCGCTGGTGTACGAGCATAGTAGCGAAGCCATTGTTATCTACGACGAGAGCGGCGCCATCATCACCGTTAACCCGGCTTTCACCCGTATTACCGGTTACAGCCTGCGCGAAGTTATCGGGCAGCCGCTTAATGCCTTAAGCTCGGGCCGTCATAGCCGTGTATTTTACCGGCAGATGCGAAACGCGCTTAACTCCAGCGGCCAATGGCAGGGAGACGTATGGAGCCGGCGCAAGAATGGGGAAGAGTATGCCGAGCGGCTTAGCATTCATACTTCGTATAACGCCGATGGTTCGGTACGCTGCCGGGTAGGTTTGCTTTCGGATATTACCCAGAAGAAAAAGTCGGATGAATTTGTTTGGCATCAGGTTAATTACGATCAGCTTACCGGCCTGCCAAACCGCCAGTTATTTCATGACCGCCTTAAAATTGAGCTGGCTAAATCCCGGCGTGCGAAGTCGCGGTTGGCACTGCTGTTTCTTGATCTGGATTTTTTCAAGGATATTAATGACACGCTGGGGCACGGTATGGGTGACCAGATGCTTAAGCAGGTGGCCAAGCGGCTAAGCGCTTGCGTGCGCTCATCGGATACCGTAGCGCGCATGGGCGGAGATGAGTTCACGATTATTATCGGCGAATTCGACGACATGGAAATAGTAGGACGCATTTGCCAGGCGATTTTGCAGCGTTTGGCCAAGACTTATGTGTTGGGGCGCGACGAGGCCCACATATCGGCTAGCATCGGCGTAACGTTTTACCCCGATGACGCGCGGGATATTGAAAGCCTGATCAAGAATGCCGATTTAGCCATGTATGCTGCCAAAGACGCGGGGCGTAACCAGTACAACTACTTCACTCCTTATTTGCAGGAAACGGCGAATGTCCGGCGCCAGCTTTCGCGCGAGATAGGCAGTGCGCTGGCGGATAAGCAGTTTGAATTGCACTATCAGCCTATCGTTCAGCTGAGTACTGGCGCGATAGTGAAGGCCGAAGCGTTAATCCGGTGGAAACATCTTCAGCAAGGCGTGGTCAGCCCGGCCGACTTTATCGATTTTGCGGAAGACACCGGCATGATCGTCAGTATCGGCGAGTGGGTATTTAAGGAAGCCGCGCGCCAGGCTGCGCAGTGGCGCAGGGGCGGCAATCCGGATTTTCAGGTCAGCATCAATGTGTCGCCTGTCCAGTTCCGAAGCGAAGGCATACGTCATGATGACTGGCTGGAATATTTGCAGGGGCTGGGTCTGCCGGGACAAAGCGTCGTCGTTGAAATTACCGAGCGGTTATTAATGGACGTCAGCCCGGAAGTTACCGAGAAACTGCTGGCGTTTCGCGATGCAGGTATACAGGTTGCGCTGGATGATTTCGGGACAGGCTATTCGTCGTTGTCTTACCTTAAAAAATTCCATATTGATTACATTAAAATAGACCGGTCCTTTGTGCAGAATTTAGCGCTCGCTTCCGATGACATGGCGCTTTGCGAAGCAATTATCGTCATGGCGCACAAGCTGGGGCTTCAGGTTATAGCCGAAGGGGTAGGGACCACGCAGCAGCTCGCTTTGCTAGCTGCCGCAGGTTGCGACTACGCTCAGGGCTATCTGTTTTCCAGACCTGTTAGCGCCCAGAGATTCGGCAAGTTGCTTGAGTCCAGATGGGCCGAGGCCTGATTCCATTTCCAAATCAATCGTGACCTGTGTCGGCTTCGCTTGCCGTACAAATGTACTGTCTGCGCTTTGCCTTCGTGTTCACAATTGATTTGGAAATGGAATAAGCGTCAAATCAATCGCGACGTGTGTCGGCTTCGCTTGCCGTGCAAATGTACTGTCTGCTCCGTCGGGCTCGCAGGGCCAGGCCAAATAGCAAAAACAGCGCAGTCCAGGCCAGGACGGGAATATTGCCCCAGCGCACATAAGGAGTCAGCCCGCTTGTGCCCTGAACCTCAACATCCAGAATCCCTTTGCTTTGGGCTGGCAGGACCGCCCGCACGGCTCCGTCAGGATCGATGGCGGCTGTCATGCCGGTGTTGGTCGCCCGGATCATTGGGCGGGCTGTTTCCAGCGCCCGCATACGGGAAATTTGCAAATGCTGGCGCAGGGCCCATGAGTCGCCGAACCAGGCCAGATTGCTGACATTAATCAGAAGCGTGGCTCCGGGGCCATATTGTTCGCTGGGGCGAACGGATTGAATGATTTCTTCGCCGAACACGTCTTCGTAGCAAATATTGGGAGCAACGACCTGGCCTTTCAGGTCGAAAAGAGCTTGACGCGTAGTTCCGCGGTCAAAGTCGCCTAGAGGGATCCGCATGGCGTCAACAAACCAGCGAAAGCCGGGCGGAATGAATTCGCCAAAGGGCACCAGGTGATGTTTGTCGTAGCGCATGTCCAGATTGCCGGATTGCAACTGCGACAAGGGTGTGCCGGACGAGAACGCAATGGCGCTGTTGGTGTAGCGGTCGGCGCCGTCGATTCTGCTGTGCAGGGGAACGCCCATCAGTATGCTTGCCTGGCGCTCGCCGGCAATGTCCAGCCATTGCTGCCAAACCTGAGAAGCATAACGATCCTGGAAGAGAGGCATGACGGTTTCCGGCAAAACAATCATATCCGGTGCGCTATTTGCATCTTTGGGCGGCAGCGCCGCCAGGTGCATATAAGTAGCCATCCCTTGCTCCATGAGCGCCGGGTCGAATTTTTCGGACTGAGGGACATTGCCTTGCACAAGACGAACCATGATGGGCTTGCCGTGCGGGCTGGACCAGGCAATATGGGCCAATGCAATGCCGATCAGGCCGGCGACTACTGCGATGGCAACAGTCACGGCAGCCCTGGCATCGTTCTGGGTGTCTTTGGCGCAGGCCAGCAGGGCCATGGCAGCTGCGGCAAATGACGCCAGCCACGCCAGGCCATAAACGCCAACAATGGGCGCCCAGCCAGCAAAAACGCCTTCGACATGGGCATAGCCGATATTCAGCCAGGGAAAACCTGTAAACAGCGTCCCACGCAGCCATTCGGCAGCGGTCCAGCACGAAGCCCAAACGGCTGCAATCAATAATTGCCGGCGATAGCTTGAAACCGTATTTAGATGCGGGCCAGTCAGCCAGCGGGCAAGGGAAACCGCCAGCGTAATAAATAACGCTTCAGTGGCGCCCAGAATAAGGATGGAGCTTGCCGCCAGTGGCGCGGCAAGCCCGCCATAAAAGTGCAGGCTGATGTATAGCCAATAAAACCCCAGGGTGAAGTTGCCCAGGCCAAACAAAAATCCAGTCAGCGCTGCCTGCCGGACCGCGTGCGCCTTGAAAACATAATAGGCAAGGAAGGCCAGCGTTATCAACTGGACAAAAGGCAGGGCCCATGCTGGCAGGGGCCCTGGCGCGAACGACAGCGCGTGGATGGCGCCCAGCAGTATGAGTATTATCGGGCGCTTCCAGCGGGCCTGCGCGCGCGTTTGCATTAAGGGACTACTCGGCTGCATCGGGTAGAGAAAACTCGCTTTGTTCGTCGTGCTGGATATGCAGCCACAAGACGCGCTTGGCGTCGGCGCCGACGACGGTAATGTTAAGGCCCTGGAAACTGATGTTGTCGCCTCGCTTTGGAATGCGGCCTAATTCGGCTGTTAGCCAGCCGCCCAGCGTGTCGTAGTCGTCGTCGGGCAAGTCGGTATTGAACGCACGGTTAAATACCGCAATTTCGGTAATGCCCATCGCTCGCCAGTTATTGGTGCCGGTCTGGAAGATGGTTTTTTCAGCGTCCTCATCGTATTCGTCTTCGATGTCGCCGACAATTTGTTCGAGTACGTCTTCCATAGTGACCAGACCCGAGGTGCCGCCATGTTCGTCAATGACTATGGCCAGATGGTTGCGGCTGCTGCGAAAATCGTGCAGCAGTACGTTAAGACGTTTCGTTTCTGGAATAAACACCGCTGGGCGCACAAGAGGGCGCAAGTCGATAGACGGGTTGGTGATGGTCATCAGCAGGTCTTTGGCCAGCAGTATGCCAACAATATTGTCCCGATCGTTTTCGTAGATCGGGAAGCGCGAATGGCCTGTTTCGATGATGTCTGGCAGTATTTCCGACAACGGTTTGCTGATGTCGAGCATGTCCATTTTCGAGCGTGGCACCATAATGTCGGCCACAGTCTGGTTGGCAACTTCGAGCGCTCCGGAAATCATGGCATAGGCTTCGCCATCAAGTACTTTCCGGTCGTGCGCGGCCTCGAGAACGGCTTTGATGTCTTCGCGGTCTTCGGGCTCGGGACGTATTAGCGAGACAAGTTTATTTAATAAGGATTTGGATGAGGATTTTGCCGGGCGGGGCTCGGCATCGGGGGGGCTAGGTTCTGACATTGTCCACAGGACTGGTTACAAGGACTTTTAGCATAACCCAAATTACGATTGCGGTTATGACATTTACGGGAAAGGCATATGGTTATGCCTGATAGGGATTGGCAATTCCCATCTTTTTCAGGATTTCGGTTTCCAGCGTTTCCATTTCAAGCGCGTCATCGATATCGATGTGATCGTATCCCAGGGAATGCAATACGCCATGGATGGTCAGGTGCGCGGCATGATCCAGAAGGGTTTTGTCTTGCTCTTGCGCTTCGCGCCGCAGCACAGGAACGCATAGAACAATATCGCCGTTAAGCGTGCCATCGGGGTCCAGGCCGTATTCAAAGGTCAGCACATTGGTTGCATAGTCTTTATCGCGAAACTGCCGATTCAGCTCGCGGCCTTCTTCGGCATCGACCAGCCGCAAAGTTAACGCGGCGCCGCGCAGGCCTTGCGCAGCATCCTGCGCTACTACAGCATTCAGCGCATGCTGCACCCAGCGACGCAAGCGCCAGCGCGGTAGTTCGGGCATAGCTGTGCCGTACTGAACGGCCAGAGCCAGCCTAATTGACATGATTGCCGGCCCGTTCATAGGCCTCGACAATTCGCGCGACCAGGGGGTGGCGCACAACGTCGCGACTGGTGAATTTGGTCAGGGCAATGCCCTGTACGGACTCCAGCACCTCGACCGCATGGGTCAGTCCGCTGGGTTGTCCG